>DASPZL010000094.1:0-19566 GCA_035636295.1 Paraburkholderia sp.
GCACCTAAAAAAACGTCGCCGTTTCATCGAGCACCGCAAGCGCGGGAACGCGCCACGTTCGCGGCAACCCGCCAACCATGTCAAAATTCGGAACCGGCCACCGAGCCTTCAATCTCCCACATTCATCCAAGGACGTTTTCAGTGGACATCAACAAACAGATCGCGGCCCTCACCGCCTCGGAACTCCAGACCGCTGGCGCCAGCCAGGCCACGGCGATCGCCGTCAGCGTGCTGCTGCGTCATCTGCGCTCGCCCGAGCTGGCGAAACTGTTGTCGTCGGCATTCGAAAACCATCAGGCAGTCATGCTGCAAACGCCGTGGCCGGACCCGATGCTGCAGGCGTTCGAATCGACCCGCCGGTTTCTCGAAGGCGCCGCGCAGGCAGAGTTGCCGGGCACGCAAACGCAACCGCCGGGCGCCTGAGCGTCACCGCAAGCACGCGCGTGCCGACAAAAACAAAAACCCCGCCGGTCCAAAGACTTGACGGGGTTCTCCGCTACATACATATAAATGGTGCGAGGGAGGGGACTCGAACCCCTACACCCTTGCGGGCGTCAGGACCTAAACCTGGTGCGTCTACCAATTTCGCCACCCTCGCAGCCGGACAAGCCGCTGTGCGCCCTGCCCGATGTCCTGCATGCTCCGAGCGCATCAAAAAAACACGCGCCCAAAAGCGTAAGCGCGAGATTCTAACCGATTGATTCGCGCTTGTCTGCATCTGCCCGGCCATCCGCATGAAGGGCGCCGATGCTACAATTTTTTGCTTAGCGCACGCGCGCCGTGCCCCCGCCGTGTCCCACTTCGCCCGCTCTTCCCCACATTCCAATCCAGTGAATTTCGACGAATATTGCCAGCAGAAAGCGGCGCCGCCCGGATCGAGCACTTACTATGCGCTTCGGCAGGGGCCCGCCACAAGCCAGCCGCTTTTGACCGCGCTGTTCGCGCTGCGCCGCGAGTTCGAGGAAACGGTCAAAGAAGTGAGCGATCCGGCCATCGGCCGCACCAAGCTCGCATGGTGGCAAAACGAAATCGCCGCGCTGGCTTCGGGCGCGCCGTCGCATCCGGTGTCCAAGGCGCTGGCGGCTTATCTGCCCGACGTGGAGGCCGAGTATCCGGCGTTGCAGGCGCTGCTGGCCGGTTTCGAAATGGACCTCGACCAGGCGCGTTACCTCGATTACCCGAATCTGCGGCGCTACGTTCAAGGCGTCGGCGGCACGTTCGCGTCGCTGGTGGCGCGGGCCACCGCGAAAGACGCCGCGCAGGCTTCGACGTGGTCGGCGCCGCTCGGCGAAGCGCTGCTGCTCGCGCAGTTCGTGGTCGAAACGGGCAATGATGCACGCCACGGCCGCATCTATGTTCCGATCGACGAAATGCAGCGCTTTAACGTCACCGCCGCCGATCTGATCAATCGAAAATATTCCGACGCGTTCACCGAGTTGATGCGTTTCGAGACGAAGCGCGCCCGCGATGCGTTGCATGCCACGCTCGCCGCGATGCCGGCCGGCGAGCGCCGCTCGCAGCGCACGCTGCTCGCGCAGGCGGCACTCGCGTCGGCGCTGCTCGATGAAATCGAACGCGACGGCTATCACGTGCTGCATCAACGTATCGCGCTGACGCCGATTCGCAAGCTATGGATCGCATGGCGCGCCAGATAGCGCGAACCACGCAACGGCCGCGCGTTGAATCCGATGGGGCGCGGCCCTTCATCGTCAAGCGCGCAGCAACGGCAGCGGCTCGAAACGCTGCAGCAGAATCGCCGACGCATCGAGCCCCCACCACGACCCGAGCACGGTCGCGTAAAGCTGTCGAAAATCGACGCCGACCGGCAGGTTGCCGTTGCCGTCGAGCCGCGCGAGTTCCGGCGGCACGCCGTAGAGACCGCCTCGCACTCGTCCGCCCATCACGAAATGCGGCGCGACCGTGCCGTGGTCGGTGCCGTTGCTCTGATTCTCGCGCGGACGGCGCCCGAACTCGGCGTACGTCATGACAAGCGTGTCGTCCCAGCGGCCCAATTCGACGAGCGCCGACTTCATGGAAGCGAATCCTTCCGCGAGTTGTTTGAGCAGCGCCGCCTGTTGAGCCGGCTGGTTCTGATGCGTATCGAAACCGTTGAGCGTCAAGCGGATCACCGCGACGCCCTGCCCGCTCCTGGGCTGTCCTTGCGGCGTGTCCCCCAAGGGGACTTCCTTCGGGGCGGTGCTGGCGGCGAGCACCTGCATCGCCGTTTTGATCGAGCTGCCGAATGCGCCGCCGGGAAACGCCGTCTTCAACGCCGCCTCGCCTTGCACGGGACGCAGACGGTCCGCGGCTTTCACGATGTCGTTTTCAACGTCGAGAATGTGCGCCAGTTCGGGATTGCGCTCGTGCAGCGACACCGGCGTGGCGAGGCGCGAAGCCTTCACGAACTGCGCCGGATTGACGAGCGCGATCGCACGCGCGCCGTTCGCGAGCGGTCCCATTTCGGCGCTGCCGATCACCACGCCGTCGGCGGCAAAACCCGCGGGCACCGGCGTCTGCGCGAACGCACGCGTGAGCCAGCCCTCGCGCAGATACTGGTCGGAGCGCGATGCGGTGTCCCAGATCTCGATCGAGCGGAAATGCGAGAGGTTCGGCTGCGCATAGCTGACGCCTTGCACGAGCGCCAGTTGCCGGCTCTGCCACAGCGGCATCAGCGGCTGCAACGACGGATGCAGCGCGGTGCGCTCATCGAGCTGAATCGCCTGCTCGCGTTTGATGCCGATGTTCTTGCGCAGCTGATAGTAAGTGGGATCGGCAAACGGAATCACGGTGTTCAAACCATCGTTGCCGCCCTTCAGTTCGACGAGGATCAGCAGGTTGCCGTAGCCGCGCTTCGGCGACGCACCTGGCGCGGCCGTTTGCGCGCCGAATGCGCGCGGCAACCAGAGCGACGCGCCGGCGCTTGCGGCCATCGAGAGAAAGCTGCGTCGTTTCATGCTGCACCTCGTTCGATTGTCACGGCGCGACTCACACTGCCACGGCCGGACAGTTCATTTCAGCGGATCACGTTCACTTGAGCTGATACGCCGGGTCCATCAGCAACGCTTCCAGATAAGCGCTTGCGATGGAATCGGTGTCGATCGCATTCACCGGCGCGAGCGGCAAGACCGCATGCTGCAGTTGAAGCTCGGCCGATAACCCCGGCTTCGCCGTGGGCGCCGTGTTGTAATGCGCGAGCCATGTATCGATGTCGAAGCGCACGCCGCCTCGACCACTTTGATCACCTCGCGCCGTCGCGCGTTGCATCGGCGGATTCGTCTGCATGTTGCGCGGCGCGCCGCTGTCGCTCGCCGCGAACTTTGCGTTCATCGGATCGATCATGCGCCGCGGACCGGCGGTTTCAGTCGCGCGAAACAGTTGCTCGACGAACTGCTTGCGCGCGAGCAGCGTCGAACTGTTGATCCATGTCGTGCCGCCCGGCCATCCTTTCACGTTCGGCGGGTATAACAGGTTTTCGCCGAGCGTGCGGATCTGGGCGGCGAACGGCGCAGTGTTGTCGTAGCCGATGTCGAACGCACGCAGCGTGCCGACCACGAATTCCGCCGGCGACTTCACGAGCACGCCGCGATCGCCCTCGTCCCAGAACGCGTCGCTCATGAAGAGGCCGCGCAACGCGGCCTTGATATCGTAACGACTCGCGCGGAACTGCGCCGCGATCGGCGCGATACGCGCCGGGTCCGGCGTGTCGGAGACAAATTCACGCCACAGCCTGGTCGTGACGAACGTGGCGGTTTCCGGCCGCGCGAGCAGAATGTCCAGTACCTGATCGCCGTCGAACGGACCGGTTTGCCCGAGCACGGTTTTCTCGCCATCGTCGTGCTGATTGGCGCGCCACAGATACGCCTGCGTGTCGGGATCGAGACTCCATCCCGTATAAGCGCGCGCCGCCTCCGACACGTCGCGCTGCGTGTAGTGCCCTTCGCCGAGCGTGAACAACTCCATCACCTCGCGGGCGAAATTTTCGTTGGGCTTGCCTTTGCGATTACTCGCGCCGTCCAGGTATTGCAGCATCGCCGGATCTTTCGCGACGTCGTGCAGCAACGTGCCGAAGTTGCCGAGCGCCTCCCGGCGCAACAGCAGGTTCTGCTGCGTCATCAGCTGTGGAAACTGAACCTTGTCCTCGCCTGACGTGAAATGGTTGTGCCAGAAAAGTGTCATGCGCTCGGTCAGCGGCGACGGCGTGACCAGCATCTCGCGCACCCACCATGCGCGTAATGTTTCGTAACGCTGCCGACGCAGCCGCTGCTCGTCACGACGCTGCTCGACGGTCCACGCCTTGCGCGCTTCACGTGTGGGGATCGGTTCGAGCACCCAGTCGGGCAACGGCGTGACGGCTTGGGTTCGCGTTGTCGCGAGCACCTTGTCGACGGCCTGGGCTCGCGTGAGCCCGACATATTGCGCGAGTTCGGCGCTGTCCGGCGCGAAGCCGACGCGCGTCAGGAAGAAGCGTGCGTCGTCGGCACCGAGGATTTGCTGTTCAGCAGCGGAAGCCGCGGATGCCGCGGTGGGCGTGCGATGCTTGACATGCGGCACATGAGGCGCGCTTTGCTGTGCGGACGCCGGCTGCAAACCGCACGTTGCCGCCGCGAGCGCAATAACAGGGATTGCAAACCACCCACTGCGCTTACAACCTGTCAGCAATCTCATCATCGGTCATCCGGTTGGCGGAACGTCATGAAACGGCAATCGCGCACGCAATCACGCGCCGCGCTCTGGCAACTCAACGGCGGACCGGAAGCGAAAGTTGACGAGGGAAGTGCAACGAAATTTTTCACACGGAGAAGTTTTCACGCGCACCATAAGCCTGAAAAGCATAGCGTGAGAAGGCAACGTAAAAGACGCGCAAGAACCGGACGAAGGCCGGTACCTAAAGCGGCTAGCGCTTATAGAGTTCGCGCACGGCGTCTTCGATATGCTGGCGTAGCAGGCGCCGCTCGTCGGGCGTCATATGGCCGTCGCGGCGGTGTTGATCGAGATCGGGGGGAACTGCGGTGCGCAACATCGCGTCTGATGCGGGGCGTTCGGTGTTGTTGGCGTTGCGGCGATTTGCCTTGGGGTTGCCTGACCTGGACGCGTGCTCACTCGCAGCTCTGTCGGCGGAAGGCTGGGCATGGGCGAGCATTGGTGCCAGTGAGCCTGCAATCGTACCGGCTACCGCCAGAGCAATCACGCGTAGGCGCACATTCGGCCAAACCCCTCCCTTCATGTTGTTCCCTTCGTGGTGCGGCAACCGGCTACCTCAAATGCGTATACAAACCCGGTAACGAGCCGGGCGCGTGAGTTTTAGTCGAGTGAAGTATCCACCGAACAGCCGCATTCAGTAAAGGAGTCTAACTGTCCATGCTTTACGTCGTGCCACAGTGCGGGTAAATTTTGTAACTGACTGTAACTCGATAAATGATGCAACCGCGCACCACTTTCTAATCGCGCTAAGATGCCGACCATGGAAACCAAAAACCCTTCGAAAATCCTCGTCGTCGACGACGATCCGCGCCTGCGCGATCTGCTGCGCCGCTACCTCGGTGAACAGGGCTTCAATGTCTATGTTGCCGAGAACGCGCCATCCATGAACAAGCTGTGGGTGCGTGAGCGCTTCGACCTGCTGGTGCTGGATCTGATGCTGCCCGGCGAGGACGGCCTGTCGATCTGCCGCCGCCTGCGCGGCAGCAACGACCGCACGCCGATCATCATGCTGACGGCCAAGGGTGAAGACGTCGACCGTATCGTCGGCCTCGAAATGGGCGCCGACGACTATCTGCCCAAGCCGTTCAACCCGCGCGAGCTGGTCGCGCGGATTCACGCGGTGCTGCGCCGCCAGTCGCCGTCCGAGTTGCCGGGCGCGCCGTCCGAAACCACCGAAGTGTTCGAGTTCGGCGAGTTCGCGCTGAATCTTGCCACCCGCACGCTCACCAAGGCAGGCCAGGAAATTCCGCTCACCACCGGCGAGTTCTCGGTGCTGAAGGTGTTTGCCCGTCACCCGCGTCAGCCGCTGTCGCGTGAGAAGTTGATGGAACTCGCCCGCGGCCGCGAATATGAAGTGTTCGACCGCAGCCTCGACGTGCAGATTTCGCGTCTGCGCAAGCTGATCGAACCCGATCCGGGCAGCCCGCGTTTCATTCAGACCGTCTGGGGTCTGGGTTACGTGTTTATTCCCGACGGTGCAGCCTGAGTTTGTTCTCGCCTCCCGTTTTTGATTTCAGATAAGAAGGGCCCATGCGGATCGACCGGCGCCTCCTGACGCTCGCGTTCGGCGGCCTTTTCTGGCGGACCTTTCTGTTGATCGCGCTGTTGATCGCAGTCAGTCTCGCCGCGTGGTTCCAGAGCTTCCGGGTGATCGAGCGCGAGCCGCGCGCGCAGCGCGTGGCTTTGCAGCTGGTCGCCATCGTCAAGCTCACGCGCACCGCACTCCTCTATTCCGACCCCGATCTGCGGCGCGCGTTGCTGCAGGACCTGGAAAGCAATGAAGGCGTGCGCGTGTACCCGCGCGAAACCACCGACAAGTACAAACTCCAGCCCGACGAGTCGCTGAACCGGCTGATCGAGCACGACATTCGCGGGCGCCTGGGCGACGACACGGTCATTGCGCAGAGCGTGAACGACATCCCCGGCGTGTGGATCAGCTTCAAGATCGACGACGACGACTACTGGGTGGCGCTCGACCGCGATCAGCTCGACAACGCAACGGGCCTGCAATGGGCCGGCTGGGGCGTGTTCGCGCTTGCGTTGTCGCTATTCGGCGCGGCGTTCATCACGAGTCTCGTGAACCGGCCGTTCGCCCGGCTCGCCATGGCCGCGCGCAAAGTCGGCTCCGGCCAGTCGCCCGAGCCGCTGCCCGAACGCGGCATGGGTGTGGCCGCCGAAACCAATCGCAGTTTCAACCAGATGGTGCAGGACCTCGAACAGCTCGAGGCCGACCGCGCGCTGATGCTCGCCGGCATCTCGCACGATCTGCGCACTCCGCTCGCGCGGCTGCGGCTGGAAACCGAAATGAGCCCGTCCGATCAGAGCACCAAGGACGCGATGGTCGACGACATCGAGCAGATGGACATGATCATCGGCCGGTTCCTCGATTACGCTCGTCCGGTGCAGCGCGTGCCTGAACCGGTCGACCTTTCCGTGATCGCGGGAGAACTGGCCGCGCGCATGGCGAGCGAGGACAGCATGCGGCTGATCACGCGGCTCGCGCCGTCGGCGGTGATCGAGGCCGACGAAACCGACATGCGGCGTGTGGTCGGCAATCTGCTGGAGAACGCGCGCAAGTACGGTTTGAGCGACGGCGACGGCATCCCGCATGTGATTCTCGAAACGCGTGTGTCGCACTCGCGGGTCGAACTCTCGGTGGTCGACGAAGGTCCAGGTATTCCAGAGGACCAGCTGGCGCTTGTCACACGGCCGTTCTATCGTGTGAATTCCGCGCGCACCCAGGCGAACGGCACGGGCCTTGGCATGGCAATTGTGCAGCGCCTGGTGGGCCGTTACCGCGGCGCGCTGCGCCTGCGCAATCGCACGCCAGGACCGGGTCTCGAGGTGACGATCGAGTTCCCGCTTGCGAAAGGCATCTGACCGCAAGGAGCCCGGACGCGCTTCTGTGGCCACCATCCGCGTTGAATAATAACTATCCGGGTCGTTAGAAAAAAACTATTGAACGGATAGTTCAATAGAACTATAGTTGAAAAGCTTGCAACGCGCTCGTGATGACGAGCTGATAGCCTCAAACATGCTGTTTTTCCAACACACGAAGGAGCATTCGCATGAAAACTGTTGGCGACAAACTCGAAGCATTCACCGTCACGGCTGCCAAGCCGGGCTTCAACAACCACGAAGAAAACGGCGTCTCGGCGTTCGAAGAAATCACGGAGCAGTCGTTCCCGGGCAAGTGGAAAATCATCTATTTCTACCCGAAGGATTTCACGTTCGTGTGTCCGACGGAAATCGTCGAGTTCGGCAAGCTGGCCAAGGACTTCGAAGAGCGCGACGCGGTGTTGCTGGGCGGCAGCGTCGACAACGAATTCGTGAAACTGGCATGGCGACGTGAGCACAAGGACCTGAGCAAGCTGAATCACCATTCGTTCGGCGACGTGAAGGGCGAGCTGATCGACCAGCTCGGCGTGCGCGACAAGGAAGCCGGCGTGGCGCTGCGCGCCACGTTCATCGTCGATCCGGACAACACGATCCAGCACGTTTCGGTCAACAACCTGAACGTCGGCCGTAATCCGGAAGAAGTGCTGCGTATTCTGGACGGCCTGCAAACGGACGAACTCTGCCCTTGCAACCGCGCGGTCGGCGGCGCAACGCTGTAAGCCGTGGCGTCGGAAGCCCGCTAAGCCTGGAAAAGCCGCGGGCTTTTTTATCGACAACCCGATAGGAGATATCAATGGAATTCTTGTCTTCGATTAAGGCGCTCGTGCCTGACTACGCCAAGGACATTCGGCTGAATCTGGATGGGACGATTGCGCGCTCTTCGCTCGAAGGGAACGACGCGGTCGGCGTGGCGCTCGCGGCGGCGTTCGCCGCAAAGAGCACGGTAATCGTCAATGCGATTCGCAATTCCGGCGTTTTGTCTCCGGAAGAAACGAATGGCGCGCTGACTGCCGCGGCGTTGATGGGGATGAATAACGTCTGGTATCCGTATGTGGAAATGACGGATAACGCGGATTTGAAATCGCAGCCGGCGCAATTACGGATGAATGCTTATGCGTCGCATGGCGGAGTCGATAAGCGGCGGTTTGAAATGTATGCGCTGGCGGCGTCGATTATCGGTAAATGCCATTTCTGCGTGAAATCGCATTTTGATACGCTGGTGGCCGAGGGCATGACCACCACTCAATTGCGCGACGTGGGCCGCATTGCTGCTGTTATCAATGCCGCGGCGCAGTGTATTGCGGCTGAATGAAAGCAGGCGGATGGCGCGCAGCGCGTCCGTTGTTGACGCGGGCTGCGCGCTTCGGTTTCCTGGGCTTCGCGGCAGTTCAAGTCTTGATCAGCAGAACCACGGCCTGCGCTTCGATCCCCTCGCCTCGCCCAAGATAGCCCAGCTTCTCATTGGTCTTGGCCTTGACGTTGACACGCTCGACCGGCAGCCCCAGATCAGCCGCAATATTGGCCCGCATGCCTTCGATATGAGGCGCGAGCTTGGGCGCCTGAGCGACCACGCTGCTGTCGACATTGGCAATGGAAAATCCGGCGGCCGTCACACGCGCAAAACACTCGCGCAGCAACACCCGGCTATCCGCGCCGGCAAACTTCGCATCGGTATCGGAGAAATGCCGGCCGATATCGCCCATTGCGGCCGCGCCGAAAATAGCATCGGTAATCGCATGCAACAGCACGTCCGCATCCGAATGCCCGAGCAGTCCGCGCTCATAAGGAATCGTCACACCGCCGATAATCAACGGACGCCCCGGCACCAGCGCATGCACGTCATAGCCCTGCCCAATTCTGAAATCCATATGCGTCAAGTCCGGTAATTGAAATTTGAAGTCGTCAAATCAGGAAGCCGATGCCGGCCGGCTCAGAATCGCCTCGGCCAGATCGAAGTCTTCCGGATAAGTCACCTTGAAGTTGCGCAAGCTGCCTTGCACGAGTTTCGGCGCATGTCCCAGCCATTCGATCGCGCTCGCTTCGTCGGTCAGATCGTGACCGTCCGCCTGCGCGCGCAAAATCGCCTCGCGCAACATGCCGATGCGGAACATCTGCGGCGTTTGCGCCTGCCACAAACCGTCGCGCGCCTCGGTGCGGGCGATCCGCCCGTTCGCTGAGGCGGCGTCGATCCGCTTCAAGGTGTCGGCCACCGGCAAGGCCATGATGCCGCCAACCGCGTCGTCCTTCAGCGCGCCGACCAGCGTGCGGATCAGCGAGGGCGTGATGCCCGGGCGCGCGGCGTCGTGCACCAGCACCCAATCGTCGTCGCGCGCGCCGAACTCGGCGAGCGCATGCAGCCCGTTCAGCACCGATGCCTGACGCGACGCCCCGCCGCAGCGGCGCACCGCGAAACGCAAGCCGCCGAAGCGGCGGGCGTCGAAGTGCTGGTCGTCGGCGGCGATCACGAGCAGGGTTTGCGCAAACTCGCTGCACGCGTCGAAAGCCGCCAGCGAGTAATGCAACATGTCGCGGCCGGCGACAGTGCGATATTGTTTGGGCATCGCGGCGCCGGAACGGCTGCCGGTGCCGGCGCACGGAATCAGGGCAAATAGACGGGAAGTCACGAGTGCGAATGCCGCGAAGTGAAAGTAAAGGACGGATTTTATAATAGGTCCTTCGCATCCACGCCCCGACACGCGTAAACTTGCCGATCACGTGTGAGCCCGAGGCCGCCTTTTCTCTTCTATGCCAGACATCGCCGCATCATCGCAGTACTCCCCGCCCGTCGCGCTCGTCAAAGCCGGCCAGCGTTTCGCCTTCGACGGCACGCACGGCTCGTCCGACGCGCTGCTGATCGCCCGCTACCATCTCGCCTATCGCGAGAAGGTGCCGCTCCTGGCGGTCGTGTGCGAAAGCGCCGTCGATGCGCAGCGTCTGTCACAGGAAATCGGCTTTTTCGCGCCCGAGGCCCGCGTGCGTTTGCTGCCCGACTGGGAAACGCTGCCTTACGACACCTTTTCGCCGCACCAGGATCTGGTCTCCGAGCGCCTCGCCACGCTGCACGATCTCGGCGAAGGCCGCTGCGACATCCTGCTCGTGCCCGCCACCACGGCGCTCTACCGGATGCCGCCCGCCTCGTTCATGGCGGGCTACACATTCGCGTTCTCGCAAGGCGAGCGTCTCGACGAAGCCAGGCTCAAGGCGCAACTGACGCTCGCCGGCTACGAACACGTGAGCCAGGTGGTGCGTCCAGGCGAGTACTGCGTGCGCGGCTCGCTGCTCGACCTGTACCCGATGGGCTCGCCCTTGCCTTACCGGATCGACCTGTTCGACGATCAGGTCGACTCGATCCGCGCCTTCGACCCGGACACGCAACGCAGCCTCTATCCGGTGAAGGACGTGCGCCTGCTGCCCGGCCGCGAATTCCCGTTCGACGAAGCGGCGCGCACCGCCTTCCGCAGCCGCTGGCGCGAAACCTTCGAGGGCGATCCGAGCCGCGCGTCGATCTATAAGGACATCGGCAACGGCGTGCCGTCCGCGGGCATCGAATACTATCTGCCGCTTTTCTTCGACGAAACGGCGACGCTGTTCCACTACCTGCCCGAAGGGGCGCAGCTGGCGTTCGTCGGCGATCTGGACGCGGCGATCAGGCGTTTCACCAACGACACGAAGCAGCGCTACAACTTCCTCTCGCACGATCGCGACCGGCCGATTCTGGAGCCGCAGCATCTGTTCCTGTCGGACGAGGATTTCTTCACGTTCGCCAAGCCGTTCGCACGGCTCGCGCTGCCCGCCAACGCGGGCGGCGGCTGGTCGATCCCGTTGCCGAATCTCGCGATCGACCGTCACGCTAACGATCCGGTCGCGGCCTTGCGCGGCTATCTGGAGACCACGCCGAACCGCGTGCTGTTCGCCGCGGAATCGGCGGGCCGTCGCGAAACGCTGCTGCAACTGCTCGCCGACAATCACCTGAAGCCCGTCTCGAGCGACAGCTTCCAGGACTGGCTGACCGGCGACGCGCGTTTCTCGCTCGGCGTCGCGCCGCTCGCCAACGGCTTTGCCGTGCCGGCCGACGGCATCGCGGTCATCACCGAAACGGAGCTTTACGGTCCGCTCGCGCGCCGCGCGGGACGCCGCCGCCAGGAACAGGCGAGCAACGTCGATTCGATGGTGCGCGATCTGTCCGAGCTGAAGATCGGCGATCCGGTCGTGCATTCGCAGCACGGCATCGGCCGCTATATGGGGCTTGTCACGATGAATCTCGGCGAAGGCGAAACCGAGTTCCTGCACCTCGAATACGCGGGCGACAGCAAGCTCTACGTGCCGGTCGCGCAACTCCACGTGATCTCGCGCTATAGCGGCGCCGATCCGGAGAGCGCGCCGTTGCACTCGCTCGGTTCGGGCCAGTGGGAAAAGGCCAAACGCAAGGCGGCGCAACAGATTCGCGACACCGCGGCCGAACTGCTGAACCTGTACGCGCGCCGCGCCGCCCGCGAAGGCCATGCGTTCGCGCTCGAACCGAAGGATTACGTGAAGTTCGCCGAGAGCTTCGGCTTCGAGGAAACGCCGGACCAGGCCGCGGCGATTGCCGCCGTGATCGGCGACATGACGAGCGGCAAGCCGATGGACCGGCTCGTGTGCGGCGACGTCGGCTTCGGCAAGACCGAGGTGGCGTTGCGCGCGGCGTTCATCGCGGTGATGGGCGGCAAGCAGGTTGCGCTGCTCTCGCCCACCACGCTGCTCGCCGAACAGCACACGCAGACCTTCACCGACCGTTTCTCCGACTGGCCGGTGCGTATCGCCGAACTGTCGCGTTTCAAGTCGACCAAGGAAGTCAACGCGGCGATCCAGCAGATCAACGAAGGCAGCGTCGATATCGTGATCGGCACGCACAAGCTGCTCTCGTCCGATGTGCAGTTCAAGCGGCTCGGGCTCGTGATCATCGACGAGGAGCACCGTTTCGGCGTGCGTCAGAAAGAGGCATTGAAAGCGCTCAGAGCGGAAGTCGACGTGCTCACGCTCACCGCCACGCCGATCCCACGCACGCTCGGCATGGCGCTAGAAGGCCTGCGCGATTTCTCGGTGATAGCCACGGCGCCGCAAAAGCGCCTCGCGATCAAAACCTTCGTGCGCCGTGAAGAAGACAGCGTGATCCGCGAAGCGATGTTGCGCGAGTTGAAGCGCGGCGGCCAGGTCTACTTCCTGCACAACGAAGTCGAGACGATCGAGAATCGCCGCCAAATGCTCGAAGCGTTGGTGCCCGAAGCGCGTCTCGCGGTCGCGCACGGACAGATGCATGAACGCGAACTGGAGCGTGTGATGCGTGACTTCGTCGCACAGCGCGCCAACGTGCTGCTGTGCACGACGATTATCGAAACCGGCATCGACGTGCCCACCGCGAACACGATCCTGATTCACCGCGCCGACAAGTTCGGTCTCGCGCAATTGCATCAGTTGCGTGGCCGTGTGGGCCGCTCGCATCACCAGGCGTATTCGTATCTGCTGGTGCACGATCCGCAAGGTCTGACGAAACAGGCGCAGCGCCGGCTCGAAGCGATCCAGCAGATGGAGGAACTCGGTTCGGGCTTCTATCTGGCCATGCACGACCTCGAAATTCGCGGCACGGGCGAAGTGCTCGGCGACAAGCAGTCGGGCGAGATTCACGAGATCGGTTTCCAGCTCTACACCGACATGCTGAACGACGCCGTGAAGGCGCTCAAGGAAGGCAAGGAGCCGGACCTCACCGCGCCGCTCGCCGCGACCACCGAGATCAATCTGCACGCGCCGGCAATTCTGCCCGCGGACTATTGTGGCGACGTGCAGGAACGTCTGTCGCTGTACAAGCGCCTCGCCAACTGCGAACACAACGATTCGATCGACGGCATTCAGGAAGAGCTGATCGACCGTTTCGGCAAGTTGCCGCCGCAAGCGCATGCGCTGGTGGAGACGCATCGTCTGCGGCTCGCGGCGAAGCCGTTGGGCATTTCGAAGATCGACGCGGGCGAAGCCGTGATCGGCTTACAGTTCATCCCGAACCCGCCGGTCGACGCGATGCGGATCATCGAGATGGTGCAGAAACACAAGCACATCAAGCTCGCGGGCCAGGACAAGCTGCGTATCGAAACGCGCAGCCCGGATCTCGCGGTGCGGGTCGCGACCGTGAAAGAAACCCTGCGCGCACTCGGCGCGCCGAGCCGCGGCACCACGGCCACGGTCGCCGCGCGATGAGGTCCGTCTTTCAGCATCGATAGCGCGAACGTCGGGAAAACGCGCTACGTCCTGCGTTTTTTTGCTTATGCTGCGGCGCGCAAACGCGCGCCGCAGCATACGGGCGGGCCTTTTTTTGGGTATCATCGAAAGACTCAAATGCCGGAGTCCGTCATGTCCCACGTCGCTGAATCAGCGCAGTTCTCGTCAACACCCGCTCCCGCACCGAACGCTTCGTCGCCGGTTTCGCTTCCCTGGGTTACCCGCCTCGTGTCGATGGACACGGTCAGCCGCAACCCGAACCTCGGCCTGATCGAAACCGTGCGCGACGAACTGCGCGCCGCCGGTATTGAAGCCACGCTCACGCACGACGCAAGCGGCAAATGGGCCAACCTGTTCGCGACGATCCCCGCGCACGACGGCGAAACCAACGGCGGCGTGGTGCTCTCGGGTCACACGGACGTCGTGCCGGTGGACGGCCAGCAATGGGACAGCGATCCGTTCAAGCCGGAAATTCGCGGCGACAAACTGTATGGCCGCGGCACCTGCGACATGAAAGGTTTCATCGGCGCGGCGCTTGCGCTCGTGCCCGACATGCAGCGCACGAAACTCGCGAGGCCGATCCACCTGGCCCTCTCGTTCGATGAGGAAGTGGGCTGCGCCGGCGCGCCGCTGCTAATCCAGGACCTGATGAAGCGCGGCGTGAAGCCGGACGGCTGCATTGTCGGCGAACCGACCAGCATGCGCCCGATCGTCGCGCACAAGGGCATTAACGCTTACCAGTGCTGCGTGCGCGGCCAGGCCGCGCATTCGTCGCTCACGCCGAAGGGCTTGAACGCGATCGAGTACGCCGCGCGCCTGATCTGCTACATCCGCGACATGGCCGATCAGTTCCGCGAGCAAGGCCCGTTCGACGAACTGTACGACGTGCCCTTCACCACCGCGCAAACCAGCACGATCGTCGGCGGCAATGCGATCAACACCGTGCCGGCCGAATGCAAGTTCCAGTTCGAATTCCGCAATCTGCCCACGCTCGATCCCGAACCGATCTTCGCGCGCATCGACCAGTACGCACGTGAAACGCTGCTGCCGAAGATGTTACGCGAGCATCCATCGGCGGCTATCGAGATCACCAGGATCGCCGCGGCGCCGGGGCTCGATTCGTCCGAACAGGCAGCGATCACGCAACTCGTGCGCGCCTTGACCGCCGACCAGGACAAACGCAAGGTCGCGTACGGCACCGAAGCCGGGCTGTTTTCGCTGGCGGGCATTCCGAGCATCGTGTGCGGCCCCGGCGACATCCAGCAGGCGCACAAGGCCAACGAATTCGTCGCGCTGGATCAGCTCGTGGCATGCGAGCGCTTCCTGCACAAATTCATTCACAGCATGTCGGTCGAGGCGCACGCGCACTGAAACCGTCCGCCGGATCAAGGAGTCTTACCCATACCAACGAACGAGCACCCGCCCATGTCAACCGCCACGCCGCAGCACACCGACCACACCATCGACGGCGAGCCGATCCCCACGCTCGACGATATCGCCACGCAACACTTTGCGTTGACGCCGTGGGTCATGCGAACGCCGGTGTTCGACAGGCTCGACTTTTCATCGCTGGAAGGCACGGTGGTGAACTTCAAGTTCGAGCTGCTGTAAGCGGGCGGCAGCTTCAAGGCGCGCGGCGCGTTCACCAACCTGCTCGCACTCGACGAAGCGCAACGCAGCGCGGGCGTTACCTGCGTGTCGGGCGGCAATCATGCGGTGGCGGTGGCATACGCGGCCATGCGCCTCGGCATCAGCGCGAAGGTCGTGCTGTTTCGCGCGGCCAATCCGGCGCGCGTCGCGCTGTGCCGGCAGTACCGCGCCGAGATCGTGTTCGCGGAAAACATCGCCGAGGCGTTCGAACTGGTGCGCCGCATCGAGGCCGAGGAAGGCCGCTATTTCGTGCATCCGTTCAACGGTTATCGCACGGTGCTGGGCTCGGCCACGCTCGGCTACGAATGGGCCACGCAAACGCCCGACCTCGAAGCCGTGATCCTGCCGATCGGCGGCGGCGGTCTCGCCGCCGGCGTCGCCACGGCCATGCGGCTCGCGAATCCGCGCGTGCACGTGTACGGCGTGGAGCCGGAAGGCGCGGATGTGATGGGCAAGAGTTTCGCCGCCAATCACACGGTCAAGATGGGCCAGATGCATGGCATCGCCGATTCGCTGATGTCGCCGCACACCGAGGAATACAGCTACGAGTTGTGCCGCCGTCATATCGACGAGCTCGTCACCGTTTCCGACGACCAGTTGCGCGCGGCCATGCTGATCTTGTTCGGACAACTCAAGCTGGCCGTGGAGCCGGCCTGCGCCGCCGCCACTGCGGGGCTGCTCGGACCGCTGCGTGAAAAGCTGCAAGGCAAACGGGTGGGCGTGCTGCTGTGCGGCACCAATACCGACCCGGTCAGTTTTGCCGCGCATATCGAACGGGCGCGTCACAGTGAGTCACAGTTTCCAGAATAAAGGCCAATCCTCGTTTCCCCTGCCTAAAGCACTAGCCTATCCGTCTGAGGTTGGTATGATTCGTTTATCGATTTCCAGGAGGAACCTCTATGAGCATGGTCAAGGAATTTAAAGAATTCGCCCTCAAGGGCAACGTGATGGACCTGGCAGTCGGCGTGATTATCGGCGGCGCATTTTCCACCATCGTCAATTCCGTTGTTAAAGACCTGATCATGCCGGTTGTCGGCGTTGCCACCGGCGGCCTCGATTTCTCCAACAAGTTCATTCGCCTTGGCGATGTTCCGCCCAGCTTCAAGGGCAGCCCCGAATCGTATAAAGATTTGCAGACGGCAGGCGTCGCGGTGTTCGGCTATGGTTCGTTCATCACCGTGGCCATCAACTTCGTGATTCTCGCGTTCATCATTTTCCTGATGGTCAAGTTCATCAACAATCTGCGCAAACCCGCAGAGGCCGCAGCGGCGGAGCCGCCGCCCCCGCCGGAAGACGTGCTGCTATTGCGTGAAATCCGCGATTCGCTGAAGAACTCGCCGCGTTAAGCCGCGAGGCCGCAAACTCGGCGGTTTCAGCAAAAAGGCCTGTTGCGAGACGATCGCAACAGGCCTTTTTGCATTTTTATACCGAGCAACATGCGCCGCCCTAAGCGCCCCTCTGCGCCTTTCGATTCACCGCGCTCTCGATCATCGTCTCGAGCTGGCCGAAATTGACGGGCTTCGTCAGATGCGAAGTAAAGCCGGCGCTCAAGCAGCGACGCACATCCTCGTCAGTGCCGAAGCCGGTCAACGCGACCGCCGGCGCATCCGAATGCTCGCGGAACGCCTTGATGAAATCGAGGCCGGTGCCATCGGGCAAGCCTACGTCGCTGACCACCAGATCGAAGCTCTGCAACTGCGTGGCGGCCAATGCATCGTCCACGCGGCCGACCGTGGTGACCTCGTGACCGAGGCTGCGAATCAGCTGCGCCATCACCTCGGCGGTGTCCACGTGGTCCTCGATCAGCAAAATGTTCAGCAAGCCGGCCGCATGCACTTCGTCGGGCACGGCGACGGGCGGCGCGCCGGCCGGCGCCGCGGCGGTCGGCAGCGTGATCGTGAAGGTCGCGCCGCAGTGCGCGCCGGGGCTTTGCGCGGTCACGGTGCCGCCGTGCACATCGGTCAACGCCTTCGTGATCGCGAGACCGAGGCCGAGGCCGCCGAACTGCCGCGTCATGTTCTGGTCGCCCTGCTCGAACGCGTTGAAGAGCTTGCCAATCTGTTCCGGCTCGATGCCGATGCCCGTATCTTCAACCGATATCTGCACATGCATGCGTTCGTCGCGCGTGCGCACGTAAATGTGGCCACCGTCCGGCGTGAACTTGGCGGCGTTGCGGATCAGGTTCCATAGCATCTGCTGCAAACGCGCGCGGTCGGCCAGCACGTAATGGTGTTGCGCGTCCTTGTGCACATGCACGTCCTGCTGCTTGACCTGAATCTCGCTGCGGAAAAGTTCGAGCACGCTGTCCATCACGTCGTGCACGTCGACGGTTTCCAGCGACAGACGCAGCTTGCCGTTCGCGACGCGCGTGAGATCGAGCAGATCGTCGATCAGCCGCGCTTCGAGTTCGACGTTGCGGCGGATCATGCGCACGCTCGCGCGCGCCTGATCGGGCAGATCCGGAATCATCTCCAGCACGCTGGCGCCGGCCAATACCGGCGTGAGCGGCGTACGCAATTCATGCGACAACATCGCCAGAAAACGGTCCTTGGCGCGGTTGGCTTCCTCGGCGATCTGGCGGGCAGCCTGCTCCGACGCGAGCAGCCGTTCTCGCTCCTCGATCGCCTCGCGCTGCGAATGAATGTCCGTGCAGCTGCCGAACCATTTGCTGACCTTGCCTTCGGCGTCGCGCATCGCCACCACGCGCGCGTCGAACCAGCGGTATTCGCCGTCGTGGCGGCGAATCCGCAGTTCGTGCCGGTAGTCGCCCGCGTTGTTCGCCACCGCCTTGAGCCAGCTGCGGCGGATTTCCTCGCGGTCGTCCGGATGCACGGCCTCCAGCCATGCGAGCCCGTACGAACTGTTTTCGGGAAGCCCGGTGTAGTCGAACCACTGCTTCGACAGAAAGTCGCAGTCGCCCGCGGCGTTGCAGGTCAGCACAAGATGCGGCAGCGTCTCCGACAAGGTGCGGTAATGCTGTTCGCGGTCACGCAACAGCAAGGCTTCGTCCGACGCTTTTTGCAAACGCACTTGAGACAGCACCCGCTCGACCGCTTCGGGCAGGTAATTGAGGTATTCGCCGGATTTGGGCACGACGTCGGATACGCCCGCGCGCAACGCCTCGATCACGCGCGATTCGTCGGTGAAGCCCGTCACGAGAATGGCGGGAATCCGCACGCCTTCCGCGCGCAAGCGGCGAAAGAAGTCGAGTCCGGTCTCCGGTCCACTGAGCTGATAGTCGAGCACCAGCAGATCGGGCCCGCCCGCGCCGAGCCGCTCATGGGCCGCCTCGACGCCGGCACAGATCGCGACCCGGCAGCCGGCGCGCTCGAGCGACTTGCGCGCGAGCCGCAGGATGCCTTCGTCGTCATCGACGACCAGCACATAGGCGGCGGGCTGCGTGGACACGTCTTCGGTCATGCGGAGTCTTCTTTTAGGCTAGGTCTGGTGGTTATGTTGTCACGGGTGGCTTTCGGGCAGCATCACATGAACGTTAAACGTTACGTCACGGCGCCGCGAAGCGATGGCCCGGCGGCAGCTTGACGACCTGCAGAAAGAAACCGAGCCGGCGCACGGCTTCGATAAACGCGTCATATTCGACCGGCTTGGTGATGTAGACGTTGCAACCGAGTTCGTAGCATCGCGAGATTTCGCGCGGGTCGTCGGTCGTGGTCAGGACGATCACCGGCACCGCGGCGGTCTGCGGCGACTCTTTCAGGCGCCGCAACACCTCGAAGCCGTCCACTCGCGGCATCTTCAGATCGAGCAGCACGACGAAATTCGTCAGATCTTCGCGCGGTGGATAAGCATTCGCCGCGGGATCGACCGCGGGACTGCCAGCGCCACTGACGGCAGCCTCCGCCGGCGCGGGGCCGAAAAAGTAATCGAGTGCCTGCTGGCCGTCGCGAAAGCGCAGGAAACCGTTCGAAATGCCGGCACGGCGCAGATTGCGCTCGACGAGCGTGGCATGGCCGTCGTCATCCTCGATCAGCACGATGCTGACCGTTTCCCCGTGACTCATATGCCCTCCGTGCTAACGATCCGTTTATGTTTATACCGCTTCCGACG
>DASPZL010000095.1:0-33092 GCA_035636295.1 Paraburkholderia sp.
CGGACATTGCGCGCCGCCGTCACGAACTCGATGACGACGGACGATGCCAGCGCGACGAACAGTTGCACTTCACCCGAAAGCGGCACATCGGCGGTCTGATAGGCGACGCCGGCCTTCTCCAGCCGTGCGAGCAGCGCCTGCCACTGCGTGTCGTCGTCGAGACGGAACGCGATGTGGTCGATGCGCGGCGTCACACGACCCGAGTGACCCGGCAACGTCGAATCGACGAGGTGGATCACGGCGCGGCCGTCGGCATAAAGCCAGTAACCGCCGACGCCGAACGGCGGCCGTGCGCCCTCCTCCAGCCCGACGACATCGACGAAGAAGCGTCGAGTGGCGTCGAGATCAGGGGTGACGATCGTCGCGTGGTCGAGATGCATGATGCGGGCTCCGGGTAAACGCGGATTTCGCGTTTTCAGGACCGGATTGTCCGTGAACCTCGTTCATTTGATAATTGGCGTACCATTTGAAGGATTTTCAAACGGCGTCGAATAATGACCGACAACCTGGGTGATATCCGGCTATTCGTCGAAGCGGCGCAGTTGGGCAGCCTGTCGGCGGCGGGCCGAAAGCTCGGCCTCACGCCCGCGGCGGCCAGCGCGCGCCTCGCGAAACTCGAAGGCGGACTAAAGGCGCGCCTGTTCGAGCGCACGACGCGGCAACTGCGTCTCACCGACGAAGGCCGTCTCTACCTGAACTGCTGTCAGCAGGCGCTGCGCGCACTCGACGACGGCGAAGCCGCGCTTCAGGCCGGACAGAATGCAGTGCGCGGCAAGGTGCGCATTTCCGCGACATCGGATTTCGGGCGCAATCTGCTGATGCACTGGCTCGACGAATTCAATCTGCTCTACCCGGACGTCACGTTTGCGCTGACGCTGTCCGATTCGCTACAGAATCTGGTGCAGGAAGACATCGACCTCGCAATCCGCTTCGGTGTGCCGCAGGACAGCTCGCTCGTCGCGCGCGGGCTCGCGCCGAATCCGCGGGTGTTGTGCGCGTCGCCGGAATACATCGCGCGGCGCGGCGAGCCGAGCGATCCGCTGGATCTCGCGCGCTTCGACTGCATCGTGCTCGGCACCGCGTCGGGGCCCGTCAACGAATGGCGCTTCACGCGCGGCGCTGAGACCGTCACGTACACGATTCCGCTCGAATCGGCGCGCGAAACCAATGACGGCGCGGTCGCCCGCGAATGGGCGCTGCGCGGCTACGGCATCGTGATCAAGTCGATGTGGGACGTCGAGGCCGATCTGAAAAGCGACGGCCTGCGCGTATTGCTGCCCGAATGGCGTTATCCCGATGCGCCGCTGCATGCGCTCTATCACCGCAACCGCTTCATGGCGCCGCGCGTGCGCGTGCTGCTCGATTTTCTCGCCGAGCGCTTCACCAAGGTGACGGGAGAGCTGGAAGCGCAACTTGGCTTACCGCCGCAGGGCGGCGCCCAAAAGACGCCCGCGCGCACGCGCAAACCGCCCGCCAACACGGAAACGGGCGCATGAGGCCGCCGCGGCACGCCACCAAAGCCCCACGCAGCAAAGGGCTATAATGTTGGACTACGCTGTAAAAATGCGTTTCGGGCGCTTCGGACCCGCATACCGTCCGATTCTCCGCGCTGCGGCGCCGCGCGTTTTTTGTCTCTTCACCTTTTATTGACGCCCCCAGGTTAACTACTGCGACCGGCGAAATTCATGACCAAGAAAGTGTATGTAAAGACCTTTGGCTGCCAGATGAACGAGTACGACTCCGACAAGATGGTCGACGTACTCGGTGCGGCCGAAGGCCTCGTCAAGACCGACACTCCCGAAGACGCCGACGTCATTCTGTTCAACACCTGCTCGGTGCGCGAAAAGGCGCAGGAGAAAGTCTTCTCCGATCTCGGCCGCGTGCGCGAACTGAAGGAAGCGAACCCGAATCTGCTGATCGGCGTGGGCGGCTGCGTGGCGAGCCAGGAAGGCGCGTCGATCGTTTCACGCGCGCCTTATGTAGACCTCGTGTTCGGCCCGCAAACCTTGCACCGTCTGCCGCAGATGATCGACCAGCGCCGCGCGAGCGGCCGTCCGCAAGTCGACATCAGTTTCCCGGAAATCGAGAAGTTCGATCACCTGCCGCCGGCGCGCGTCGATGGCCCGAGCGCGTTCGTGTCGATCATGGAAGGTTGCAGCAAGTACTGCAGCTACTGCGTGGTGCCGTACACCCGCGGCGAGGAAGTGTCGCGTCCGCTCGACGACGTGCTGACGGAAATCGCCGGTCTTGCCGATCAGGGCGTGCGCGAAGTCACGCTGCTCGGTCAGAACGTGAACGCCTTTCGCGGCGCGATGACAGTCGGCTCGACCGAAATCGCCGACTTCGCGACGCTGATCGAATACGTCGCGGAAATTCCAGGTATCGAGCGGATTCGCTACACGACGTCGCATCCGAAGGAGTTCACGCAGCGCCTGATCGACACCTACGCGAAGGTGCCGAAGCTCGTCAGCCACCTGCATCTGCCGGTGCAGCACGGCTCCGACCGCATCCTGATGGCGATGAAGCGCGGCTACACGGTGCTGGAATACAAGTCGGTGATCCGCAAGCTGCGCGCGATCCGCCCCGACCTGTCGCTGTCCACCGACATGATCGTCGGCTTCCCCGGCGAGACCGAAGAAGACTTCGACAAGATGATGGCGTTGGTGCATGAAATGAAGTACGACACCAGTTTCTCGTTCATCTACAGCCCGCGTCCGGGCACGCCCGCCGCGAATCTGCACGACGACACGCCGCGCGAAGTGAAGCTCAAGCGTCTGCAACATTTGCAGGCTACGATTGAAGAGAACGTGCAGCGCATCAGCGATTCGATGGTCGGCAAGGTCGAGCGCATTCTGGTGGAGCGCCCGGCGCGCAAGGACCCGAACGAACTCGCGGGCCGCACGGAGAACAACCGCGTGGTGAATTTCCCGGTGCCGATTGCCTCGCACGCGCGGCTGATCGGCCAGATGGTCGACGTGAAAATCGTCCACGCGTACCCACATTCGCTACGCGGCGAGCTCGTGCTGGTACACGACGACGCTCGTCCCGAAGGAAGCGCCCTTGAGGCACCCGCCACCACCCACTGAGCGACGCCCGCCAGCGTCACGAACCCGACAGGATCGATCCTCCGCCTTGAAGACCACTCAGCAGCATCTGGAATTCACCGCACCGCACGAAGACAACGCGCGGCTCGCCAACCTCTGCGGCCCGCTCGACGAAAATCTGCGGCAGATCGAGCAGGCGCTCGACGTGACGCTGCAACGCCGTGGCCACCGCATCACGATCCGCGGGCGAGGCGCGAAACTCGCCCTCACCGCGCTCGAAAACTTCTACAACAACGCGCGCGAGCCGCTGTCGGTCGACGACATCCAGCTCGCGCTCGTCGAAGTGCGTCATCCGGTGCGGCATCGCACGAACGGCAACGGCAATGGCGATGCCGCAGTCGATCCGCGCTTTCCCGGCAATCCGGACCATCCGTTCGACGAGCCCGCCGACAACGGCGAGGACGACCTCGAAGAGCTCGGCCCGAAGCTGTACACGCGGCGCGCCGATCTGCGCGGCCGCACGCCGGCGCAACGCGACTATCTGAAGCAGATCATCTCGCACGACGTGACCTTCGGCGTCGGTCCCGCGGGCACGGGCAAGACGTATCTCGCGGTGGCTTGCGCGGTGGACGCGCTGGAGCGCGATCAGGTCAAACGCATCGTGCTGACGCGCCCGGCTGTCGAAGCCGGCGAGCGCCTCGGCTTCCTGCCGGGCGATCTGGCGCAGAAGGTCGATCCGTATCTGCGTCCGCTGTACGACGCGCTGTACGACCTGCTCGGCTTCGACAAAACCGCGAAGATGTTCGAGCGGCAGATGATCGAAATCGCGCCGCTCGCGTACATGCGCGGCCGCACGCTGAACCACGCGTTCATCATTCTCGACGAGGCGCAGAACACCACGCCCGAACAGATGAAGATGTTCCTCACGCGGATCGGCTTCGGCTCGAAGGCGGTGGTCACCGGCGATACGACGCAGGTCGACTTGCCGCGCGGCGCGAAGAGCGGGCTGATCGAAGCGCAGCAGGTGCTCGCGGACGTGCGCGGCATCGCGCTCACGCGCTTCACCAGTGCGGACGTGGTGCGGCATCCGCTGGTCGCGCGAATTGTGGAGGCGTACGATGCGCATTCGCAGAAAACCGCCGGTCCGGCGGATTCGCGCTGATTCTCGCCAATTACCGGCGAGCAGCGTCGAATGCCGCTGCATATGCCGCAGCAAACAAAGCAACAAAATCCATCACGCATGAGCCGCGCCCCGAAACTGACGTTGAATCTGCAATTCCCCGCCGCCAAAGCCTGGCCGGAACATAAGGCGCTGCTGCCGCGCGCCGCCGTGGCCGGCTGGATCAAGGCGGCGCTCTTCGCGGACGGCGAACTGACGGTGCGTTTCGTCGATGCCGAAGAAGGCCGCACGCTGAACCGCACCTATCGCGGCAAGGACTATTCGACCAACGTGCTGACCTTCGCGTACGCCGAATCGGAAGACGATCCGGTGACGGGCGACCTGATCCTGTGCTGCCCGGTGGTCGAGAAAGAAGCCGCCGAGCAGAACAAGCCGCTGATCGCGCACTACGCGCATCTCCTGGTGCACGGCACGCTCCACGCCCAGGGCTACGACCACGAGGTCGAGGAAGAAGCGGAGGAGATGGAAGCGCTCGAAACGGAAATTCTCGGCAAGCTTGGTTTTCCCGACCCGTATCAATAGCCGCCGCCAACCCCGTTCAAAACAAACCGTGAGCACCTCGTCCCCTGAAGCCGACACTCGAACGCCCTGCCCCGACTATCCGCCGGCGCTCGGCGAGTCGCGGCTCCTGACGGACGAGGAGTTGCGCGCGTCGCTCGAATGCACGTTGCGCGATTGGGACCGCGAAAGCGATCTGTGGCTGTTCGGCTATGGCTCGCTGATCTGGAACCCCGGCCTGCCGACGGCCGAAGCCACCCGCTCCAAGGTGCACGGCTATCACCGCGGACTGTATCTGTGGTCGCGTGTGAATCGCGGCACGCCCGAGCAGCCGGGCCTCGTACTCGCGCTCGATCGCGGCGGCTCGTGCACCGGCATCGCGTTCCGCCTCGCCGCTGAGGGCGCGATGCCGCATCTGGAAGCGCTTTGGCGCCGCGAAATGGCGATGGGTTCATACCGCCCGGCATGGCTGCCGTGCGTGCTCGCCGACGGCCGGCGCGTCGACGCGCTCGCGTTCGTGATGCGCCGCGACGTGCCGAGCTACACCGGCAAGCTGCGCGACGAGGTCGTCAAAACGGTGTTCGGCTGCGCGTGCGGTCGCTACGGAACGACGCTCGACTACGTCAGCCGCACGGTGCATGCGCTGCGCGAAAGCGGCATGCCCGACCGTGCGCTCGAAGCGCTGCTCGAACGGTGCCGCGAGGCCGGGCAGGCGGAGGGCTGGGGCTCGAGCCAATGACTCGTCTGCGCTAGCCGTGCGGCCCGTGTGAAACGCCTCCGCGCGGTTCGTCAACGCGCACGCTGTCGATGCGCCGCTCGTCTGCGAAGCAGCACCATCACCGGGAAAGCCGTCGCGCTTTTTTGCTTCAGAACGCTTTTCCCCGCGTAATCAGTTAGGATTGACCTACGCCCCGCCTGCGCGACGGGGCGGTTTCACCGTTGCTTCACTCATCGCCAGCCCGGCGGGACACGGTCCTGCCATGTGCCTGGTGTATCCTTAATGCTCTGCAACAGCGCGCCCAGTCTTGCCGGGCGCACTACCATGAACGACACGTATCCCAGTCGACGCCAACTCGACAAACCGCACGAAAAACGCTCACTTCTCGAGCGTCTGACCGACTTCATCTCGCCCGAGCCCGACTCGCGCGCCGAACTTCTGGAAATCCTGCAGGACGCGCACGAGCGCAACCTGATCGACGCCGACTCGCTGTCGATGATCGAAGGCGTGTTCCAGGTCTCCGAACTCAGCGCGCGCGACATCATGGTGCCGCGCGCGCAAATGGACGCGATCAACATCGCGGACAACCCCGCCGAATTCATTCCCTACGTGCTGGAAAAAGCGCACTCGCGCTATCCGGTCTACGAAGGCAATCGCGACAACATCATCGGCGTGCTGCTCGCCAAAGACCTGCTGCGCTACTACGCCGAAGAGGAATTCGACGTGCGCGGCATGCTGCGCCCCGCCGTCTTCATTCCCGAATCGAAGCGCCTGAACGTGCTGCTGCACGACTTCCGCGTGAATCGCAATCACCTCGCGGTGGTGGTCGACGAATACGGCGGCGTGGCCGGCCTGATCACGATCGAGGACGTGCTGGAGCAGATCGTCGGCGACATCGAGGACGAATACGATTTCGACGAGGAAAGCGGCAATATCATCGCCTCGCCGGACGGGCGTTTCCGCGTGCGCGCGCTCACCGAGATCGAGCAGTTCAACGAGGCCTTCGGCACCCATTACTCGGACGAGGAAGTCGATACGATCGGCGGCCTTGTCACACATCATTTCGGGCGAGTGCCGCATCGCGGCGAAAAAGTCCGCATCGACGATCTGATCTTCGAGATTCTGCGCGGCGACGCCCGCCAGATCCACATGCTGCTGGTGCGCCGCGATCCGCTCGCCGGCCAGCGCGAGCGCGAAGCGCAGCACGTGCAGACCTGATCGGCTTCTTCTCTTCGCTTCCCAACTCCTCACGCCGACCGCGCAATAATGGCCGACCCGATTACTTCCCGTTCGCGCAGCGGCGTGAGCGCCGCTGCCGCCGAAGGCACACGCGGCCGCGCGCTGCCCCGCTGGCATTACCTCGTAGCGCTAGCCGCCGGTGCGGCGAACACGCTGTCGTTCGCGCCGACGCCGCATGGCGGCTGGCTCGAGCTCGTCATTTTCACGTTCTTTTTCGCATGGCTCACGCGCAGCACCGGCTGGAAAAGCGCCGCGCTGACGGGCGGCGCTTTCGGCTTCGGCAATTTCGTCTCGGGCGTGTGGTGGCTGTACGTCAGCATGCATGACTACGGCGGCATGGCCGCGCCGCTCGCGGGCGCGGCGGTCGTACTGTTCTCGTTGTATCTGGCGCTCTATCCGGCGCTGGCCGCGGGCGTGTGGTCGTTTTGCGCCGGCCACGCGCGCAACGGCGCGTCGGACACCGACAAACCGTTTTCGCCGACGTGGCACGGCGCGCTCGCATTCGCGAGCGCCTGGGCAATTAGCGAATGGTTGCGCGGCTTGGTATTCACCGGTTTTCCGTGGCTTGCGAGCGGTTATGCGCAGGTGGATGGACCGTTCGCCGGATTCGCGCCGGTGGCGGGCGTGTACGGCGTCGGCTGGATATTGGCGCTGGTGGCGGCGCTGATCGTGCAGGCGCTGCTGCCGCTGCTGCCTGCGCGCGCGTTGGCCGGAGAAGGCGGCGACGGCAGTCACGGCACTGCCGCCAGACGCGGCGTCGCGCGAATCGCCGTTCCCGGCGGCATTGCGTTGGCGCTGATCGCTGCCGGCCTGCTGCTGCCGCTCGTGCAATGGACGGTGCCCGCCAACGCGCCGCTGACGGTGCGCCTCCTGCAAGGCGACGTCAAGCAGGAGATGAAGTTCGAGGAATCCGGCATGCGCGCCGCGATCGACCAGTATCAGCAGATGATTACGTCGAAGCCGGCTGACCTCATCATCACGCCGGAAACCGCCATTCCGGTGCTCGCGCAACAGTTGCCGCCGAAGTTCGCGTCGGCGGTGCGCAATTTCTCGGATTCGACCGGCAGCGCGATCCTGTTCGGCGCGATCGGCGGCACCATCACGCCGGAAGGCCGGGTGGCCGACTATACGAACAGCCTGTTCGGCGTCACGCCCGGCACCCGCGACGTGTACCGCTACGACAAACATCACCTCGTGCCGTTCGGCGAATTCGTGCCGTGGGGCTTTCGCTGGTTCGTGAATCTGATGAGCATACCGCTTGGCGACTTCGCCCGCGGCGCGCCGGTGCAGAAGCCGTTCATCGTGCATAACCAGCCGGTCGCGGTCGACATCTGCTACGAGGATATTTTCGGCGAGGAGATTGCGCGCACCATCCGCGAGAGCGATACGCCGGCCGGCGTGCTGATCAACTCGACCAACCTCGCCTGGTTCGGCGACACCATCGCACTCGACCAGCATCTGCAGATCGCGCGCATGCGTTCGCTGGAAACCGGCCGGCCGATGCTGCGCGCGACCAACACCGGCATGACCGCCGCGATCGACGCCAACGGCAAGGTGCTCGGGCGCCTGACGCCTTACACGATCGGCTCGCTCGATCTGACGGTGCAAGGCACCTCGGGGAGCACGCCGTACGTGACGAGCGGCAACAATACGGTGCTGGCGGTTTCGTTGCTGCTGCTGGCGTTTGGGTTTGCGTTCGGGCCGGGGATAACGCGGCGCCGGAATGGAAAACAATAAGCCGCAATAAACCCCGTGATACCGCGCCGTCCGTTTTATGCGTGTAAGCGGCGCGGTGAATCGATCCCGGCACATAAAACGCCCCCATAGAAAAACGCGCGCTGGCGGAATTCCGCGAGCGCGCGTTTCTACAAAATCAGGCTTTACCGATTCGAAGCGATCCGCTGCTGAATATGCTGCGCGCGCGCCGGTGAAGCGGGATGCGAACTCAACATACTCGATTTACCGCCGTCCACCTGCGCGAGCTTGGTGAACGCCGTCACCAATCCCGACGGATCGAGATTCTTCTTTTTCTGCAAATCGAACGAATAATCGTCGGCTGCGCTTTCCTGGGCTTGCGAGAACTGCGCATTAATCAGCTTCTCGGAAAATTCGCCGAGTTGCGAGCCGGACAGCGCCGCCGTCACGCCGCCCGCTGACGACGCCACCGAGCGCGCCGCCGAGGTCACGTACGCAACCTGCATCGCCTTCTTCGTATGGCCGAGTGCCACGTGGCCCATCTCATGGCCGACCACGCCGCGCACTTCGCTGTCGCTCATCATGTCCATCAAGCCGCTATAGACGCGCACGCAGCCGTTGGCCATCGCCCAGGCATTGACGTCCTTAGTGAGGTACACCTTGTAGTTCACCGGCGTGCCGTTGATGTTGTCGCCCAACTGCGCGGCGATGCTATCCAGGCGCTTCTGGTACTTGCTGTTCGGCGCCGCGATCTTGTTTTCGCTGTCCAGTTGCGCGCACGATTTGTTGCTCAGCGCGCGCACGTCGGCGTCGCTCAATGTGGCGGCCTGCGTAGCCAGCTGACCGGACTGCATCAACGCGGACGGATCGACGTTGCCGATACTCGAGCATGCGGCAAACAATGCGAACGCCGAAGCGGCGATGACAAGGCGATACTGTTTCATCGTGGAAGTCTCTTTGCGATGTATTGATTTCGGCGGCGCTCTTTTAATGCGCCGCCCCATTCGCAATGGCTGCCTATCCCGGCCAAGCAAAACCCGTGTATGTCGACTGCACAAGCCATTGCGCCACGCGCAGACAAAAAAAGCGCCTGACGAGCAGGCGCTTTTTACCACAACGTAAGGTGTCGTTCATGCTTTTGGAAGCTTGAATGACACTAATTTGCAAACTTGCTGTGAATTAGGGCAAACATTTATTCAAGACGGCCGCATCGCTTGTGCGGTGCTCATGCGGTCCTGATATGCGCCGATAATCCTTTTCTCAATTCGCCGGCGCCGTATCGATAAACGATTGGCGCAGCGAAAGTTTCTGAAAATGCTTGTCCAGATTCGGATACGGTTCGCGCCAGTTCAGTTCGGGCATGCGGAAATCGAGGTAGCCCAGCGCGCAGCCCACCGCGATGTCCGCGAGCGTGTAGTGATTGCCCGCGCACCACGACTTGCTGACCAGACCCTGCGACATCGCGATCAGGCTTTCGTCGATCTTGCGCTGCTGCCGCGCGACCCATGCCTCCACCCGCTGCTCCGGCGCACGCTGGGTGCCTTCGAGGCGAATCAGCACTGCCGCGTCCAGCATGCCGTCGGCGAGCGCCTCCCAGCAACGCACTTCCACGCGCTCGCGCCCCGACTGGGGGATCAGCTTGCCGACCGGCGACAGCGTATCCACGTATTCACAGATCACCCGCGAGTCAAACACCGCTTCGCCGTCTTCCATCACGAGGCAGGGCACCTTGCCGAGCGGATTGAAGGTGTGAATCTTCGTGTCCGGCGCCCAGACGTTCTCGGGCACCAGTTCGTAGTCGATTTTCTTGTCGGCCAGTACGATCCGCGCTTTACGCACGAAGGGGCTGGCGAGCGAACCGATGAGTTTCATCATGACCATCTGCCTTTTCTTGAATTCGGCGAAAGTATAAGTGCTTGGCGGGATTCCCGAGCACAGCGCCGCCTCTTCGCGAGCCGCATGCAGACTCGCTGTGGATGGATTGCAACATTGCCGCGTCGCTCGCGCGCCGTCTAGCTGGCCGAACGGCCAACGCGGAAGGCGGAAGGCGCCTGCGCGCCAGTATCCCCGCAAAATAAGTCGCCGCATTGGGCGCTACAATCGCACGATGAACCAGCTGACCGAACCCACCATCGCCCTCGACGTCTACCGCATGCGCCGCGAGCGCGTACTCGCCGCGCTGCGTGCCGCGGGCGGCGGCGTCGCCATCGTCCCCACCGCGCCCGAAGCGCTGCGCAACCGGGACGCCGACTATCCCTACCGGCACGACAGCTACTTCTATTATCTGACCGGCTTCACCGAACCGGAGGCGTTGCTGGTGCTCGACGCAAGCGCCGCGTCCGGCGAGCCGGCTTCGATCCTGTTCTGCCGCGAGAAAAGCGTCGAGCGTGAGACATGGGAAGGCTTCCGCTTCGGCCCGGAGGGCGCGCGCACGGCGTTCGGCTTCGACGCCGCATTCGCCGTCGGCGAAGTCGATGCGCAACTGCCGCGGCTTCTCGCCGACAAGCCGTCGGTGCATTACGCGCTCGGCACCTCGGCGCAACTGGACGAACAGGTGCGCGGCTGGCTTGCGGCGGTGCGCGCGCAGGGCCGCAGCGGCATCGCGGCGCCCGCCGCCGCGCGCGACCTGATCCCGCTGCTCGACGACATGCGGCTCTTCAAGGACGACCACGAACTCGCCATCATGCGCCGCGCCGGGCGGATTTCCGCACAAGCGCACCGCCGTGCGATGGCCGCGTGCCGCCCCGGCGTGCGTGAATACGAACTCGAAGCCGAACTGCTCTACACGTTCCGCAAATTCGGCGCGCAGGCGCCGGCGTACACGTCGATCGTCGCGGCGGGCGCCAACGCCTGTGTGCTGCATTACCCGGCCGGCAACGCGATTGCCCGGGACGGCGACCTGATCCTGATCGACGCGGCTTGCGAGCTCGACGGCTACGCGTCCGACATCACCCGCACCTTCCCCGCGAGCGGCCGCTTCACGCCGGCGCAGCGCGAGCTGTACGACATCGTGCTGGCCGCGCAGCAGGCCGCCGCCGACGCCACCCGCGCCGGCGCCACTTTCGACGAGCCGCACCAGGCCGCCGTGCGCGTGCTGTCGCAAGGCTTGCTCGACACCGGCATCGTCGAGCGCACGAAGTTCGCCTCGGTCGACGACGTGATCGCCGAGCGCGCCTACGCGCCCTTCTACATGCACCGCACCGGCCACTGGCTCGGCATGGACGTGCACGACGTCGGCGACTACCGCGAACGCGGCGCGCCGCGCGACGAAGCGGGCGCGCTGCCGTGGCGCACGCTGCAGGCGTCGATGACGCTGACCATCGAGCCCGGCCTGTACATCCGGCCGACCGAAGGCGTGCCGGAGCGCTACTGGAACATCGGCATCCGCATCGAGGACGACGCGATCGTCACGCCGACCGGCTGCGAGCTGATGACGCGCGACGTGCCGGTGGCCGCCGACGAGATCGAGGCGCTCATGCAGGAGGCCCGCGCGGCCCATGAAACAAGGAAGTAACCCGCAATGAACGACGTTTCCCTGTCGACGGTGATTCTGAAGCCCGCCGCCTCCGAGCAGCCATTCGATTTCGACGTGACGATCGTCGGCGCCGGTCCGGTCGGGCTGGCGCTCGCCGGCTGGCTGTCGCGCCGCAGCGCGACGCACGCGCTGAAGATCGCGCTCGTCGACGCGCGCGAGCCGGAGGATTCGATTGCCGATCCGCGCGCAATCGCCGTGTCGCAGGGCAGCCGGATGATCCTGGAGCCGCTGCGCTGGCCCGCCGACGCCACCGCGATCCAGCGCATTCACGTGTCGCAGCGCGGGCACTTCGGCCGCACGCTGATCGACCACCGCGAGCACGGTTTGCCGGCGCTCGGCTACGTGCTGCGCTACGGCTCGATCGTCCACGGTCTCGCGCAAGCGGTGCACGCCACGCCCGTGCACTGGTTCCGCTCCACCTCCGCCGCCGCGCCGACGCAGGAACGCGACGGCGTCACGCTGCCGATCGAAACCGCGGGCGTCACGCGGCATCTGCGCACCCGGATTCTGGTGAACGCCGAAGGCGGCCTGTTCGGTGATCAGAAGAAAGCCGGCAAGGACGCCGTCGAGGGCGACACGCGTGACTACGGGCAAACCGCGCTGGTCGGCACGGTCAGCGCATCCGCGCCGCAACCGCACGTGGCATGGGAGCGCTTCACGTCGCAAGGACCGATCGCCATGCTGCCGATGGGCGGCGTGCGCGGCGCGGATTACGCGCTGGTGTGGTGCTGCGCGCCCGAGGAAGCCGCGCGCCGCACACAACTTTCCGACGACGAATTCCTGCGCGAACTCGGCGCCGCCTTCGGCGGCCGCATGGGCCGCTTCACGCAGATCAAGGGACGCGCGTCGTTTCCGCTGGGACTGAACACGGCCGATACGCTCGTGAAGGGGCGCGTCGTCGCGATCGGCAACGCGGCGCAGACGCTGCATCCGGTGGCGGGTCAGGGGCTGAATCTCGGCCTGCGCGACGCGCACGCGCTCGCCGACGCGTTGTCCGCGGAAGGCCCGACGCCGCTCGCACTCGCGACGTTCGCGCAACGCCGCGCGCTCGACCGGCGCATGACGATCGGCGCCACCGACACGCTCGCGCGCCTGTTCACCATCGACTTTCCGCCGCTCGCGATCATGCGCGGCCTTGCGCTCACCGCGCTCGAATTCGTGCCGCCGGTGAAAACCGCGCTGGCGCGTCAGATGATGTTCGGACAGCGCCGCTGAACACGCCGCCCGCTTGCGCCGCGCAGCTTTTGTGCGCAGGTTGAAGGAAGCAATGCGAGCGGCGCCGGCTCTATGAACCGGCCCACTTTCATAGAAGATTTAATGAGTTACGGCAGACACATGTCGAGTGCCGGCTATCCGTTAACGCTAAAATAGCGGCTTTCCCTCGTATTTCGCGAACCCGCCGATTGACAGAAATTGAACAATTGGCCGCGCGCGCATCCACGTCATGCCCACTCTCGGCTCCCACAATCTGCGTAACAACCTGTTCGTCGCGCCGATGGCCGGCGTGACCGACCGGCCGTTCCGGCAGCTATGCAAGCGGCTGGGCGCGGGCTATGCGGTGTCGGAAATGGTCGCCTCGAACGCGCAGTTGTGGAAGAGCGAGAAGACCATGCGCCGCGCCAATCACGCGGGCGAGGTCGAGCCGATCGCCGTGCAGATCGCCGGCGCCGACCCGGCCATGATGGCCGAAGCGGCCCGCTACAACGTGGCGAACGGCGCGCAGATCATCGACATCAACATGGGCTGTCCGGCCAAGAAGGTCTGCAACGTGGCGGCGGGTTCGGCGCTGTTGCAGAACGAACCGCTGGTGCAGCGCATCGTCGAGGCGGTGGTGGGCGCGGTGGGCGCCGGCCCCGACGCGGTGCCCGTCACGCTGAAGATCCGCACCGGCTGGGATCGCGACAACAGGAACGCGCTGACCATCGCGCGCCTTGCCGAAGCAGCCGGCATTTCGATGCTGACCGTGCACGGCCGCACGCGCGCCGACCTGTATCACGGCGAGGCCGAATACGACACCATCGCCGCGGTGAAAGCGGCGGTGCGCATTCCCGTGGTCGCCAACGGCGACATCACGTCGCCGCAAAAAGCGCGCGAGGTGCTCGCCGCCACCGGCGCCGACGCGATCATGATCGGCCGCGCCGCGCAGGGGCGCCCGTGGCTGTTCCGCGAGATCGAGCATTTCCTGCAAACGGGCGAGTTGCTGCCGCCGCCGCGCATCGACGAAATCCAGCAGGTGATGAACGAGCATCTCGAAGATCACTACGCGTTCTACGGCGAATTTACGGGTGTGCGCACTGCGCGCAAGCACATCGGCTGGTACACTCGCGGCCTTTCTGGCGCCAACGTGTTCCGGCATCGCATGAATACGCTGGACACCACGCGCGAACAACTCCTCGCCGTCAACGAATTCTTCGACGCACAGAAGGCGATCTCCGACCGCCTCATCTACGTCGACGAAACGCTCAACAACAACGACGGCGAGCCGGACCATACCGACCGACTAGCAGCATGAGCAAGAACAATATCGAACAATCTGTCCGCGACAGCCTGGGCATGTATTTCCAGGATCTCGACGGCTCCAATCCGCACGACGTCTACGACATGGTCATTTCATGCGTGGAAAAACCCTTGCTCGAAGTGGTGCTCGAGCAGGCCGGCGGCAATCAGTCGCTGGCCGCCGAGTATCTCGGCATCAACCGCAATACGCTGCGCAAGAAGCTGCAACAGCACGGTTTGTTGTAGCTCATTGTAGTTTTCTCGCGCCCTGCCACGTTTCCCTTCGGCTTTTCGTCTTCATCATGATCAAGCAAGCGCTCATCTCCGTTTCCGACAAGTCCGGCATCGTCGACTTCGCCAAGTCGCTGTCGGACCTCGGCGTCAAGATCCTGTCGACCGGCGGCACCGCGAAACTGCTCGCGGACGCGGGCCTCTCCGTCACCGAAGTCGCGGATTACACCGGCTTCCCGGAAATGCTGGACGGGCGCGTGAAAACGCTGCATCCGAAGGTGCACGGCGGCATTCTCGCGCGCCGCGACCTGCCGGAACACATGGCGGCGCTTGAAAAGCACGAGATTCCGACGATCGATCTGCTGGTCGTGAACCTGTACCCGTTCGTGCAGACCGTGTCGAAGGAAGAGTGCTCGCTCGAAGACGCAATCGAGAACATCGACATCGGCGGCCCGACCATGCTGCGCTCCGCCGCGAAGAATCACCGCGACGTGACGGTGGTGGTCGATCCGGTCGACTACGCGGTCGTGCTCGATGAAATGCGCGCGAACGGCAACGCGGTGTCGTACAAGACGAATTTCCGACTCGCCACCAAGGTATTCGCGCACACCGCGCAGTACGACGGCGCGATCACGAACTATCTGACGAGCCTGACCGACGAATTGCAGCACGCGTCGCGCAACGCTTACCCGGCTACGTTCAACCTGGCGTTCAACAAGGTGCAGGATCTGCGCTACGGCGAAAACCCGCACCAGAGCGCCGCGTTCTATCGCGACCTCGCAGTGCCGGCCGGCGCGCTGGCGAACTACAACCAGTTGCAAGGCAAGGAACTGTCCTACAACAACATCGCGGATTCCGACGCAGCGTGGGAATGCGTGAAGACTTTCGACGTGCCGGCCTGCGTGATCGTCAAGCATGCGAATCCATGCGGCGTGGCGATCGGCGCGGACGCAAACGAAGCGTATGCGAAGGCGCTCCAGACGGACCCGACCTCGGCGTTCGGCGGCATCATCGCGTTCAACCGCGAAGTGGACGAAGCGGCGGCGCAAGCCGTGGCCAAGCAGTTCGTCGAAGTGCTGATCGCGCCGTCGTTCAGCGCCGAGGCTCGCCAGGTGTTCGCTGCGAAGCAGAACGTGCGTCTCCTGGAAATCGCTTTGGGCGAAGGCCATAACGCGTTCGATCTGAAGCGCGTCGGCGGTGGTCTGCTGGTGCAGTCGCTCGATTCGAAGAACGTGCAGCCGCGCGAATTGCGCGTGGTCACGAAGCGTCACCCGACGCCGAAGGAAATGGATGATCTGCTGTTCGCATGGCGCGTCGCGAAGTATGTGAAGTCGAACGCCATCGTGTTCTGCGGCCACGGCATGACGCTCGGCGTCGGCGCGGGCCAGATGAGCCGCGTCGATTCAGCACGCATCGCGAGCATCAAGGCGCAGAACGCCGGTTTGACGCTGACCGGTTCGGCCGTGGCGTCGGATGCGTTCTTCCCGTTCCGCGACGGTCTCGATGTGGTGGTGGCGGCAGGCGCGACCTGCGTGATCCAACCGGGCGGTTCGATGCGCGACGACGAAGTGGTCAGTGCGGCGGACGAGCACAATATCGCGATGGTGCTGACCGGGGTGCGTCACTTCCGGCATTGATTGACTCGGGACCAGCGGACGGCATGTGGTTCTTTTGATACGGCGGTCGCTGGATTAGCTTGAGTGAGACGGCTTGGTGGAATTTCCGCCGGGCCGTTTTTCTTTGGGCGGCTTGTTCTTTGGGCTGCTCAGCGTCGGCATTCTTCTAGCTGTTGTTTCTTGGCCGTCATTTCTTGCCGCTCTCTCTTGGCAGTGTTCTTTTGTGGCCGTTTGCTTTAACGCCTTCTTGCCGGACCGGTCAGTCCTCCGGATCCTTTCTCGCGTAACCGCCGCTCACATCGGGATGCTGACTGATGTAGGCGCTGAGCCCCTGCCCTCGTCGCGCGAGACGCTTGAGCGCGGCGACGTGTTTCACACCGACGCTCGCCTCCGTGTACCAATACACGACGCCCGACTTGAAGCGAACCGCGACATAGTCGTCGCCGATTTCGTATGCTCCGACGCCCGAGTCGCCGCTGAGATTCCGATAGCGCTCCATCTGCGATGGCCTCCTTCAGCACACGCAGCAGCAGTTTTTATTCCGCCAGCATCGCCGCACGCCGACCGCCACGCGGCGCGTTCGTTGTAGTATCGCAAGCACCAAGTTTTTACCGCACGTGCGGCATCCCATGAGAATTCTCGGCATCGACCCCGGCTTGCGCGTGACCGGCTTCGGCGTGATCGACCAAAGCGGCCACACGCTCAGCTATGTCGCGAGCGGCGTCATCAAGACCGCCGACGCGGACCTGCCGTCGCGTCTCGGCACCATTTTCGAAGGCATATCCACGCTGATTCGCCAGCATTCGCCGGATCAGTCGGCGATTGAAAAAGTTTTCGTCAACGTCAACCCGCAATCCACCTTGCTGCTCGGCCAGGCGCGCGGCGCGGCAATCTGCGGACTCGTAGCTGGCGGCGTGCCGGTCGCCGAATACACCGCGCTGCAGTTGAAGCAAGCCGTGGTGGGCTACGGGCGCGCGACCAAGGAGCAGATGCAGCAGATGGTGGTGCGACTGCTCAAGCTTTCCGGCGTACCCAGCACCGACGCCGCCGACGCGCTCGGCATGGCGATCTGCCACGCTCACGGCGGGACGACGCTGAGCACGCTGGGCGGCATTGCGCCTTCGCTGGCGAAGAAAGGTTTGCGGGTTAGGCGCGGACGTCTGGTCGGGTAAGCGAAACGGCGCATGACGCGCCGCCCGCTCGCTGCGCTACACTCGCCCTTTCTCTCAAGAATGAATTCGCCATGATCGGTCGCATTGCCGGCGTTCTGCTGGAAAAAAACCCGCCGCATCTGCTCGTCGACTGCAACGGCGTCGGTTACGAAGTCGATGTGCCGATGAGCACGTTCTACAACCTGCCCTCGACCGGCGAACGCGTCGTGCTGCTCACGCAGATGATCGTGCGTGAGGACGCGCATCTGCTGTACGGCTTCGGCACCGCTGAAGAACGCTCGACCTTTCGCGAGCTGTTGAAGATCACCGGCATCGGCGCGCGCATGGCGCTGGCGGTGCTCTCGGGCATGAGCGTGCACGAACTGGCGCAGACCGTCACGCTGCAGGACGCGGCGCGTCTGACGCGCGTGCCGGGCATCGGCAAGAAGACGGCGGAGCGGCTGCTCCTCGAACTGAAGGGCAAGCTCGGCGCCGACCTGGGCGCGATGGCGGGTGCGGCGTCGGCATCCGGCCACGCCCCCGATATCCTGAACGCACTGCTCGCGTTGGGCTACTCCGAAAAAGAAGCGTTGGCGGCCGTCAAAAACGTGCCGGCCGGCACCGGCGTGTCCGAGGGCATCAAGCTCGCGTTGAAGGCGCTGTCCAAGGGTTGAAGCTGAGCGCGCGCGGTACAATGAACGCATGATCGAAACCGACAAACTCGCCGCCGAGCGCATCATTGCGGCCACGCCCGTCTCGCCGAACGAAGAAGCGTTCGAGCGCGCGCTGCGCCCGCGCCAGCTCGAGGAATATGTCGGGCAGGAAAAAGTGCGCGGCCAGCTGGAAATTTTCATCGAGGCCGCCAAACGCCGTTCCGAATCGCTCGACCACGTCCTGCTGTTCGGGCCGCCGGGTTTGGGCAAGACCACGCTCGCGCATATCATCGCGCGGGAAATGGGTGTCAATCTGCGGCAAACGTCCGGCCCGGTGCTCGAACGCGCCGGCGACCTCGCCGCACTGCTCACCAATCTCGAAGCCAACGACGTGTTGTTCATCGACGAAATCCACCGGCTCTCGCCGGTCGTCGAGGAAATTCTGTATCCGGCGTTGGAGGACTATCAGATCGACATCATGATCGGCGAAGGACCGGCCGCGCGCAGCGTGAAGCTGGACCTGCAGCCGTTCACGCTGGTCGGTGCGACCACTCGTGCGGGCATGCTCACCAATCCGCTGCGTGACCGCTTCGGCATCGTGGCGCGGCTCGAGTTTTATAACGCCGAGGAGTTGGCGCGCATCGTCACGCGCTCGGCGTCGCTGCTGCATGCGCAGATCCATCCGGACGGCGCATTTGAAATCGCCAGGCGCGCGCGCGGCACGCCGCGGATCGCGAACCGGCTGCTGCGGCGCGTGCGCGATTTCGCCGAGGTGAAAGCCGACGGCAACATCACCGCGCAAGTGGCCGACGCCGCGCTCAAAATGCTCGACGTGGACGCGGTCGGCTTCGACCTGATGGACCGCAAGCTGCTCGAAGCGATTCTGCACAAGTTCGACGGCGGCCCGGTCGGCGTCGACAATCTGGCGGCGGCAATCGGCGAGGAACGCGACACGATCGAAGACGTGCTCGAACCGTATCTGATCCAGCAAGGCTTCCTGCAGCGCACGCCGCGCGGGCGGGTCGCCACGCTGCTGACGTACCGGCATTTCGGTCTCGCCGCGCCGGACTCGTCGAGCGGGCTGCCAGGCTTGTGGGATTCGGCGGCAAGCTGAGCCAGGTGCAGGTAGGCAAAGCGGCGCAAAGTACCGCTGCGCGATACAGCCGAGTCGCGCCGATCAACGCCCCGGTTCCGGCACAGTCTTGAAACTGTCGTCCGCGCTGGGCGCGTCCAGATGCGACACGTCCGCCCATGACACGATGGACGCCTTGCCGCCGTCAAAATCCACCACGTTCACGCTCGTGTTCAGCAACGCGTAATCACGCGGCGCATCGAGCGGCAAACCGGATGCGAACCGGCGCACGCAATCGAGCACGCCGCCATGCGCGACACATGCGATCCGTCCGCCAGGATGCGCGGCGACCAGCGGCTCGATCGAGTGCAGCACGCGATGGTAGAACATGCGTTGCGACTCGCCCTCCGGCGGCGCGAAACCCGGATCGCGGGTTTGCCAGTGCGCGTATTCATCGGGGAAACGAACGGCGATCTCGTCGCTGTCATGTCCCTGAAACGCGCCGTAGGAGCGCTCGCGCAAACCTTCACGCAGTTGCAGCGGCAAGCCGAGCGCATCGACAATCGGCTGTGCGGTTTGTTGCGCGCGCTGCAGGTCGCTCGAATAGATCGCATCGAGCCGCGCACCCTGCTTCGCTTCATTGGCGATGCGGCGCGCGAGGCGCAGCGCCTGCTCGAGCCCGGTCGTCGCGAGCGGAATGTCGATGTGACCTTGAATGCGCTTGATGCGGTTCCAATCGGTCTCGCCGTGACGGATGAACAGAATCTGCGTGGTCATGGGATGAAGTGGGCGCCATTCGCCGGTTATGCCGAGCCGCTATTGTCGCAAAAAGCGGCTGGAGAGTAGATGCGCGCCGTTGCGCGCATCGTGGTGAGACCTCGCGTCTCGCGTCCGTTCGAGCTCAGGCGTTCGTCTGCAGCCAGAACGTGACCGGTCCGTCATTGACGAGCGACACCTGCATGTCGGCACCGAACTCGCCCGTTTCGACGATCGGATGCTTCGCGCGGGCCGCCGCGACGAAGTAATCGAATAGCCGCTTGCCTTCGTTCGGCGGCGCGGCCGGCGTGAAGCTGGGACGCAAGCCGCTGTTCGTGTCCGCAGCCAATGTGAACTGCGAAACGAGCAGCAAACCGCCTGCGTGGCCCGCACCGTCGAGATTCTGCACGGAGAGATTCATCTTGCCGGCCGCATCGCTGAACACGCGGTAGCCGAGCACCTTGGCGAGCAGCCGGTCGGCCGCCGCGTCGGTGTCGCCGCGCTCGGCGCATACGAGCGCGAGCAGGCCCGCTTCGATCGCGCCGGTCACGCGGTCGTCCACCCGTACTTCCGCGCGCCGCACGCGTTGGATCAGCGCGATCATCGGCGCGACTCCGAATGCGATGCCCGGATCATCAGGCCGTCAGCGTGACGCGCGCAAAACGGCGCTTGCCGACTTGCAGGACATACTCGCCGGCTTCGACCTTCAGGCCCTTGTCGGACACGGTCGCGCCGTCGATCTTCACGCCGCCTTGCTCGATGTTGCGCAGCGCTTCGCTGGTCGACGGCACCAGATTGGCCTGCTTGAGCAACTGGCCGATTGCGAGCGGTGCGCCCGCGAGCGTGACCGATGGAATATCGTCCGGCACGCCGCCTTTCGCGCGATGGTTGAAGTCTTCGAGCGCGCGCTCGGCGTCCGCTTGCGAGTGAAAGCGCGCGACGATCTCCTGGCCCAGCATCACCTTGAAATCGCGCGGATTGCGGCCCGCTTCGATCTCTTTCTTGAAGCCGGCGATTTCTTCCATCGGACGGAACGAGAGGAGCTCGAAGTAACGCCACATCAGCACGTCGGAAATGCTCATCAGCTTGCCGAACATATCGTTCGGCTTTTCGCTGATGCCGATGTAGTTGTTCTTCGACTTCGACATCTTCTCGACGCCATCCAACCCTTCGAGCAACGGCATCGTCAAAATGCACTGCTGTTCCTGGCCGTACTGCTTCTGCAACTCACGGCCTACCAGCAGATTGAATTTCTGGTCCGTGCCACCGAGCTCGAGGTCGGCATTCAGCGCGACCGAGTCGTAGCCTTGCATCAGCGGGTACAGCAACTCGTGGATCGAGATCGGCACGCCGCTCTGAAAACGCTTGGTGAAATCTTCACGCTCGAGAATCCGCGCCACCGTGTAGCGCGACGCGAGCTTGATCATGCCGTCGGCGCCGAGCGGCATCGACCATTCGCTGTTGTAGCGGATTTCGGTCTTGTCGCGGTCGAGCACGAGCGCGGCCTGCTCGAAATACGTTTTCGCGTTCGATTCGATCTGCTCGCGCGTGAGCGGCGGGCGCGTGGCATTACGGCCCGACGGATCGCCGATCAGCGACGTGAAATCGCCGATCAGGAAAATCACCGTGTGACCGAGGTCCTGCAACTGACGCATCTTGTTCAGCACGACCGTGTGGCCGATATGGATGTCGGGCGCGGTCGGATCGAGGCCGAGCTTGATGCGCAGCGGCGTGCCGGTCGCCGCGCTCTTCGCGAGCTTTTGCGCGAATTCCTCTTCGATCAGCAATTCGTCGACGCCGCGCCTGGTGACGGCAAGCGCGTGACGGACTTCGTCGGTGACCGGAAAGGCGGAAGCGGGGTTAGGCTTGGTGGACTCGGTACTCATGCTGGAAACTTGAAGTCGCGAAAAAGGGAGATTGTCCCATAGATGCGCGCCGCCGCGCCCACTGAAGCAGCAACGAACGGCCCGCCGGCGCACGATTTCTGAGCGCCAAGCCGCCGCGTTGGCACCGCTGCGCTTTATATTCAGCCGCGCTTGCGCTGATAATCTGCTACAACCAACGCAACGAATCATCGATAGGAGCAGCAACGTGGCGCAAACCCCCGCAGATGGCGTCTACTTTGGATTGATGTCCGGCACGAGCATGGACGGCGTGGACGGTGTGGCCGTCAGATTTGCCGAAGGGAAACCGCCGGAGGTGCTGGCCGAGGCGTTTGTCGGCTTCGCGGCGGGCCTGCGCGAAGCGCTGTTCGCCTTGCAACAGCCGGGGAATAACGAGATCGAACGCGAAGCGCTGGCCGCCAACGCGCTAGCCACGCGTTACACGGTGTGCTGTCACGAACTGCTGCGCTGCGGCCATCTGTCCGCCTCGGAAATCCGCGCGATCGGCGTGCATGGGCAGACGGTGCGGCATCGGCCGGAAAAGGGTTACACGCGGCAGATCAACAACCCCGCGCTGCTGGCGGAAATGATGCACATCGACGTGGTGGCCGACTTCCGCAGCCGCGACGTCGCGGCCGGCGGCCAGGGCGCGCCGCTCGTGCCGGCGTTTCACGCCACGGTGTTCGGCGCAAAGGACGAGACGCGGGTGGTCTGCAATCTCGGCGGCATCAGCAACATCACGGTTCTGAGCGCGACCGGCAGCGTCCGCGGCTTCGACTGCGGGCCGGCGAACGCGTTGCTCGACGAGTGGGCGCAGCGCCATCTCGGCAAACCCTTCGACGAAAACGGCCATTTCGCGGCGGGCGGCCAGGTGGATCGCACGCTGCTGAACGCTTTGCTCGATGAGCCGTTTTTCGCGCAGCAGCCGCCGAAAAGCACCGGCCGCGACCTGTTCAGCACGGAATGGCTCGACGCGAAGCTGCAGCCGTTCGCGGCGCTCGCCCCCGCGGATGTGCAAGCGACCTTGGTCGCACTCACGGCGGTGACGGTTGCACGCGAAATCGAGCGGCATGCGTCGGACGCGAGAGCCGTCTACGTATGCGGCGGAGGCGCGCGCAATCCGGAGATTCTGAAGGCGCTGCAGCAGGCGCTGGAGGACAGCGGCGTCAGCGGCGTGCCGGTAATGACGACCGACGCGCTCGGCGTGCCGCCGAGCCAGGTCGAGCCGCTGGCGTTCGCCTGGCTGGCGATGCGCTGCGTGGCGCGCCTGCCGGGCAATCTGCCGGCGGTTACGGGGGCGGCCGCGGAGCGCGTGCTTGGGGCGATTTATCCTCACTGACAAATAGAAACGGGGCCGAAGCCCCGTTTCTATTCACAACCTGTTCGCTAACCGGCCATCAAACCGAGAACGACGAGCCGCAACCACAGGTGCTGGTGGCGTTCGGGTTCTTGATGACGAATTGCGCGCCGTTGATGTCGTCCTTGTAGTCGATTTCAGCGCCGACCAGGTACTGGTAGCTCATCGAATCGATCAGCAGCTGGACGCCGCTCTTGTTCATGACGGTGTCGTCTTCATTAACGGCTTCGTCGAACGTGAAACCGTACTGAAAGCCCGAGCAGCCGCCGCCCTGCACAAAAACGCGCAGTTTGAGGTCCGCATTGCCTTCTTCTTCGATCAGTTGCTTGACCTTGTCAGCCGCTGCGTCGGTAAAAACGAAGGGGGCGGGCATCTCGGTCACGGGTGTATCGGTGACTGCGTTCATTCGAACTCTCCAAAAAGCTTCTAACCGCTATTGTAGGGCTGATCTCGATATCGTGCCGAAGCCCACAAAATCAATGGGCTCTTCCACGAAAATCAATGGACGGCGCGATTGCCGCCAACAGCCTGCCAGAGCGGATGAATCGCCGCCCACGCGCCGAAGCTGCTACGAAGCGGGCTGCGACAAACCCGTGCCGCGAACCCAATAAAAAAGCCGCCTTCGCGAAAGCGTTGGCGGCTTTTGCAGCGTTCCAGCCCGGGAGCCGGTTCGCACCCGAAGCGATTAACGCTTCGAGAATTGCTTCCTGCGGCGTGCCTTGTGGAAGCCGACCTTCTTACGTTCGACTTCACGAGCATCGCGCGTAACAAAGCCTGCATGCGACAGTTGCGGCTTCAGCGTTGCGTCATAGTCCATCAGCGCGCGGGTGATGCCGTGGCGAACCGCACCGGCTTGACCCGTTTCACCGCCGCCCGTTACGTTGACTTTGATGTCGAACGTAGCGGCGTGGTTCGTGAGTTCCAGCGGCTGACGCACGATCATGAGCGACGTTTCGCGCGAGAAGTAATCGGCGATGGGCTTGCCGTTCACAACGATATCGCCCTTGCCTGCCTTGATGAAGACGCGTGCGACGGCGCTCTTGCGGCGGCCCGTGCCGTAATTCCAGTTACCGATCATGTGGGCTCCCCTTAGATCTCGAGCGCTTTCGGCTGTTGTGCCGAATGCGGGTGCGTTGCTTCAGCGTAGACCTTCAGCTTCTTGATCATCGCGTAGCCGAGCGGGCCCTTCGGCAGCATGCCTTTGACCGCTTTCTCGAGCGCACGGCCCGGGAAGCGTTCCTGCATCTTGCCGAACGTCGTTTCATAGATACCGCCCGGGTAGCCCGAGTGGCGATAGTACTTCTTGTCAGTAGCCTTGTTGCCCGTGACCTTCAGCTTGCCGGCGTTGATAACGATGATGAAATCACCGGTGTCGACGTGGGGAGTGAATTCAGGCTTGTGCTTGCCGCGAAGACGGTGTGCCACTTCGCTGGCGACACGCCCGAGAACCTTATCCGTCGCGTCAATCACGTACCATTCGCGCGTCACCTCATGGGCTTTTGCGGAAAACGTCTTCATGATCGATCCAAAAAAATTGCTGCGCCCAATGTGTTTTTTCCTGCTTGTAGTGTGCGCATCGAGGCGCGTGCAGGCTCTCCCTGTTCTTCCTCCGCGGGCGCGAATGCGGAAAAGCCCTGAATTATAAAGGAATTTGCTACGCCAAGTCAAAACGTGCGGGAGTTTGCGCGAGATGCGTGGCGATTTGGCCGGCCAGGCCGGGGCCATGTGGCCCGCTGGCCCTGCCAAAATCGGCCTCGACGCGGAACAAAAGCGCGGGCGAAAAAAAACCCGAACGAGCGGTTCGGGTTTAATCCACCAAAGGAGGAGGTGGAGGAGACAGCGAAGGTTGCAGGAACTGCTGCAACCGGTGAAGCCGATTATATGAGACAGCCTTGTGCAACGCAAGAACATTTGTATTGTGAAATTTAATACCATAATGCGGCAAGCAACATGGTCTGCTACTTCAGGCATAATTTCCTTTTAAATCAAGCTTAAAGCCTCTTTTAAGCCCTTAACTACGCAGAGATCGCCTAGAGCAAAACCCCTAAAATGACCAGGGCATTCCCGAATCGGCTGGGCATGCCGCACCGCAACACGCAAGCAGCTATTGCGCATAATTTCGGGCGAAAGTCGCCTCGGGCGGACACGCAAACGGCGGGCTACAATGCGTCTCGTTATAGCGAAGCGCGGTGGAGCACAGCATGGAATGCAAAGTTAGCTGGATGGGGCAGGACGGGATGGCGTTCGCGGCCGAGACGGGCAGCGGCCATCTGGTCGCGATGGACGGCGCGCCGGAAGGCGGCGGCCGCAATCTCGCGCCGCGTCCGATGGAAATGGTTCTGCTCGGCACGGGCGGCTGCACCGCCTACGACGTCGTGATGATCCTGAAGAAAAGCCGCCAGGAAATCGCCGGCTGCTCGGTGACGCTGAAGGCCGAGCGCGCCAGCGAAGATCCGAAAGTGTTCACCAAGGTCCACTTTCACTTCACCGTGACCGGCAAGAACCTGAACCCGGCCACGGTCGAGCGCGCAATCAATCTGTCGCATGACAAATACTGCTCGGCCTCGATCATGATCGCGAAGACCGCCGAACTCACGCACTCGTTCGATATCGTCGCGGGTTAAGGGTGGCGCGGCGCGTTCGCCGCCGAATGCGCGCACCAAGCGCACGAAATGAGTGCAGAAATGAAAAATGCCGGCGTCCACACGGACGCCGGCATTTTTGTCAGGTGGCAAAGCAGGCCGATAAGCCGGATTCTGTGCACGCGCTACGTCCGAAAACGCGACGCGCGTGGCAGCCATTCCTCTAGGCGCGCCATTACTGACGCGCTCAAGCTTCCTACCCGCAGACGAGACGGGGGCCCCGTCCTGCATCTCGAAGATGCGCGCCTGCCTACTTGGAATTGCTCCGGGTGGAGGTTACCGCGCCGGTCTGCCTTGCAGCAGCCGCGGTGCGCTCTTACCGCACCGTTTCACCCTTACCTGATCCCGGCTTGCGCCGGGCCATCGGCGGTTTGCTTTCTGTTGCCCTGTTCCGCGTGTCGCCACGGATGGCCGTTAGCCATCACCCTGCCCTGTGGAGTCCGGACTTTCCTCGCCCTCTTTGGCCGAAGCCGCGGAGGCCGCGACTGCCTAGCCTGCTTTGCTGAGGAGGATTTTAACATCTAGGTGACCGGCAAGCCGCCTGAACGGCTGAAATAGCCGACTGGACAAGACCATAACCGGCCCCTGAAAGCGTTTTAGCCGACGCGCCTTCCTGCGCGAAACACGGAAGCGTCGTCGTAAAACGCGGGTGATTCGTTCTCCGCCCACCAGCCGGGAATGCCCAGCACGGGAAGCGGCGCGAACATACGGCTCGTCAGGGCGTCGGTGTTCAGGAGCGCCGCGCTCACGGATTCGTCGAGCCAAGCGTCGCGCGCCACGGCGTCCCATCCGAAGTATTCAGACGGCACATCGACGATCCACGCATGCCCCGTACAGGCCTTGAACGGCGCAATCAGCTTTTCCAGCAACGCGTGACCGAAGCAGCGCACTTCGCAACCCGCGCCCCAAGCATCACGCCCGGCAACCAGCAGCGTCTGCCAATCGAATCCGCGTAACGCAGCGCTCAACGCAGGATCGGCGCTGGCGAACAGCAACGCGTTCTCGTCGAACAAGGTCAGTGTGTCGCGCACGCCGCCACGGGTCGGACCGACGCCCGACACGTCGATCGCCGCCGACTGCCGCGCATTGAGCGCCGCCTTGATGCGCGGAAACGCAAACCACATCGAACCGTTGAAGAAGTCATGCAGATTGTGGCGCGTCGGCACGCAGCCCGTGGACGCGATATGCGCCTCGTATGCCGCGCCGGGCGGCAGATCGTCCTGCGCGATGAACGCAAGTCGCCGGCCGCGCCCCGTGGCCTGCCGCATCTCGCCGGCGTCGGCGTTCATTTCGGCGAGCAAGGCCGCGTAGCTCGTCAGCGCGGCCTGCTGCCAGCGCTTGCCACGTGCGGCAAACTGGGCGAACCACGGCGTCGTCCAGTCGATATCGGCGAAGCCCGGCCGCGCCGCCTCGTGCACCTGCATCTAACGCGGCCTCAAACCAGGCGCCAACCGATCGACTCGCCGCCGCGCAGCGGCACAACCGGCGTATCGCCGACCGGCAGTTCAGCCGGCAGCGTCCATTCCTCGCGACGCAGCGTGACCTTCTCCGCGCTGCGCGGCAGGCCGTAGAAATCCGCCCCGAAAAAGCTCGCGAAGCCTTCGAACTTGTCCAGCGCGCCGGCTGTGTCGAATGCTTCCGTATAGAGCTCGAGCGCGTGCAGCGCCGTGTAGCAACCCGCGCAGCCGCACGCGTGCTCCTTCAAACCCTTCGGATGCGGCGCGCTGTCGGTGCCGAGGAAGAAACGCGGATTGCCGGAGGTGGCCGCCTCCACCAGCGCCACGCGATGCGTCTCGCGCTTGAGCACCGGCAAGCAGTAGTAATGCGGACGAATGCCGCCCTGGAAAATCGCGTTGCGGTTGTACAGGAGATGGTGCGCGGTAATCGTTGCGCCCAGCAGCCCCGGCGCCACGCCGGCTTCGCGGATGTAGTCGACCGCATCTTTCGTGGTGATGTGCTCGAACACCACCTTCAGCGCCGGAAATTCGCGGCGCAGCGGCGTCATCACGCGGTCGATGAACACTTTCTCGCGGTCGAACAGATCGATCGACGAATCCGTCACTTCGCCGTGCACGAGCAGCGGCATGCCGGTTTCCTGCATCACTTCGAGCGTTTTCGCGCATTTCATGATGTCGGTGACGCCCGCGTCCGAGTTGGTCGTCGCGCCCGCCGGATACAGCTTCACGCCGTGCACGAAGCCGCTTTCGCGCGCGCGGCGGATTTCGTCCGCCGGCGTGTTGTCGGTCAGATACAGCGTCATCAGCGGTTCGAACTTCGCGCCGGCCGGAATCGCGGCGATGATCCGCTCGCGGTACGCCTGCGCCATCGCCGTGGTGGTGACCGGCGGCTTCAGGTTCGGCATGATGATCGCGCGGCCGAACTGGCGTGCCGTGTCCGGCAGCACGGCGGCGAGCATCGCGCCGTCGCGCACGTGCAGATGCCAGTCGTCCGGGCGAGCGATGGTGATGGAATCGATGGAATCGATGGAAGCGTTGGAAGCGTTGGGAGCGGTCATGGCGAAAGGGGGCGAGACTCACGGCCAAAAAAGCCAAACGACATGTTTAAACCGCAACGTTGCGGCCTAAACACACGTCAATTTTGCTATTTGGCGCTTCTGGCTCGATGATATGCTTGGAAAATCATCATTGTAACGGCTCGCCCCGTTCACAGGCTTACCCGCAACATGTGCCAACTTCTCGGAATGAACTGCGCCGCGCCAACGGACGTCACGTTCTCGTTCACTGGTTTCGCGGCGCGCGGCGGCGTCACCGATCACCATGCGGACGGCTGGGGTATCGCCTTCTTCGAAGATAAAGCCTGCCGCCTGTTCATCGACCATCAATCGTCGGCCACCTCGCCGATCGCCGAGATGGTCAAGCGCTATCCGATCAAATCGAAGAACACCATCGCGCATATCCGCAAAGCGACGCAAGGGCACATCCTGCTGGAAAACTGCCATCCGTTCATGCGCGAGCTGTGGGGGCGTCACTGGATCTTCGCGCATAACGGCGACCTGCAAGATTATTCGCCGGCGCTGACGGGCGTCTATCAGCCGGTCGGCACAACCGATAGCGAGCTCGCGTTCTGCGCGCTGCTGCAGGGCTTGCGCAAGGCTTTCCCCGGCACGCAGCCGCCGCTCGACGAACTGTTCGCCGCGCTCCAAACCCTCACACGCGAAATCACGCAATTCGGCGTGTTCAATTTCCTGATGTCGAACGGCCAGGCGCTGTTCGCGCATTGCTCGACGCATCTGCATTACATCGTGCGGCGCTGGCCGTTTTCCACCGCGCATCTGGTCGACGCGGACGTATCGATCGATTTCGCCAAATACACGACGCCGGAAGATCGCGTCGCGGTGATCGCGACCAAGCCGCTGACCGACAACGAAGTGTGGACCGCGTTCGAACCGGGCGACCTGCTGATGTTCCAGCACGGCGAAGTCATTGGCCGCGTCAACGTGCCGGTGCCGGCTTCGGTGCTGGAGAAGCTGCGCAATCCGGCGCTGGATGCATCGGCTTCGGTGAGCACGATAGCGGCTTCGATCGAAACCACCAGCCCGGCCGCGGCCGAAGTCGACCTCGAAGCGGCCGACGACGCCGCCGCGTTCGAATCCTGATCCACGACGCGCCTGCAATCGCAGGCGTCAGCATGTTGCAAACGAAAAAGCCGCTTCGTCCCCGAAGCGGCTTTTCTTTCTGCGCGGGCCGCGCCAGATAAACAGCGCGGCGGCGAGAAAAAACTCAGTGCAGGATCTTCGCCAGAAAATCCTTCGCGCGATCCGACTTCGGATTCGCGAAGAAATCTTCCTTGCGGTCGTCTTCCACGATCAAGCCTTGGTCCATGAAGATCACGCGGTGCGCGACCTTCTTCGCAAAGCCCATTTCGTGCGTGACGCACATCATCGTCATGCCTTCCTGCGCGAGTTCGACCATCACGTCGAGCACTTCGTTGATCATTTCCGGATCGAGCGCCGAGGTCGGCTCGTCGAACAGCATCGCGATAGGGTCCATCGACAACGCGCGCGCAATCGCCACGCGCTGCTGCTGGCCGCCCGACAACTGCCCCGGAAACTTGTCCGCATGCGCGCGCAAACCGACGCGATCGAGCAGCTTGTAGCCCTTCGCCGTGGCTTCGTCATTCGACCGGCCGAGCACCTTGACCTGCGCGAGCGTCAGATTCTGCACAATCGACAGATGCGGGAACAGCTCGAAATGCTGGAACACCATGCCGACTTTCGCGCGCAGCTTCGACAGATTGGTTTTCTTGTCGGTGAGCGACTGGCCGTTGATGACGATCTCGCCCTTCTGGAACGGCTCGAGGCCGTTGACGGTTTTGATCAGCGTGGACTTGCCCGAGCCCGACGGCCCGCACACCACCACCACTTCACCCTTTTTGACTTCTGTCGTGCAGTCGGTCAGCACCTGGAACTGACCGTACCACTTCGAAACATTCTTGATAGAGATCATCTTGCGACCTTTTTCTGAAGACCTTTGACGAGGCTCGACGCGATCACACAGATCACGAAATAACACGCGCCAGCGAACAGTACCATCTCGACATTCGTGCCGTCACGGTCGCCAATATTCGTGGCGGTGCGGAAGAAGTCGGCGAGGCTGATCACGTAGACGAGCGACGTATCCTGAAACAGCACGATGCCTTGCGTGAGCAGAAGCGGCACCATCGCGCGGAACGCCTGCGGCAGCACCACGAGACGCATGGCCTGCGCGTAGTTCATGCCGAGCGCGAACGACGCATTGACCTGCCCGCGCGGCACCGACTGAATGCCCGCGCGAATGATCTCGGAATAGTACGCCGCCTCGAACAACGAGAAAGCGACCATCGCCGACGCGAGGCGAATGTCGATATCCGGCGAGAGCCCGAGCACGTTTTGCAGCACCTGCGGCACGATCAGGAAGAACCACAGCAGGACCATGACCAGCGGGATCGAACGGAAGATCGTGACGTAACCCTTTGCGAACCACTCGAAGGGTTTGAACGACGACAGCCGCAACATCGCGAGAACCGTGCCCCAGATGATGCCGATCACGATCGCGATCAGCGTGATCTTGATGGTGACGATGGCGCCGGTCCACAGCGTAGGCAGCGCGCCCGGAATACCGCTCCAGTCGAAATGGTGCATCACTTGCCTCCGATATAGCCGGGCAACCGGGTCTTGGCTTCGACCCAGCGCATCAGTTGCATCACGACCAGATTGATCAACACATAAGCCAGCGTGACCGCGATGAACGACTCATACGTCTGCGACGTGTAGTCGACCAGTTGACGCGCCTGAGCGGACAAATCCAGCAGACCGATCGTCGAGGCGACCGCCGAGTTCTTGAAGATATTCAGAAACTCTGACGTAAGCGGCGGCACGATGATCCGGTACGCAACCGGCAACAGCACGTAGCGATACGTCTGCCATTGCGTGAAGCCCATCGCGAGGCCCGCGGCGCGCTGGCCGCGCGGCAACGCGTTGATGCCCGAGCGCACCTGCTCGCACACGCGCGCGGCGGTGAAGAGCCCAAGACACACGATCGACGACGAAAAGAACTGCGCACTCGGCGGCAGTTGCTTGTACCAGGTGCCGATCGACACGGGCAGCAATTCCGGTATCACCAGATACCAGATGAAGAACTGCACGATCAGCGGGATGTTGCGGAAAATCGCGACATAGAGCGTGCCGATGCCCGACGCCCATTTGTTCGGCACCGTGCGCAGCACACCGAACAACGACCCGACGATCAGCGCGATCACCCATGCCGACAGCGACACGGTAATCGTGACCCAGAAGCCGGACATCAGCCAGCCCAGATAGGTGGTCGGCTCGCCGGTCGAGACCGGACTCAGCAGAATGCCCCAGTTCCAGTGATATGACATGACCAAGACTCCAGCAAAAAGAAACGGAAGAAGCGTGCTGCCCCTTCCGTTTCGTTCAGCGATTCAAAAAAACAGCTAAGGTTTAATCGATAGCCTTGTCATTCGGGCTCTTGTAGAGCGCCTTGATGTCGTCGCTTTCCGGGAAGCTCAGGTTCAGGCCCTTCGGCGGAATCGGCGATTCGAACCACTTCTTGTAGATCTGATCGGCTTCGCCCGAGGTTTCGACCTTCGCGATCGCGTCGTCGACGACCTTCTTGAACTCCGGATCGTTCTTGCGAATCATGCAGCCGTACGCTTCATGCGACTGCGGCGCGCCGACGATCACGAAGTCGTCCGGCTTGTTCGACTTGGCGCGTTCGCCTGCCAGCAGCGCGTCGTCCATCATGAACGCGGCAGCGCGGCCGGTGGAGAGCGTCAGGAACGACTCGCCGTGGTCCTTCGCGCTGATGATGTTCATGCCCATGCTCTTGTCCTGGTTCATCTTGCGAAGCAGGCGCTCGGACGTGGTGCCGGCGGTCGTGACGACCGTCTTGCCCTTCAGGTCGGCCCAATCCTTGATGCCCGAATCTTTCTTGGTCATCAGGCGCGTGCCGATCACGAAGATCGTGTTCGAGAATGCAACCTGTTGCTGGCGCTCGGCGTTATTCGTGGTCGAGCCGCATTCCATGTCGACGGTGCCGTTCTGCACCAGCGGAATACGGTTTTGCGACGTAACCGGCGTCAGCTTGACCTTCAGGCCAGGCATATTCAGCTTCTGCTTGACCGCCTCAACCACTTTCAGCGCGAATTCCTGCGAATAACCGATGACATTCTGCTTGTCGTCGTAATACGAAAACGGGATCGACGATTCGCGATGGCCCAGCGAAATGACGCCCGTGTCCTTGATCTTTTTCAGCGTACCAGCGTCTTGCGCGTGCGCGCCAACTGTAAACAGTCCGAGAGTCGCGAGCAGCAGCGCAGCTTTTTTAACCTTCATGTGTGATCTCCTTGGCAAGAACCGGCGCCAGTTTAGCAAAGTAATTATTCTGAAAGTATGGCTATAAACCATGTTTGTTGCGTGTACGCCGCTACGGTTTACAGCGCCTTAACCCAATCGGTCAAGCTTTCCGGGCATGCAAAGGCGGGCGGCATCGATACGATGCCGCCCGCCGGGTAAAACACGCGGTCTTGTGAACCACGTTGAAGCAAGGGATATTCAGCGGGTCCGCGAGGTGGCGGAGCCGCCGTTCACGCAGACAGATCAGGGATACAGGCCGCGCATTTCGCGCGCTTGCAGAATCCGCTTGCACGCGACGATAAACGCGGCGGTACGCACGGAGACGTTCTGCTCGCTGGACACCTGCCACACCGCGGCGAATGCTTCGCGCATCACGCGTTCGAGGCGCTGGTTGATCTCGTCCTCGGTCCAGAAGAAGCTCGAGAAGTCCTGCACCCATTCGAAGTACG
>DASPZL010000096.1:0-2760 GCA_035636295.1 Paraburkholderia sp.
ATCTGCCGCTGCACTACTACGGCGGCTTCGGCGAAATGTTCCACGCGATCGACGCCGCGCGTCCCGGCTTCCTCACCTTTCCGGCAAAAGGTTCGAGCGTGACCTGGTTCCAGTCGACCGTGCTCCTGACCGCGCTGGGCTTTTTCATGTGGCCGCACACGTTCGGTTCGATCTTCACCGCGAAGGACGAGCGCATTTTCCGCCGCAACGCGATCGTGCTGCCGCTCTACCAGCTGATTCTGCTGTTCGTGTTTTTCGTGGGCTTTGCGGCGACGCTGAAGGTGCCGGGGCTCAAGGGCGGCGACATCGACCTCTCGCTGTTCCGCCTGTCGTTGCAGACCTTCGACCCGTGGTTCGTCGGCGTGATCGGCGCGGCGGGCGTGCTAACCGCGCTGGTGCCGGGGTCGATGATTCTGACGGCGGCCTCCACGCTGCTCGCCAACGACGTGTATCGCGGCATGGTGAGCCGCAATGCGTCGGATGCGACCGTTGCCAAGCTGGCGCGCTTTCTGGTGCCGGTGGTGGCGCTCGTCGCGGTGGGCTTCACGCTGCACGGCGGCGAGACGATCGTCGCGTTGCTGCTGATGGGCTATAGCTTCGTGACGCAGCTGTTCCCCGCGGTGATCTGCAGCTTGCGGCCGAATAATCGCGCCACCAGGCAAGGCGCCTTTTGCGGGATTCTCGCCGGCGTGGCGGTGGTGGCGGTGACGACCACCATGCATTTGAGCGTGGGCCAACTGATGCCGTTTTTGCCCGATGCGCTGAAGGACGTCAATATTGGGTTTCTGGCGTTGGCTGTCAACGTGATTGTTTTTGCCGTGGTGAGCGCGGCGACGCAAACGCGGCAGGCTGAACGGACGCAGGCGTCGGTGCATTGAGGTTGTGTTCGCGGTGGCGGGTGAAGGGGCCGAGCGGGCACGAACCGCCGCTCGGCACGCTATGCTGTAAGGCACGCATGTTGCCCGTGGAGTTGCCGATGCAGTCGCCCGTTCTCCGAGTCGCTCGTCCTACCAACGATCTGCACAAGGTCGCGGACTTCTATACCAGGGGATTAGGTTTCGAGGTTCTCGCCCGCTTCGAGAAGCATGAAGGTTTCGACGGCATCGTGCTGGGGCGGCGCAGCTGGCCCTGGCACCTCGAACTCACGCATCAGCACGGCGTCACGGTTGGCCGCGCGCCGACCGCCGAGCATCTTCTGGTGCTCTATCTTCCCGAACACGATGAATGGATCGCGGCCGTCGAGCGGCTAGAGGCGCTCGGCGTGCTCGCGTGTGAAGCGGAAAATCCCTACTGGGACCGGCAGGGCAAAACATTCGAGGACCCCGACGGGTACCGGATCGTTTTGCAGAATGCCGCGTGGGGATGAAAGGCCCGCCGGTTGTCCCGTATGAGCCCAAGGCCACCGAAGAAAAAACATCATAGTGCCGCCGCCCGGCGAATCTGATCCACGAATGCGTATCCGTTCTTGCCGCTGCGCTTGACCTGGTACATTGCCTCGTCGGCCGCGGCGATCAGGCGATGGTAATCGTCGACGAGATCGGGGAAGCTGGCTATGCCGATGCTCGCGCGAACCAGCCCGATTCCCATCTGCTCGTCTGTCCGAACCACGCACGCGATGAGCCGCCGGGCAATGTCAACGAGTTCCACATCCGCCGAAAATCCCCGCACCAGCACGGCAAATTCGTCGCCGCCGATCCGGGCGACGACGTCGACCTTGCGTACCGATTCGCGAAAGCACTTCGACACCGCGACCAGAAATTCATCGCCGACGCGGTGACCAAGCGAATCGTTGACCTGCTTGAATCCGTCCAGGTCGACATACAGCACGGCGATTTTGTGAGGCGCCGAATCGGCGTGCCGCCTCGTCGCCGCCGCTTCGAGCGCGGTGAATAGCTTGCGCCGGTTCGGCAGCCCGGTCATCGGATCGTGTAGCGCCGCGTGCTCGAATTCGTGCGACTGTCCCGCCAATTGGTAAGTCCGTTTCGCATACATGCCGAGCGCCGTGATCAACATGCAGAACAGCAGCGCTGCCAATGCGATCACCGTGTACGCGACATGCGTGATCCGCACCCGCACGTCGGCGCCGTCGACGTCGCGTTGCGCGCGCCAGTAGGCCGATGCGTTGCCGAGCTGAACATCCGTGTCGTGAAGGTTCGCGTCCGGGGACAGCGCGGACGGCGCAACACGCGGCGCCGTGGACGGGCTCGCATTCACCAGCGCAGCCAGCGACGTGAGGCGGCGAGCAAGTTCGGCGCGCGCATTTCGCTGACCGTCCGCCTTGGCCCTGCTATCGGCGGGCACGTGCTCCCACACGCCGACCAGATTGCGTGCGCTTTCCGCTCGTTGGACCTCTTCGAGGACGAGGCTCGCATATTCCTGTTTGAGCTGATCCGAAAAGACCATCCTGATCTGCAAGGCAAGATACAGCAGGCCGATTAGCAGGCACAGCAAAGAGGCGACGGCCATCGTCGCCGGACCCGGCCCGAAGCGCATCGTCGGGGCGCGCCCAGCGGCGCGCCGGGGACGAAACCGCTCAGGGATGGGAATAGATGTCTTGGTGGCTTCCGCGGTCATGCTGACGATAGCTTACACGTCGAAAGAAGAGACCCATTCGCGCGAACACATTGCCTTTCTGTTTTGCGTTCGCCGCCGATGCTCGCCGCTCCTGCTGTACGGCTCGTGCGTCTTTGACCGGCCGCGCCGCTGCCAACTGCTGCACTGCGGGATCGGACCCGCTGCTCGCGCGCCGGCTCGATTGAA
>DASPZL010000097.1:0-14733 GCA_035636295.1 Paraburkholderia sp.
AGAACCTGGAGGTGTCGTTTCCTGGTGGACGGGGCGTGTTCGGTGCGCTTGCATTTCGCCGCAGCGACGATGTGCTCGACCGCGTGCGCAGTGTAGCCGGCGAGATCGGCCTTGAAAACCAGCTCGATCTCGAGGCCGGGCTGCTGTCGCACGGGCAGAAGCAGTGGCTGGAAATCGGCATGTTGCTGATGCAGGAGCCGGAGCTCCTGATGCTCGACGAGCCGATTGCCGGGATGAGCGTGCGCGAGCGTGAGGTCACCGCCGAGCTGCTCAAACGGATCTGCCGGAACCGCTCGATGATCGTGATCGAGCATGACATGGCGTTCGTCGAGCAGATCGCGCACAAGGTCACCGTGATGCATCAGGGAAAGATTCTCGCCGAAGGGGCGATGGCGCAGGTGCAGGCGGACCCGCGCGTCATCGACGTTTATCTGGGCCACTGAGTTGGCTATCGAGTCGTCCGGTAAGGAGTCCAGCATGTTGAATGTCGACGACGTATTCGTCAGTTATGGCCAGAGCGAAGCGCTGCACGGCGTCAGCTTCAACGCCGCCCGCAACGAAACCGTGGCGATCATGGGACGCAACGGCATGGGCAAGACCACGTTGTTCAAGTCGCTGATCGGCATTTTGCCGCTCAAGGCAGGCTCGGTTCAGGTGGACGGCGAAGAGGTGTCGCGCGACGAAAGCTTCCGGCGGGTCGCCAAAGGCATCGCCTATGTGCCGCAAGGGCGGCAGATTTTCGCCACGCTGACCGTCGAGGAGAACATCCAGACCGGTCTCGAGAATGCACCCACGACGATCGTGCCCGAGGAAATCTACGCGCTGTTCCCGGTGCTCTACGACATGCGCGGCCGTAAGGGCGGCAATCTGTCCGGCGGCCAGCAGCAACAGCTCGCGATTGCGCGCGCGCTCGTCACCCGGCCCAAGGTGCTGTTGCTCGATGAGCCGACCGAAGGCATTCAGCCGTCGATCATCAAGGACATCGCGCGCGCGCTGAACGAGATCCGCAAGCTGCGCGATATCACGATCGTCGTGTCGGAGCAGGTGCTGAGCTTTGCGCTCGACGTCGCCGACCGGCTGTTCGTCATCGAAGGCGGCCGGCTCGTGCACGAAAGTTCGTGCACGGCCGCCGACACCGCGAAGATCCGCGAGTACCTGTCGGTATGAGCCGATTGTCCGCTATTTCCAGGAGGAGGATTTGCAATGGCTGAAACGCTAATCAAGGTCGACCTGAACCAGTCGGCGTACGACAACGAGAACATCCATAACCGCTGGCACCCGGACATTCCGATGGCCTGCTGGGTCAATCCCGGCGACGATTTCATTCTCGAGACGTACGATTGGACCGGCGGTTTCATCAAGAACAACGACAGCGCCGACGACGTACGCGATATCGATCTGTCGATCGTGCACTTCCTGTCGGGGCCGGTCGGCGTGAAGGGTGCGGAGCCGGGTGATCTGCTGGTGGTGGACCTGCTCGACATCGGCGCGAAGCAGGAGAGCCAGTGGGGCTTCAACGGTTTCTTTTCGAAGAAGAATGGCGGCGGCTTCCTGACCGATCATTTCCCGCAGGCGCAAAAGTCGATCTGGGATTTTCACGGCCTCTTTACCAGTTCGCGTCACATTCCCGGTGTGCAGTTCGCGGGGCTGATTCACCCTGGGCTGATCGGCTGCCTACCCGATCCGAAGATGCTCGCAACATGGAACGAGCGCGAGGCGGCGCTGATCGCCACGGATCCGCAGCGCGTTCCGGGCCTGGCCAATCCGCCGTTCGCGGCGACCGCGCATATGGGGCGGCTCGCCGGCGACGCGCACGGGAAAGCGGCGGCGGAGGGCGCGCGGACGGTGCCGCCGCGCGAGCATGGCGGCAACTGCGACATCAAGGACTTGTCGCGCGGCTCGAAGGTGTATTTCCCGGTCTATGTCGACGGCGCGGGTCTTTCGGTGGGCGACTTGCACTTCAGTCAGGGCGACGGCGAAATTACGTTCTGCGGCGCGATCGAAATGGCCGGCTGGGTGCACATGAAAGTCGAGTTGATCAAGGGCGGCATGGCCAGGTACGGCATCAAAAATCCGATCTTCAAGCCGAGTCCCATCACGCCCAACTATAACGACTACCTGATTTTTGAAGGCATCTCCGTCGACGAGCAGGGCAAGCAGCACTATCTCGACGTGCATATCGCGTACCGCCAGGCGTGCCTGAATGCGATCGAGTATCTGACGAAGTTCGGCTACTCGCGCGCGCAAGCCTATTCGATTCTCGGCACGGCGCCGGTGCAAGGGCATATCAGCGGTGTGGTCGACGTGCCGAACGCGTGCGCCACGCTGTGGCTGCCCACCCAGATATTCGACTTCGATATCCGGCCGAATTCCGCGGGGCCCGTCAAGCATATTGCGGGTGAGGTGGATCTGCCGTTGTCGCCGGATCTGGTCTGACGCAGGTGGGGCTGAGCGCGCGCTGCAGCGTGCCTGGGCCGCCGCGGAATTTGGTGCGGCGGCCGCCCCGAAATACCGGCGATGCACATGCCGATCGATAGAGCTTGAGAGGACAGCACCATGCCGATTTACGACTACTGTTGCGATACCTGCGGTCCGTTTACCGCGATACGCCGTGTCGCCGAGCGCGATACAGCCTGCACGTGTCCTGCTTGCGACGCGCCGGCGCAGCGCATGCTGAGCCTGCCGGCGTTATCGCTGATGCCGGCGGCCGTGCTTGCCGGTCATCGGATCAACGAGCGCGCGGCGCATGCGCCGCAGCGTTCGGGCGAGTACAGGCACCGTCATGGGCCGGGATGCGGGTGTGGGTCGAAGGCGTCCGCGGGCGCTACGACGCCGGGGAGCCTCAAGACCAATCTTGGCGGCAGGCCCTGGATGATCAGCCATTGAGCCACGCGGCTCGCGAAATGCCACGGGCCGCCGCGCGCTGACGAGGCAGACGGTGGATGAGTGGGTGGACGTGGACATGAGTTTCGGCGCCAATGACGGAAAGGCCACGGGTTATACGAGTTCGCCGCCGGCGGGTTTGCAGAAGATGACGATCGTCAAGCGCTTCGACAATCCGAACTTTTTCAATTTCTACGTCGATCTGCTGACGCGGCCGGTGCCGGTAACACTACGGAACTGACGCGCTTATTACTAGCGTTGCGAGCCTGCGTTAAACCCGCCTCAGGCGGGATGCAGGCCGCGCAACAACTGACGCACGCGCGAGAGGTCCTGATCGACGTGCTCCGTTTTCTCGAACAACTCCGCGAGCCAGTCGACGAACGCCCGCACGCGCGGCGAGACGCGGCGGTTCTTCACATACGCGACCGAGACCGGCATCGGCACGGGCTTCCATTGCGGCAATACTTCGCGCAGCAGTCCCGAATCGATGTACGGTTGCGCGGCGATCCGCGCCGGTTGAATCAGGCCGAGGCCTTGCAGTCCGCAGGTGAGATAGGCCTGTTCGTCGCTGACCTTGACGAAGCCGCTCACCTTGACGTTTTGTGCCTCGCCGTCCACTTCGAAATCGAAGTCCACTTCGCGCCCGTTATGCGGCGACATGCAATTGACCGCGAGATGTCCGCGCAGATCGTCGAGATCGCCGGGCGTGCCGTAGCGTTCCAGATAGGCCGGGCTCGCGCATGTCACGTGTTCGAGGGTTCCGAGCTGCCGTGCCACCAGATTCGAATCGGGCAATTCGCCTAGCTGGATGCTGCAGTCGATCGCGTCCGAGATCAGGTCGACGGTGCGAGGGCTGATGCCGATGGCGAGATCGAGGTTGGGGTAGCGTGTATGAAAGTCGTCGAGTGCCGGCAGCACGATGGCGCTCGCTACCGCGCCGGGCATTTCGATGCGCAGACGGCCTGTCAGATTGTCTGTTGCGTGACGGATGCTCGCTTCCATGTCGTCGATGTCGGCGAGGATTTGCGCGCAGCGCTCGTAGTAGGCCGCGCCTTCGGGCGTGACGCTCAGGCGCCGCGTCGTGCGGGCGAGGAGTGCCGTGCCGAGCAGGGCTTCCAGATTCTGGACGATGGTGGTCGCCGTCGCACGAGGGATGTTTAACGACTCCGCTGCGCGGGTGAAGCTGTTGGTGTCCACGATTCGGATGAATGTGCGCATTGCAGTTATTCTGTCGATCACGGGGCATGCTCCAGTCGAAGTAGATTTTTTTTGCCTTGGCGGCGGCAGTTTGTTTGGGTGCTTTTTGGTGTTGGCCTTTCCTTGATTTGTTAGTGATCTATTAGCGTTGCCCCTGTGCGGGGCGGCACTTACTTTCTTTGCCGCCGCAAAGAAAGGTAAGCAAAGAAAGCGGCTCAAACCGCTAATTCTTAAGGGGGTCTCCTGGCTTGGAGGGGGCAGTGGCGCGATAAACGGACGATCCCTCGCGCAGCCAGCGTCAGTGACCAGGCCGTCATCCGCTCCCACTCCGCACTGCGTGCGTCGCGGATGGGTCTGCCAGGGAAACCAGTGGTAATTCTTTGCGCCGTGGGAGCCGTGGGCTTCGCCTCGGCGGTATGCCGTAAACGGAGGAGCGAAGCACCGCTTCGGCGCGCGTAGCGCCGCCGGAAGTATGACTGCCTTGTCACTCACGCCGAATGTGCGAGAGCACGGATTCCAGATGCACCACTACCCCTTTCAAGCCAGGGAACCCACTTAAGAGCTGGCGGTTTGAGCCGCTTTCTTTTGCTTACTTTTCTTTGCGGCCGGCAAAGAAAAGTAAGTGCCGCCCCGCACAGGGGCAACGCTAATAGACCACCAAGAAATCAAGGAAAGGCCAACACCAAAAAGCACCCAAACAAACTGCCGCCGCCAAGGCAAAAACCCGAAGAAATTCCCCGCGCAGCCGGCACAAAAAAACCCCATCCGCCGCACGGGCAAAAAAAGACCTACTTCCGCAAGGAATCCAAATCAATCACAAACCGATACTTAACATCGCTCTTAAGAATCCGCTCATAAGCCTCATTAATCCCCTGCATGGGAATCACCTCGATATCAGAAGTAATCCCGTGCTCGCCGCAGAAATCCAGCATCTCCTGCGTCTCGGCAATGCCGCCAATCAGCGACCCGGCCAAACGGCGACGTTTTAGTATCAGATTAAACACTTGCGGCGACGGATGGTCATGTTCCGGCGCGCCCACCAACGTCATGGTCCCATCCCGCTTCAGCAGATTCAAAAACGGATTCAGATCATGCTGCGCGGCAACCGTATTCAGAATGAAATCGAAGCTGTTCAAATGCGCTTCCATCTCTTCCTGATTCTTCGAAATCACCACTTCATGCGCGCCAAGGCGCTTTGCATCTTCAATCTTCGACGGCGACGTGGTGAACAACACGACATGCGCGCCCATCGCGCGTGCGAGCTTCACGCCCATATGGCCCAAACCGCCGAGGCCCACAATGCCGACCTTCTTGCCGGGACCGGCGCCCCACGTGCGCAGCGGCGAGTACGTCGTGATGCCCGCGCACAGCAACGGCGCGACACCCGCCGGATCGAGATTGTCCGGCACGCGCAGCGTGAATTCCTCGTCGACGACGAGTTGCGTCGAATAACCGCCGTAAGTGTTCTGGCCGTCGACGCGGTCGACACCGTTGTAGGTGCCGACAAAACCGTTTTCGCAATACTGCTCGAGACCTTCCTCGCAACTCGCGCAGGTGCGGCACGAATCGACCAGACAGCCGACGCCGACCAGATCGCCCGCCTTGTACTTCGTCACGTCCGGGCCAACGGCAGTCACGCGGCCGACGATTTCATGGCCCGGCACGACCGGAAACACGGTGTTCTTCCATTCATTACGCGCCTGGTGCAAATCGGAATGGCACACGCCGCAAAACAGGACTTCCATCTGCACGTCGTTGGGGCGCAGTGCGCGGCGCTGGATTTCGAACGGGGCGAGCGGCGCGGTGGCGTCGATCGCTGCATAGGCATAAGTCGTGCTCATGGGTAGCTCCAGCAAAGAGGGTGGTGATGTCGCAAGGCCGCCGACAATGGGCGACGCGCGTCGCCGATGCGGCCGAACCTTGTCATGGAACCGGGATCACGGCGCGGCGGGGGTTGCCGAATTCGCCGAAGCAGTGAATTGACAACCGGGCCCGGCGCAGCGCGGAGAAAGTTGATCCGGCAGGGTTCCCATAATAGGAGCCAGGCACGAGCCGGGGAATACCTGAATGTCTTGAAGATTTGCCTAAAACTCCTGGCGAGGAGCGCGATAGTCCGTTTGATGCTAAATTTCAAGCATTATTCTCTTGCGCGTCACTATACCGTCATGCCAACTCCCGCTGCAAAACCCCTTTCGGCCGATGCCGCGCAGCAGCGTCTGATCGAATTGTTCGATGTACTCGCACCCAATCCGGGCCTCACGCGCTCGAGTCTGGAAGGCGTCAACCTGATGCGTGCAAATACTTCATTGCCGCGCATGCCGGTGATGTACGAGCCGAGCATCGTGATCGTCTGCCAGGGCCGCAAGCGCGGTTATCTCGGCGATCAGGTGTTCCAGTACGACGCGCAGCAGTACCTGGTGCTTTCGGTGCCGCTGCCGTTCGAATGCGAGACCGAGGCGAGTCCGGAAAAGCCGTTCCTCGGGATCTCCGTGCGCGTCGATCTGACCATGGTGGCCGAGTTGCTGATGACGCTGAATGAAACGCAAGGCGCCACGCAAAACGAACCGGCCGGCATCTATTCGACGCCGCTCGATCCGGCGCTGTGCAATGCGGTGCAGCGTCTGATGGATGCGTTGGCTTCACCGCTCGATGCGCGCATTCTCGCGCCCGGCGTGGTCCGTGAAATCTGTTATCGCGTCTTGACGGGTGAGCAGGGCGATGCGATTCGCGCGGCGCTCACGCATCAGAATCATTTCGGCCGCATTGCCAAAGCACTGCGGCGTATTCATGCCGACTACCACGGGCAACTCGACGTCGATACGCTCGCCTCCGAAGCAGGCATGAGCCTCGCGGTGTTTCATGCGCAGTTCAAAGCGGTGACGTCGACTTCGCCGATGCAATACGTGAAGACCACGCGTTTGCATCACGCCCGTTTGCTGATGGTGCAGGACGGTTTGAATGCGGGCGCGGCGGCGGCGCGTGTCGGGTACGAAAGCGCGTCGCAATTCAGCCGCGAGTTCAAGCGCCTGTTCGGCCTGAGCCCGGTCGATGAAGTCAGGCGCATGCGCACCATATACGATGCGCCGCCGCCGCGCGTGGTGAAGCCGGCGGCGCGCTACGTGACCGCTGTATAGGCGTTCGTTCTCGCGGCGAGTCTATAGCCCGCTGAACCAGTTGTAGCCCTGATCTTCCCAATAGCCGCCGGGGTTCGTATTGGTGACGAAGATCGCCGCGATGTGCTTCGGATTTTTGAAGCCGAGTTTGGTCGGCACGCGCAGCTTGAGCGGATAGCCGTATTTGGCGGGCAGCGGCGCGTCGCGGAAATCGAGCGTGAGTTGTGTTTGCGGATGCAGCGCGGTCGCCATGTCGAGGCTCGAGTAATAGCGATCCGCGCATTTGAAGCCGACATAGCGGGCGCTCAGATCGGCGCCGATACGTTCCAGAAACGTGCGAAACGGCACGCCTCGCCATTGCCCGATCGCGCTCCATCCTTCTATGCAGACGTGGCGCGTGATCTGCGAAGTCTGCGGCAATGCGCGCAGTTGATCCAGGTTCCACGTGCGTTTGTCGGATACGAGGCCCGACACTTCGAGGCGATACGTCGAGCCGTCGATGTCCGGCGCGTCGAACTCCGGATAGAACGCGTTGAACGGAAACGGGTCGGTGATCTCGCTCGCCGCATAGGTCGGCGCCAGCTTGTTGCGATCGAAGAGCCAGCCCTGCACGCGATCGTTCCAGCGCGACATGGCCCACAGCACCTTGTCGACCGAATCGCCGTCCTGCATGTTGCAACCCGAGAGCATCGCGAGCGCGCCGATCGACAGCGACGAACGCAGGAACAGGCGCCGCTGCAGGCGCTCGATTTGCGGCTGGTGATCCGCGAGGACGATGCGGGGTTTGTCCGCGTTGACGGGTTTGGATGCGCTCATGCGTGATTTCCTTCTTGCGCGGAATGTCTCGCGCGCCCGGTCAACATCGGCAGCAATGTGCGCGGCACCAGCAGCACCAGCGCCAGATGCACGACGACAAACCCGACCACGCCCGCCATCGCGACAAAATGCACGCGCCGCGCGAAATCGAAGCCGCCGAACAACGCGGTGAGCCACGAGAACTGCACCGGTTTCCAGATCGACAACCCCGACGCGACCAGCATCACGCCGAGGAACAACACGAACAGATACAGCGCGCGCTGCACCGCGTTATATTTGCCGGTATCGTGCGGCAGCTTGAATTTCAGCGCCAAGGCTGCATCGTGTACGACATCGCGTGGACGAACCGGCAACAGCTTGCGCCGAAAATGCCCACGTCCGATGCCGTACGCGAGATACAGCAGGCCGTTCGCGCACAGCAGCCACATGGCCGCGAAATGCCATGCAATCGACCCGCCGAGCCAGCCGCCGACCGTCGCCCACACGGGAAACCTGAATGGAAAAAAGGGCGACGCGTTATAGATCGCCCAGCCGCTCATCACCATGCAGACCATCGCAAACGCGTTGATCCAGTGCGTGATGCGTACGACGAGCGGGTGAACGACTAAGCGCGCTTGCGGTTCGGTCATGGTTAGGATCACGAGGCAAACAGGAACTTGAAGGCCGCGTCGCTGCACAACGCGGCCGCTCGAACAAACGAGGCAACGCTGAATAAACGCCGTGTTACATCGGCGGCGTCACACCATGCACGCCTGCCGAGATGAAGTTCGCCGCCATCGTGCCGTCGGCTTCCTTGTGTGCGAACAGCACGACCTTCGCGCCCGGCACCAGCAACGAGCGGTCGCCTGGCTGCAAACTGACGATAGGCACATCTTGCGGAATCACGATTTTCTTTTCGCCGTCCTTGTACTTGACGGTGATCGTGCGGCCGTTGCTGACCACGAGGGAGCCGACGGTGCCGTTGGTCATCGTGCTGTTCGAGCCGAGATCCCATGGGCGAAAGCCTTCGCCGGAGCCGCGCATGCTGGCCGGGAACACGTGCACTTCGAGCGCCTTCAGCGTGCCGTCGGGCTGCGGGATCGCGGCGGTGCCGACATAGCTGTCCGCTTTGATGTCGTTTACGTTGGCGATCGTGACGCCGCGAATCGGCGTGTCGTTGGCGAGCTTCACGTCGACGTCCTTGCCGTCGCGCGTGTGGACCTTCAGCAGATCGCCCGCGAGCGAGGTCACCGTGCCGCGCACGCCGGTGGGCGCCGTGCTCTGGGCGTAGGCGACGGTTCCCGCGGCGAGCAGGGCGGCGGCGAGCGCAGGGGCGACGAGGGCGCGCAGTGTGCGCGCTGAAACGATCTTCATGAATCTGCTCCAGGTGGTGAACGATAGCGTCCAGATTAAGCGCGCGATTGGCTCCGCTGAATGACAGACGAATGACAAAAACGTCATGAATGGCGCGCCGCGGCCACGTAGAATGACCGGCATATCCACGTCCTGCGCTTCAACGAACGCCTGAATTGAAGCCTGAACGCAAGTCCGAGCTGGAGCGCCAAGCGTCATGAGCATTCTCGTCATTGAAGACGACCCGAAAACCGGCGACTACCTGAAGAAGGGTCTGCGCGAGAGCGGCTACGCGGTCGACCTCGCGCGCACCGGCACGGACGGCTTGCACATGGCGCTGGAACACGCGTACGACCTCGTGGTGCTCGACGTGATGCTGCCAGGCATCGACGGCTGGGAAATCATGCGTGCACTGCGCGCGCGGCGCGATCTGCCGGTGATTTTCCTGACCGCGCGGGATCAAGTGAGCGACCGCATTCGCGGGCTCGAACTCGGCGCGGACGATTACCTCGTCAAACCGTTTTCGTTTACCGAACTGGTGTTGCGCATCCGCACGCTGCTGCGCCGCGGCGTGATCCGCGAGAGCGACGTGTTCGAGATCGCCGACCTGAAGCTCGACGTCCTGCGCCGCAAGGTGACGCGCGAAGGCGTGGAGATTCTCCTGACCAACAAGGAATTCATGCTGCTGCATCTGCTGGTGCGGCGCCAGGGCGAGGCGTTATCACGCACGCAGATCGCCTCGGAAGTGTGGGACATGAATTTCGACAGCGACACCAATGTGGTCGACGTGGCGATCAAACGGCTGCGCGCGAAGGTCGATCATCCGTTCGAAAAGAAGCTGATTCATACCGTACGCAGCATTGGCTACACGTTCGGCGACGGCTCATGAAACTCTGGACCGAACGTTCGTTGACGGTTCGCACCACGCTGCTCTTCGCCTTGATCGCGTTCGTGGTGATCGGCATGCTCGGCGCGTATTTCTACCGCTCGGCCGAGCTTTCGTTGCAGCGCCGCGCCGACGTGGTGCTCGCCGGCCGCGTCGAGCATTTCAGCCGCATTGTGCGCGATCTCTATTCGGTCAGCGAATTGAAGAACCGGCCGTTGCTGTTCGAGACCATGCTCGGCGCGGAGCAGGATGTGCTGCTGTTTCGCCGTCCTGGCGAGGCGCCGTTCATCGACGTGAATCCGGCGAACGTGGCGGTGCCCGCGTTGCAAGCCGCAACGGGAGGCCGCTTGCCGACCTTCGCGGACGTCCGCCAGACCCGTTTGCCGGACGGCGTGCCGGTGCATTGGGCGATCGCCACCGCCAAGGCGCGCGAGGACGGCACGGAAGTCGAAGTGATCGCCGCACACCCGATGACCCAGGAAGTGCGCATGCTGGCCGCGTATCGCGATCGCATCGTGCTGGCCACGCTGATCGGCATGCTGGCCGCAACGCTGCTTGCTTACTACGTGCTGCGCCGCGCGCTGCGGCCGGTTCGCGAGATCGCCACGCGAGCGGCGCAGATCAGCCCGGCGAGCCTGTCCGTACGGCTCGACAGCGAGGCGGCGCCGGTCGAGCTGCGCCAGCTCACGCATGCGTTCAACGCGATGCTCGACCGTCTTGCCGATGGTTATCAGCGCCTGTCGCAGTTCTCCGCCGATCTGGCGCATGAGATTCGCACGCCTGTTGGCACGTTGATCGGGCAGAGCCAGGTGACGCTCGCCAAACCTCGTGAGCCTGAGGAGTATCAGCAGGTATTGGAATCGAATCTCGAGGAACTGAACCGCCTGAGCCACATCGCGGAGAACATTCTGTTTCTTGCGCATGCGGATCATGCGGCGCTTTGCATCGAACGCGAGCCGGTCGATTTGCGCGGCGAACTCGCCAGGATCGCAGACTATTTCGAAGGACTTGCCGACGAGCGCGGCATGCGCTTCGAAGTCGTCGCTGAAGGTGTGGCATCGGTCAACCCGATGCTATGCCGCCGCGCGATCAACAATCTGGTCGTCAATGCGGTGCGATATGGCGCGTGCGATACGGTCATACGCCTGCGCGGCACCGAGGATGAAAAAGGCGCCACCGTGGTGGTCGAAAACGATGGCGAACCGATTCCGGAATCGCAACTGGACCGTCTGTTCGATCGCTTCTATCGCGCGGACGCGGCGCGCAGCGAATTCACCGAATCGAGCGGACTGGGGCTTGCGATCGTCAGGGCGATCATGCATCTGCATGGCGGCACGGCGCGCGTGGTGTGTCCGGTGCCGGACGTGGTGCGCTTCGAATTGCATTTTCCACGCGCGTGATTCAGCGCCGCGGCTGGGCTCGTGCTCGCGTTGGCCGTTCCGATTTCAGAGCCGCCGTGCCGCTTACGCCGCTTCAGACCTTCTTCAGATACGCGGCTTTCAGCATGAAGTTGCCCGCGTCCATCTTGCAGTCCACTTCGTGATCGCCGCCGACGAGACGAATGCTCTTCACTTTAGTGCCCATTTTCAGCGTGATCGACGAGCCTTTCACTTTCAGGTCCTTGATCAGCACCACGGCGTCGCCGTCGGCGAGCGGGTTGCCGTTGGCGTCCTTGACGACGCGTTCGTCGCTGTCGTCAGCGGACGTGGCGGCGTTCATCGGCCACTCGTGCGCGCAATCCGGGCAGACGTAGTTCTCGCCGTCCGGGTAAGTGTTTTCCATTGCGCATTGCGGGCAGGCGGGAATTGTCGACATGATGTTCTTTCCAGACCGCGGCTCGCCGCGGATGACTTCAAAGCCCGCGAGTATAGCCGACGCGCGCCGGGCGGCACGCAGTCAGCTTGGGCGAGCAGGACGCCGCGCTCGCGCAAACGGGTAATGCCGATACCGTGATGATTGCGCAACTGGTTGCCGCGCCAGGCGGCGGATACGATGCAAACACTTCATCGTATACTTTGGGAAAACCGTTATGAAACGTTTCCACATTGCCTTGGCCGTGGCCGACCTCGACGCTTCCATCGACGATTACAGCCGTCGCCTCGCTCAGCCGCCCACGGCGGTTGTGCCCGGCCGCTACGCGATGTGGCGCACCGATCTGCTGAACTTTTCGATCAATGAAATGCCGGACAAAGCAGGAACGCTTCGGCACGTCGGTTTCGAGGACGATGCGGTGCAAGGGTATTCGAGCGGCAAGGACGTAAACGGGCTGGAATGGGAGTTGTTTTCGGCCGACGAGCAGGACCGGCGGATCGTCAGTACTTATGGCGAGGCGGTGCGTGGAGGCCAAAGCTGAAGAGCCCGTCAGCCGGGCACGCAACATGCGGCTACCGTTTGCGCTTTCCGCTGTCACGCGAGTGCTGCCTGCACTTTTCTGATAGCCGAGCGGTCCCGCATGTTCTGTCGCGCTTTGCGAAAGCTTGCAAAGCGATTCCCTTGTTCGAATCTCATAGCAGGAGTCGCGCCATGGTCAAATTCGCCCTGTATGTTCGTCTTGAAGCCAAGCCCGGCAAGGAACAGGATGTCGAGGCTTTTCTGCTCAACGGCTTGTCGCTTGTCGAGGACGAACCGGCCACCGTCGCGTGGTTCGGTTTGAAGTTGGGGCCGTCTACATACGGTATTTTCGACGCCTTTCCGGACGAAGCCGGCCGCGACGCGCATCTGAACGGCAACGTGGCGGCCGCATTGATGGCGAAGGCCGGCGAGCTGTTTGCGTCGGCACCGAGCATCCAGAGGCTCGACGTGCTGGCAGCCAAATTGCCCGGCTGATCCGCACTGCGAGTGCCGAAGAGGAGGTCTTGCTGAGCTTCGAGGCCGCTTGCACGGCGCGGCCTGTCGCCAACGCCGCGCCCACGTTCGACGCGCGTGGATATCAGTCGCCCGGCGTGTTCGAACCCGACTGATTCGCGTAATGCCCGCGCTTCTCCTCATACATCAACAGATCGGCGCGCTGCACGCCCGCTTCGAGCCGGTCGCCGCGCTGGCACGTCGCCGCGCCCATCGAAAAGCTCAATAGCGAGCCCGGATAAAACTGGTTGTTCATTTCGACCAACAGGCGGATCGCGTCGATCATCGCGGCGCCGCCGCGCTCGTCGGTGTCCGGCATCAGGACCGCGAACTCGTCTCCGCCGATGCGAGCGGCGTGAAACGGCGGTTCCATCGCCTTGGAGAGGACTTCGCCGGCGCGCCGCAGCAGCGCATCGCCCGCCGCGTGACCGAGCTGATCGTTCACGCGCTTCAGGCCGTTCAGGTCGGCCATGATGATCGTCACCGGCCACGGACCCTTGCGTTCGAGCCGGTTCAGTTCGTCCACGTAGAAGGAGCGGTTGCGCAGCTTGGTCAGCACGTCGTGCTTGCCGAGGAACTCCAGGTAGGCTTCGGCCTTCTTGCGCGCCGTGATGTCGGTGAGCGCCACCAGCACCAGATCCCAGTTCTTCTCGTGACCCGGCAGCACCGAGAACTGCAGATGCACGTGCACCTCGTTGCCGTCGAGCGAATAGTTGAGCGCTTCGCGCTGCTGGAACAGCTTGCCGTCCCACAGATCGATCAACTGCTCGCGGAAATGCGGGCGCATGTCGTCGCGAAAGACTTCGGTGAGGCGCGACAGCAGCGTCTTTTTGTCTGGCGCCGCGAACATGTCGAGCGTGTGCTGATTCACGTCGAGCACGTGGATTTCCTGCATGCAGCGTTCGACAAACTCGGGATGCACGTCGGTGAACACGCGAAAATCGGAGATGCCTGCCGCGCGTGCGTCGTCGAGCAGACGCTTGACCACGCTGAAATCTTCCACCCACAGCGATACCGGCGAATACTCGAACAGCCCGCGCACGTATTGTTCGGCAAGCGTCATGCGGTGCCGCGCGCCTTCCAGTTCGGTGATGTCCTCCACCGACACCAGCACGCGGTCCCAGCGCGCCTCGTGGCCGGGAAGCACGGCGCCCTTGAGCAGCACGTCGAGCCGCCGGCCGCCGAGCGTGTAATTGACAGTCTGGCTCGTGAATTGCAATTGCCCCGCCCACAACTGGCACAGCTCTTCGAGATGGGTCTTGAGCATGTCGTCGCGGAACACCGAGGCGAGATTGCCGTTGAGCGCGTCGAAATCGGCAGCCTCGAATTGCGCCAGCGTTTTCTGATTGACCTTGATGATGCGGATGCTGTGCGCGCAGTCCGCGACGCGGCTCGGATTGTCGGCGAAATGCGCGCGCAGATCGGTCACGCCTTCGGCCCGCCATGCGTCGAACAACGCGCGCACGCCGCTAAAGTCTTCGAGCCAGAGCGACACAGGCGCGAGTTCGAACATCTCGGAATCGTCGTTGGCAGACGCGGGGTCGCGCGGGAGGGTATCCAGCATGAGGTTCTCGGGGTCGGAATTGCAGCTATTTTAAGGCGGGTTCGGCGTCTGCTAAAAAGAAAGCTGGATCATGAATCATTTTTGCGCGGTTGGAGCCG
>DASPZL010000098.1:0-14260 GCA_035636295.1 Paraburkholderia sp.
TCGCCATTGATGAAGCTGTTGGTCTTGGGAAATTGCTTGTCCTCGATACATACGCCGGCAATGCCGCGTTGTTCGAGTTTGCGCACGAGACGACGCACATTGTTGAAGTTGCCGTAGCCGGTGTCGCCGTCGAGAAGAATCGGCAGATCGCTGGCGTCGGCCATGAATTCGAGGTTATCGACGACTTGCGTCCAGCTCGCTTCGTTGTTGTCGCGCACGCCGAATTGCGCGGAGATCGCGAGGCCCGAGCCCCAGATGGCTTTGAAGCCGGCTTCACGGACAATGCGGGCGGAGAGGCCGTTGTGCGCCTCCATCATGAATTCGAGTTCGTTGCTGACCAGCATCTGGCGCAGGCGCGCGCTGCGGGAAGCGGAGACGAATGCGGGTTCGCGGGCGTTCATGTTTTGTACTCCTGGTGGCGGGCTTATTCGACTCTTTTTGCCCGGCTGTCGTCTGGAAAATGGCGACTATAGCGGAATTTTTATTTATTTGTCTTTTTGATGACAGCGCGTTTCGCCCGTTGCGCTTAAGTGGAAAAATGTGTCGTTTTTTGCATCCGAGGCGGGCGCGATATTTTGGACTTTGTTGGCATTTTGTGGAGTCCTGATGCAAGCCATGCCGGGCTTGGATTCACGGTTTGCCAATTCAACTTTTGTGTTTGATGGTCGGGTTGTTTTCACATTTTTAATATTCTGTTAATTCGCATCTCGCATTAACTTTTATATTGTCATATACGCAGTCTCCAGCCCGGAAAATATCGGGACCAAGCCGAGCGAAACGATAAAAACCTGACAACCGCCACTGCGGCTCACACCATTAAAAACCAATTTAATCAGACGAATGAAGCTGCGAAACAGCGGGTTTCCCCTCACTGTGGATCGAACGCTCTTACGCCGTAAACAGAGTCAGCGACAAACGACTCGCGGCAAGCGAACAAGCGGCGCCGACCTCTGACCGACCACTTTGCTATGACTCTGAACAAAAAACTGGCTTCCATGATCGCCGTTCTCTGGATCGGCCTGATCCTGATCGGCGGCTTCGGCGCATGGCAAAACCGCGCCTCGATGATCGCCGACCGCCGCGATCAGTTGACCTCGCTGATCGACCAGGCCAACCACATCGTGGCCCGCTACTACACGCTCGCCCAACAGCACACGATGTCGGAAGAAGACGCGAAAAAACAGGCGCTCGACACGCTGGCGGCCATGCGTTACGGCAAAGACGGCTACATCTCCGTCAACGACTCGCAGCCCGTGATGCTGATGCATCCGATCAAGAAAGAAATGATCGGCAAGAACCTCGCGCAGTTCACCGACCCGGCGGGCAACCATCTGTTCGTCGACATCGTCAAGGCAGGCAATCGCGACGGCGGCGGCTTCGTCGATTATCTGTGGTCCAAGCCGGGCAGCGACAAGCCGGTCGCGAAGACCAGCTACTCGTTGCATTTCACGCCGTGGGACTGGTATCTCGTCACCGGCATGTATATGGACGACGTGCAGAGCGCGTTCTACGCGAATCTGCTGCGCTGGCTCGTCATCACCGTCACGCTCGGCGCGATCGCCACGGCCGTGATGCTGCTGGTGTTGCGCAGCATTCGCCGCTCGCTCGGCGGCGATCTCGAAGTGGCCGTGGAAGCCGCGCAACTGATGGCGCGCGGCAATCTCGCCGCACGCGTGCCGGTGCGGCCGGACGACACGCAAAGTCTGCTGCATGCGCTGAACACGATGCAGGCCGGTCTCGTCGATACGGTTTCGCGCGTGCGTCTGGGCACGGAAAACATCAATATCGGCGCGACCGAAATCGCCGCCGGCAATACGGATCTCTCGCAGCGCACCGAGGAACAGGCGGCGGCGCTCGTCGAAACCGCGTCGAGCATGGACCAGATGACGGTCAACGTGAAGCAGAACGCGGACAGCGCGCAGCAAGCGGCGCAACTCGCCGGCCAGGCCGCGGATGTGGCCACGCGCGGCAGCCGCGTGGTCGACGACGTGGTCCGCACGATGGGCGAGATCACCAGCAGCTCGCGGCAGATCGGCGACATCATCGGCGTGATCGACGGCATCGCGTTCCAGACCAACATCCTCGCGCTGAACGCGGCCGTGGAAGCGGCCCGCGCGGGCGAACAGGGGCGCGGCTTCGCGGTGGTCGCCGCCGAAGTGCGCAGCCTGGCGCAGCGCTCGGCCACGGCCGCGAAGGAAATCAAGGCGTTGATCGAGACCTCGACGCATACCGTCGAGGCGGGTGCGTCGCTGGTCGCCAACGCCGGTTCGACGATGGGCGAGATCGTGCAGTCGGTGCGCCGCGTGAACGAAATCCTCGAGGAGATCAGCAATGCGTCGCGCGAACAGAGCGCGGGCATCGAACAGGTCAATCGCGCCGTCGGCGAAATGGATCAGGTCACGCAGCAGAACGCGGCGCTCGTCGAACAAGCCGCCGCCGCGGCCCATTCGCTGAAGGATCAGGTGGGCGTGCTGCGCGAGGCGATTTCGAGCTTTGCGCTGCCGGCTTGAGGGCTGGTTCCAGGGGCTGCCGGACGTTGGCGGAAGTCCAAAAAAAGAAGGCGCTCGACAGGCAGAGAGCGCCTCTTTAACACGCCGCGTCGGAGTTGACGCATTAATCGAACGAAAGAGCCGCGCGGATTTTCAAGTCCGCGCGGCTTTTTTGTGCCCGCTTGGGCGTGCGCGACGTGCCGCTCGTCCACTATCAGCTTGCAGAGGTCTCGCGTACAGATTACGTTTTTATTACAATTGGAGCGGCGCCGCCGATTCGGACGGCGCAAGCTAATCCGCTATTCGTCGCGGTTTGTCATTCAAAGATTCAAAGCCCATGACCCAGAAGAAGAAATCCGAGCCGCACGCCCCCTACGCTCCCGTCGCGAAGAACCGGTTGCTGGCCGCGCGCCTGCCGATGTGGCGCTCGAAGCTCATCGTCCTGCTGGTGTTCGCGGCGTTCGCGTCGCTCGCGGGCCGCGCGTTCTGGGTGCAGGTGATGAACCAGGACTTCTACGTCGATCAGGGACAAAAGCGCTATCAGCGCACCATCGAACTCGATGCGACACGCGGGCGCATCGTCGATCGCAATGGTTCGATGCTCGCGGTCAGCCTCGCGACCTACGAGATCTGGGCCACACCCAGGCAGATCGACGAGGCCGCGCTGCCGCCGCTCTCGAAGCTGCTCGACCTGCCGCTGGTGGAATTGCGCCGGCGTCTGAACGGTGACAAGAGCTTCGTGCTGCTCAAGCGCCAGGTGGATGCCGACACCGCCGGTCATCTCAACAAACTGGGACTCGCCGGCATCACGCAGATCGCGGACTCGAAGCGCTTTTATCCCGAGGGCGAATCGGCGGCGCACGTGGTCGGCTTCACCGATATCGAGGACAACGGCCAGGAAGGCGTCGAACTTGCCGCCAACGAGCAGTTGCTCGGCGTGCCCGGCCACCGCGAAGTGATCCGCGACCGGCTCGGCCGCGTGGTGTCCGAGACCCGGCCGCTGGTGCCCGCGCAAAACGGCGCGACCATCCACCTGACGATCGACCGGCGGATTCAGCAGCTCGCCTATGCGCAACTGAAGGAAGCCATTGCCAGGCACCACGCCGAAGCCGGCAGCGTGGTCGTGCTCGACGCGCGCAACGGCGAGATTCTGGCGCTCGCGAACTATCCGAGCTTCGATCCGAACGACCGCGCCCGCCTGACCGGGCGGCAACTGCGCAATCGCGCGGTGGTCGACACCTTCGAGCCGGGCTCGACCATCAAGCCGGTGGTCGTCGCGCTGTCGATCGACGAGGGCAAGGTGCGGCCGCAAAGCGTCATCAATACCGCCCCTGGCTGGTACAAGATCGGGCCGGCCGTGATCCACGACACATCGAATCACGGCGTGATGACCGTCGCCGAAGCGGTGCAGAAGTCGAGCAATATCGCGCTCGCCAAGCTCGCGCTGAATCTGCCGGCCGAAAGAATCTGGACCAAGTATCAGGAATACGGGCTCGGCTTGAGACCCGATCTGACCTTTCCAGGCGTGGCGTCCGGCAAGGTGCGCCCGTACAAACGCTGGCGTCCGATCGAACAGGCGACCATGGCCTATGGCTACGGGCTGTCCACTTCGCTGCTGCAGATGGCGCAGGTCTACACCGCCTACGCCGGCGACGGCACGATGCATCGCGTGAGTCTGGTGCGCGATGGCGCGGGCGCCGCCACGCAATCCGCGGAAAAAGGCCATGCGGTCACGACGCCGGCGACCGCGCGCGCGATCCGCTCGATGCTGGAAATGGCCACCGGTGAAGGCGGCACCGGACGCGCCGCGGCGGTGCAAGGCTACCGGATCGGCGGCAAAACCGGCACGGCGCGCAAGCAGGTCGGCGCGACTTACGCGAAAGACCGTTACCGCGCGCTTTTCGTCGGCATGGCGCCGATGAGCGACCCGCGGCTGATCGTCGCCGTGATGATCGACGACCCGGCGGGCAAGGCGTTCTATGGGGGCACGGTGGCCGGGCCGGTGTTCAGCGGGGTGACGGGCGGCGCGCTGCAGTTGCTCGGGGTGCCGCCGGATGCGCCTGGCGTTTGAGAGGCTCGAGCGTTTGCAACGGTCTTGCGGGAGGCATGACACGGGAACTGCCAATACGCCCGACGTGACCTGCTTTATTCAGATCCCTTAACAACGTTTCATTGCGTGCCGCGTCAGAAGCATTGCTAGACTGGGCGGCGCGCCGGACCATCTGGCAGCCGGCGCGCCGTTGCGCATGGGTCGCCCCGAAAGCGACCGGTGCATTCTCCCCCGCCAAGCAAGCAAAGGAAACGCCATGACGAATCGTATTTTGACGACTGCGGCCGGTGCGCCGGTCGGCGATAACCAGAACTCCGAAACCGCCGGCCCGCGCGGCCCGATCACGCTGCAAGACTTCTGGCTGCTCGAAAAGCTCGCGCACTTCGACCGTGAAGTCATTCCCGAACGCCGCGTTCATGCCAAAGGCTCCGGCGCATTCGGCACGCTCACCGTCACGCACGACATCACCCGCTACAGCAAAGCCAAGGTATTCGAAGTCGGCAAGGTCACGCCGACGTTCATGCGTTTCTCCACCGTCGCGGGCGAGCGCGGCGCGGCCGATGCGGAGCGCGACGTGCGCGGCTTCTCGGTCAAGTTCTATACCGAAGACGGCAACTGGGACATTGTCGGCAATAACACGCCGGTGTTTTTCATCCGCGATCCGCTCAAGTTTCCCGATTTCATTCACACGCAAAAGCGCAATCCGCAAACCAATTTGCGCGACGCCAACATGGTGTGGGACTTCTGGTCGCGCAATCCGGAATCGCTGCATCAGGTCACGATCCTCATGAGCGACCGCGGCATTCCGAAGAACTACCGGCAGATGCACGGCTTCGGTTCGCATACGTTCTCGCTGATCAATGCGCAGAACGAGCGCTTCTACGTGAAGTTCCACTTCAAGTCGAAACAGGGCATCGAAAACTATACAAATGCCGAGGCCGCCGAGCTGATCGGCCGCGATCGTGAAAGCGCGCAGCGCGATCTGTTCGAGCAGATCGAAAAGAAGAACTTCCCGCAATGGCGCTTCTGCATTCAGGTCATGACGGAAGCCGAGGCGCATGCGCGTCAGGAAAATCCGTTCGACATCACCAAGGTGTGGTCGCACAAGGCGTTTCCGCTGATCGACGTCGGCGTGCTCGAACTGAACAGGAATCCGGACAACTATTTCGCCGACGTCGAGCAGGCCGCGTTCACGCCGGCCAATGTCGTGCCGGGCATCGGCTTCTCGCCGGATCGCCTGTTGCAGGGCCGCCTCTTCTCGTACGGCGACACGCAGCGCTACCGGCTCGGCATCAACCATCATCAGATTCCGGTGAATGCGCCGCGCACGGCGAACCTGAACACCTATCATCGCGACGGCAGCATGCGCACGGACGGCAATCTCGGCAGCACGCCGAACTATGAGCCGAATCGCTTCGGGGCATTCCCGCAGGACGCGTCGGTGAACGAGCCGCCGCTTGCAGTGGATGGCGCGATCCAGCGTTACAACCATCGCGAGGACGACGACTACTACAGCCACACACGTGCGTTGTACAAGCTGTTCGACGCGGCGCAGCGCGAGCGCTTCTTCCACAATATCGCTGAAGCCATGGCGGGCGTGACGCAAGAGATCGTCGACCGGCAACTGGCGCTGTTCGAAAAGGTCGACCCGAGTTACGCCGAAGGCGTGAAGAAGGAACTCGGCAAGGCCATGCCGGTTTCGGAAGCAACGCTGCCTTAAACGGCTGCGCGCTGACGCATGCGCTTTTACCCGATCTTAAGTCTGGCTTAATTCTTCCCTGTAACCATGGCGCTCACCATCCCCTGTTGAGCCGCCAGAACATCGGCGGCGCTTTTTTCCGCAGGGTGTCGCCGACGCGCCGAAAGATGGGCCGCATGCCCGTGAAGAAGGAGTCAAGCCATGGTTGAAGATACGGTATTCGCGCATCTGCGCGCCATGCCCGGCAACGAATGGGTGCGCCAGATCCACTCGTGCAAGGTCTCGGACCCACTGCAGCATCCTTGGGGGCGTTCATACCGTCTCGTCGAATGGACAATGAAGTACACGCCCGAATCCAGCCGCCGGGTGGTGCCCGCCGAAAGCACGCCGCTTGAAATCGCTCAGGCCGTTGCATCGCATGTTCCTGGCCGGCGCTTCTGCCAGCACAGCGACGAATAACGCCGGATCACACTCGCCGGCGCCGACGTTTTCATCACTGGCCGCGCGTGGCAATCGAATCGCGGAACTCCCACGCGCTATCCGGCCGGCCGCGTTCCCACGCGGCCGGCTCGCCTTCGTGGTGCACCGCACCTGGCAATGCTTAACAATCATGTGGAACGGTTATGTCTATGATCGGCTCTCCGCCCGCCACGTTTGATGGTTATGCCATGAACTATCCGTACGATCTCCTCACCGCAACCTGCCTGTTCATCATCGTGGTCTCCACGTCGATCATGGTCGCGCTTTGCTGAGCGCCTGAGGTTCTTCTTGCAGGCGTGATGCGCGCAAACGCCCGCTATGCGGTTCCGTAAAAAGACGGAACATACTGTACACATATACAGTATTTCGTCTGAGCAATGCGTCTTCCACCCTTTGAGTCCCCGACGCTTGCTGGTGGAGCATGGCGAATCGTTGATGAGGCTGCGCATCCGGATCGCCCAGGAAGTGCTGCGCGTGGGCGACATCGACGATACGCGGCAGACGAGCCGCGCCGAACAGGAGCGGCTCGCCGTTCGCACCGAGAGCCAGATGAAATACGCGCGCGAAGGCCGTTTGAGACGGCAGTGCCGGAATATCTGAAGCGCTGCAGCGCTCCCCGTATGACGGGAACGAAACGGCGGGCGGTTTAAGTTAGCGCGTTTGCGTGGCCACGCGCAGGCCGAGCGAAATGAACAGCACACCGATGATCTTGTTTTGCCAGCGGCTGAGCCATGTCAGACGCTTGACGAGTTTGCCCAGCGGCCGAATGGTCAACACGATCAGCGTCGTATAAAGCGCGCTCATGCCGACGAAGATGAGTCCAAGCGTCGCGAACTGCAAGAACGACGAGCCGTGCTCGGGATGCACGAACTGCGGCAGGAACGCGAGAAAAAACAGCGCGGTCTTGGGGTTCAACACTTCGGCGGGAATCGCCTGAAAGAAGGCTTTGGAGGCGGACACCGGTGCGACTGCCGGCATATGCGCGCTCGCCTGCTTTTCGCGCAAGGCGCGAATGCCCAGATAGACGAGGTACGCCGCGCCGACGAACTTCACCGCATTGAACGCGAGCGCCGAGGTCATCAAGAGGGCCGAGAGGCCCACCGCCGCGCCCAGCGTGTGAACGAAATCGCCCACGGCGACACCGAGGCCCGTGAGAATGCCGGCCTTGCGGCCGCCGTGTACGGTACGCGTTAAAACCAGCAGCACGGCTGGACCTGGAATCAGAAAGAGGCCGAGTACAACGGCGACGAAAGTTCCCAGGGTAGAAAGGTCGAGCATGTTGTCTCCTTTGACGCGCTGGGGTTCCAAAGACGGGTGTGCGCGTTCAGTGAGGGATTGTAGTCGAAGGGGCCGAGTTTGATTGGCGTGCGGCGTGGACGTGGTCGAAAGGCACGTCAAGTCTGCGGGACACGCCGCTTCCCAAGGGGGCGTTGCGGATGCGGCGAAAAGCGCGACAACAGGCGCGGCGACGTAAGCTTGCATGGGTATTTCGCCGATTACCCGTCGGCGATCCGTTACCATTGCGCTCACGGGGCCACGTGCGTCCGCAATGTTCATTCACCGAAGTCTTTGCCTTGCCCACCTATACCTTGCCTGCGGCGCTGACCGCGGAACTCGAAATCCGCAAGAGCCGTTTCATCGCGCATGCGATCCCGGTTGCCGACCGCGACGCGGCGATGGCCGAATTGCGTCGTCTGCGCGAGGAGCATCCTGCCGCGACGCATGTGTGCTGGGCGCTGCTGGCGGGCGGCCAGTCCGGCATGTCCGACGACGGCGAGCCGTCCGGTACCGCGGGCCGGCCGATTCTCGAAGTGCTGCGGCATCACGATCTGGACGGCGTGCTCGCCGCCGTCGTGCGGTATTACGGCGGCGTGAAGCTCGGTGCCGGTGGCTTGGTGCGCGCGTATACCGATGCGATTGCTTCGGCTTTACTGAATGCGCCGCGGATCGAGAGGATTGCTCAGGTTTCGCTAACCGTCGAGGTGAGCTACGCCGATGAAGCAAAAGTGCGCAGATGGCTCGAAGCCGAAGACTATGCGCTTGTCGATAGCGTCTACGGGATGCTTGTGAGGATGACCATCCGCTTGCCGGTCACCGCGATCGACGATGCCAGGCGAGCGCTGGTGGATATGACTCAGGGAAAAGCCGGGTTCTTCTGAAACGGTTTCGCGGTTTTCATTGTCCTCGCCAGCCGGGACGCCGCGATCCGATTAAGAAGATGCGTTCGAGCGGCTCGCTGTTACCATGCTGTTCTCTACCGCGATGACTCAATTAAAAAGGGCACTCCTCTGACCTCGATCGCCGCTTCTCCCTGCATAGCGCCTGAGTCGCCGCAACGAATCCAGTCCTTGCGGCAGACGCTTAGCCCCACGTCCCTGACGTTGACATGCACCGTGCTCAAGGGCTGCGGCACCCTTGCGCTACCGTTAATGCTGTCCGCCTGCTCATGGTCGTGGTTCGGCCTGAATACCGCGCCCCACCCGGTTGCGCAGTCGCAGTCAACGGGACGGCTCACCGTCGCCCCCGCCCGCGACTTTGTCTACATGCCGGCTCGCATCGGACACGTTTCGCCTAACCGCATCGAAAACACGGCGATGACCGGCATCGTGCTAAAAGACGACATCAACGAAGCGGTGCGCAACGGCATCGCGAACAGCTTGCAGGTCGCCGGTTTTCATCTGGACGACGGCAAGAAGGTGCTGAGCGGCAGCATCGAGAAATTCACCGTGGACGACGCGCGGTCGCCGGCGTTCTGGACGTTGAAGATGCGCTATGTGGTGACCGATGCCGCGACCCGGAAGGTTGTGTTCACAACCTCGAAGACGGTCAGCCGGAAGTCACCTAAATTCACCAGCAGTCCCATCGCTATCGAAGATACGGTCAAGCTGAGCGTTGATGCGTTGATTAGCGATCCGGGGTTTGTGAAGTCGGTGAACTGACGGCGGCTGCATCTCGTTCAGTTCACATTGCTCAGCCGATTATTGCGGCTGAACGATTCGTGCCGGAACGCCTACTACCGTCACATTTGGCGGCACGTCGGATGTCACGACCGCGTTTGCACCGATCTTCACGTTGCGTCCGATCGTCACCGGTCCCAATAGGCACGCGCCCGCCCCGATCAGAACGTTGTCCCCAATCACCGGCGCGCCCGGCTGGCCACGGCCGCCAATCACGACGTTGGGTGCAATGACGATATCGTTACCTGGCACCGCCAGCCTTCAAGGCCCACGGCAGAAAAGGCACGCGCAAGCGATGAAGCAGGTGTGCAATGCGATAGATATACAGCGTGAAAGCTCCACCCGGTGATGCCCGGCTTGATCCTGTAACGATGGATATAACCATCGACGATGGTCCGGTATTGGTCGTCGTGTTCTATTGCGTGCCGATCAGATCCACGACGTTCCGGTCGAACATCGCGAGACTGCGTACGTCGGGAATAAAGCGCAAATTGACGAGGTCACCACTGAATTCGTCGATGATCCGCAACACGGTGTGCTCTTCGGACATCGGTAGCGCTAGCCATACCTCCTCGATCTGTTCGCCACGCACCCAGTCTGCAAATTTACGCAGATGCGCAAACGACGGCAAACCCGGAAAATCCGGCTCACTACCTTGGCACGTGTTGAACGTGGCAACCGCTCGAAAGCCCGCGCTTGGGGAACTCACAATGTTGGCGATCACGCTGTCGCGATGCGCGCCGACGCCGACCACGGCGACCATGCGCAAATTGCGCCCGGCGCGTCTCATCCGCCCGAGCACCGCGACGCCACAAGACCCACTGCCGTCATCACGGTCCAACTCACGCACCAGATCCGCGAAATGGAGGCTGAACATCAGGCAAGACCGCAGGCCTGCACCACGATCCAGCCGAACACGATGTTCACGTTCAGACGAAATTTGGAGCGGCCACGCCACGAGTCGTAAACGCCACGAGTCGTAAATTCGGAACAACGGCAACAGCAGAATCGCAAGCGCCATGTCGAACGCGACGAACGCGACGAACGCGCCCTCGACGATCGAGTGGCCCATTTCCGGCAAGAAAAAGTGCGAAGCCAACGCAGCGCCCAGTGCTATCAACATCACGTCGAGCAGGCGCGCCAGCACGCTCTCCATATCGGCGAAATCCCGGCTTCGGGATGAACAAATCACCATTGGCATCACACCAGGCTTGGCGCTCGGCCTCGCCATAGCGTTGAAAACGCGTTTCAACGTCATGCAACTCGCGCACCGCTACCGCAAACAACAACCCAGCGAAATGCGCCAAATCAACGTTCGACTTCATGGCATCACTCTCAACGGGCCCGCCCAATCCGTTTTTGTCGCCTGTGAGCGAACTCCCACTTTCATAACCGATCCCTAATGCATCGATCGAGAAACTTTAACTATCTGTAATCACGCCGGGCCCTTATGCTCGATTAGTGACCCGCCGCCTTGCACGGCGAGAAGCGGCATCGGGCAAACGACTTACATAGTCACAGGAGACAGCATCATGAAGATCTGCATCTTCGGAGCGGGAGCGATTGGCGGCATGATGGGCGTGCAGTTGGCGCGCGCCGGCGCTGACGTGAGTTTCGTCGCGCGCGGTGCGCATCTCGCGGCAATGCGCGAACACGGCGCGCGTTTGATCATGGATGGAGAAACGTTCAGCGCGCCGGTACGCTGCACGTCCAATCCGAGCGAACTCGGCGTGCAGGACTTCGTGATCGTCACGCTGAAAGCGCACTCGTTGCCCAGCGTGGTCGATGCGATGCAGCCGCTACTTGGCAAACACACGGCGATCGTCACCGGCGTCAACGGCATTCCCTATTGGTACTTCTATCAGCACGGCGGCAAGTTCGCCGGCACGCGCCTCGCGAGCATCGATCCGGACGGCGCGCAATGGACCAAGCTCGGCCCCGAACGTGCGATCGGCTGCGTGCTGTATCCCGCCGCCGAAATCGTCGAACCGGGTGTCATCAAGCATGTTTACGGCAAGAAATTCCCGATCGGCGAGCCGAGCGGCGAACGCACGCCGCGCATTCAGCAGTTGCACGAGATCATGCAGGCGGCAGGTTTCGACGCGCCGATTCGCGACAATATCCGCGACGAAATCTGGCTCAAGCTGTGGGGCAACCTGTGTTTCAATCCGATCAGTGCATTGACACACGCCACGTTAGATATCCTCACGAGCGACCCCGGCACGCGCGCGGTATCGCGCACGATGATGCTCGAGGCCAAGCGCATCGCCGATCAGTTCGGCGTGCACTTTCGCGTCGACGTGGAAAAACGTATCGACGGTGCGGGCGCGGTCGGCGCGCATAAAACGTCCACGCTGGTCGATCTGGAGAATCGCCGGCCCATGGAGATCGATCCGCTACTGACGGTAGTGCAGGAAATGGGCCTTCTCGTTGGCGAACCCACGCCGACCATCGACGTGGTGCTTGCACTCGTCAAACTACGCGAGAGGATGGCGCTGCAGGGCGATTGAACGCACACGGGCTTAAGCGCTGTTCAAAGCTGCTAAGGAAAAGATCGAACGCGCAAAGCGTTCGATCTTTTTTTAAAAACCGATGTGCCGGTTTACTGATCGATCGCCAGCCACACCGCCTTCGGCTCGGTGAAGTTTTCAATCGCAACATCGCCGTGTTCGCGGCCGAATCCGGAATCTCCGGAACCGCCCCACGGCAAACACACATCGGTGTAGCCCTAAGTGTTGATCCACACGGTTCCCGCTCGCAGATCCCGCGCGACCCGGTGCACCCGGCCGGTATCCGCGCTCCATACGCCCGCCGCGAGGCTATACACGGTGCCGTTGGCAATACGTATCGCGTCGGCTTCGTCGTTAAAGCGAATCACGCTCGCCACCGGCCCGAAGATTTCCTCCTGCGAAATACGCATTTCATGCTCGACGTTAGCGAACACAGTCGGCTCGACAAAGAAGCCGCGTTCACCCACCCGCACGCCGCCGGTCACGAGCGATGCGCCTTCGGACCGTCCTGTGTCTACGTAACCCAGCACCGTCTTCATCCGCGCCGCGGAAATGAGTGGCCCCCATCGACGTTTCGCGCGCCGACGGATCGCCGACCTTGATCGACTTCGCCCGCGCCGCGACGCGTTCGACCACTTCGTCGTACACATCACGATGAGCAAGAATGCGCGAGCCCGTGAACGTCACCTTGTCGACGCCGGGGTGCGCGACCAGCGCATCGCCGACCACACGTCCCTTTCCGATGACGATATTCAGTACTCCCGGCGGTACACCGGCTTCGAGCGCGAGTTCGCCTAAGGCTCGTGCAGTACGGCGCCGCTTCGCGCCACCGTCGGCCACATAAGCCCTTGAGAAACGGACAACGCCGCGTCGGCGGCAGCGGCAGCCGCAGGCGCCGCGGCGTGTGCCGCGAACTGCGCCCAGGCCGCCGCGGCGTTCGGTCTGAGCGAGCGGTTGCGACGATGCACGAGCAGCGTCGCAAGATTCATCCCTGGCGAGAGCGGGCGGCTAACCAGCGATGCGGCCAGCGGAGGCCAATGTGCGTCGACGGGTAAAACGCCGACGCCAAGACCGAGTTCGACCATGCGCAATACCGCCGCGACATGCCCGAATTCCTGCACCGGCCGCCGTTTCAGTCCGTTCGCGCTGAAAGCAAGTTCAAGCGCCGCGCGTACGCCCGCATCGGCATTCAGCGTGACGAGCGCCCATTCCTGCAACGCGCTCCACGCAACACTGGCCTCGCGCGCCAGCGGATGCGTGGGCGGCATTACCGCATGCAGCGGCGTCGTGAAAACCACTTGCGCGTGCAACAGATCACCCGCGAGAGGCTCGGCCATGGAGACCACGCCGAAGTCCACCTCGCCTTGCTCGACACTCGCGAGCACGCCGCTTTGCGGCCGGTCCTCCACGGATACGATCAGTTCGGGAAAAGCCGTCGCGCAACGCGCGAGCCCCTGCGCCACCCAACTCGATGACAACACTGGATTGCTGGCCACCGCCACCACGCCAGTGTGGCCGTCGTAGGCAGCGCGTTCCTCGCGCAACGTCAGCTCGATTTCGTCAAGCAGGCGGCCGATTCTTCGCTCGAGACTGGCGCCCGCATTCGTCAGTTCTACCTGGCGCGTGGTGCGATCGAATAATTTCAGATCGAGCGAGTCTTCAAGCTCGCGCACGCAGCGGCTCACCGCAGATTGCGTCAGATCGAATTGACGCGCCGCGCGAGTAAAACTCCGCTCGCGCGCGACGGCGACAAATACCTTGAGCTGCTGCAGCGAAACGTTCATGACTTACCTGGGGCACGGGGACTCACTCTATTCCCCCGTTTGCTCGGGCCAGTGGCTTAGCCGCGAGGACTTACTACCGGCTACCGCCAGCGCACCTGGGAGCTCTTGAGATTCGTTGTGCGATTCGATCCAGCGCGAGCGCAACGGTGCGAGCAGGAACTTCGCCGAGATGCCCGCGGCGATGGTCACCACCGCGGATACGATAAAGACGAGACTCCAGCCGCCGGTGGCCGACAGCACCGAAGCAATCGGCACCAGCAGCGAGGCCGTGCCCTTCGCGGTGTACAGGGT
>DASPZL010000099.1:0-1574 GCA_035636295.1 Paraburkholderia sp.
GGGGATCGCGTCGGTGCCGTACAGCGCGTCGTACAGGCTGCCCCAGCGCGCGTTCGCAGCGTTCAGCGCGTAACGCTGGTTCGACAGCGGCACGACGAGCTGCGGGCCCGCCTGTTCGGCGATTTCGCGGTCGACGTTGTCGGTTGTCGCTTTCACGCCGGCAGGCGTCGGCACGATATAGCCGATGCTTTCGAGGAAGCCGCGATACGCGCGCAGGTCACGCACCGGGCCCGGATTCGCGCGATGCCACGTGTCCAGTTCGACCTGCAGGCGGTCGCGTTCGGCGAGCAGCGCGCGGTTCTTCGGCGCGAGATCGTGCACGAGGGCATCGAAACCAGCCCAGAACGCGGCGCTATCGACACCGGTTCCAGGCAGGGCTTCCTTTTCGATGAACTGTTCGAGGTTCGCGGCGACCTGCAATCCGCCGCGTTGGGTCAATTGAGTCATGGGCTGTTCCAAGAGGGGCAAATTCTGGGCAAATTATTCTTTTTTAGCACGACATTCAGCCGTTCGCGTGGCTGGCAACGGCCGCGGCACCGGCCTTTGCCACTTGCGCATCCTGATCGGCCTTGACGCCGGACACACCGACGGCACCGACCACCTGACCGTTTACCACAACAGGCACGCCGCCTTCCAGCGTGCCCGACAGCGGTGCGCTCAGGAACGCGGTGCGGCCGTTGTTGATCATGTCCTCGTACTGCTTCGATTCGCGGCGGCCGAGCGCGGCGGTGCGGGCCTTGTCGGTCGCGATGTAGGCGCCGACGGGCGCGCAGTTGTCGAGGCGCAGCAGCGACAGCAGATGGCCGCCGTCGTCCACCACCGCGATCGTGACGGCCCACTGGTTGCGTTCGGCTTCGGCGCGAGCCGCTTCGATGATTTTCGTCGACTCGGCGACCGTCAGCACGGATTTTGTCTGCATGTTGCGATTCCTGAAACGATTGAAGTGAATTCCACCGACAGACCGGCCGCAAGCCGCCCATGTACGTGTCAGCCGACGTGCGCGTGCACTGTGGACGTGCACGCGAGGTCCAGTCTTATATATGACCTGGTGTCCATTGTTCCGGGTTCCAGGCGACTTGTCGACCCGGTGGAACACTGGTCATACCAGTTTTTTGCTTTCTTTTTTGCGGCTCGAAGCACTTGCAGGCGTCGTGCCAGGGAAAACCCGCGCAACAAGCCAATGCGCTTGACCGCGGCCGACTCGGCGCGAATACTACTAAGATATTAGTGAATGACGGATGCAGGCAAGCCATGTTCGCACTCGACGATCACCGGATTCATCTCGCAGCCGAGCCGTTCGCACGCGATGTCGATGCGCGGACCGTGAGCGTATTGCTTGCTGGTGGATCGGCATGCAGGCCGCCTGTGGATGGCACGGTCTACGGAACGCTGCTGAACGATCGGGCCGCGCTCGATGCACTCGGCGACGCAGTCAACGCAGCGCCCTATAAAGCGCCGCCGAAAGCGCCCGTGCTGTACGTGAAGCCGCGCAATACATTCGCCGGTCATCGTGCGAGCGTGGTTGTTCCGGACGACACGCAAGGCGTGCAGGTAGGCGGCTCGGTCGGCGTCGT
>DASPZL010000100.1:0-11492 GCA_035636295.1 Paraburkholderia sp.
GAGCAGGCGCCCCATCTCGACGCGGTGTTCTGCGGCTCCGATCTGCTGGCGATCGGCGTGCTCGGCGCGGCCAAACGCCTGGGGCTGAGCGTGCCGTCGCAGTTGTCGATCTGTGGTTTCGGCGACCTCGAATTCGCGACGGAAACCACGCCGCAATTGACCACCGTGCGGGTCGACGGCACGCGCATCGGCCTGACTGCCGCGCGTTGCCTGCTGGACCGGCTGGCCGGGGTCGACAAGACCAAGGTGACCGATGTGGGCTTTCATATCGTCGAGCGCGAGACGGGTTGACGGTGTGTTGAGCTTTTCATCCGACGCGCTGTTCGAGAAGTGGGAACCCGTTCTCGCGTAAAACAGGCATTCAACCCAATGTCCGGATCGAATTGCTGATGCCCCGCGCGCAATCGATCACCGCGGGCGCGAGACGCTGCTCCGCATCGGCGAGCGTCCAGCGGCTGGTGGGCGCGACCACGTGCACCGAGGCCACCGGCCTTCTCTCGCCGTCGAGCACGGGCGCGGCAATCGTCATGTCGCCGATGAACAGCTCCTCGCGGTTCGACGTATAGCCGTTGCGCCGCCCCTGCGCGAGAAGCGCCTCGATTTCTCCGATGTCCGTCACCGTGTATTGCGTATGCGCGACGCGTTCGCCCGCTTCGAGCAGCGCGCGTACTTCGTCGTCGGGCAGCGCGCTCAGATAGGCGCGGCCCGATGCCGTGCAATACATCGGAATGCGGCTGCCGATCGGCATGTGGATCGGCACGAACTTCATGCAGACGAAGCGCGCGACGTACAGCATCTCGACGCCGTCCGGCTCGGTGAGACTCGTGGTTTCGCCGGTCACGTTCGTGAGTTCCGACAGGAACGGGTTGGCGACGTCGATCAGCGTATCCGCAGCGAGGTAATTGAAGCCGATCTGCATCACGCGCGGCGTGAGCTGATAGCGCTTCGTGCGCGGATGCTTGCGCACATAGCCGAGCTTTTCCAGCGTGTAGATCATCCGTTGCGCTGAACTTTTCGTGATCGACGTTGCTTCGGCCACTTCCGGCAGGCTCATGGTGCGGCGTTGCGCGCTGAACGCGCGCAGCACCGCGATGCCTTTTTCCAGCGATTGATTGAAGAGCGCATCGGCCGCCTCGCCCGATGACTCCGCCTCGTTTGCCTGCTCGACGCCTTTGCCGCTCATGGAAATACCCCATGGTGATCGTGATGTATTGACGTTAGCATATCGAATATCGATACGCAAATAATGATATTCGATATTTTTGACTCGAATAAGATGAAGGCGTGCCACTTATCCGATTCGTCAACCGCAGTTCGTCACCGTCGTGGAGATTCTCATGATCCAGTCAGTCAAGCGCATTGCCGGCGCCGCCATCGCCGGGTTGGTCATCGCAGCAACGCCGGCCACGGCGTTTGCCGCGCCTGAATACACGGTCGGCGCGACGGCCACCGGCGTGCCGTTCACCTTTCTCGACGTGAAGAGCAATTCGATTCAGGGCCTGCTGGTGGATGCGATCACCGCGACCGGCAAGGCTTCCGGTTTCGACGTGAAAGTGGAACAGACCACGTTTTCCGCGCTGATCCCGTCGCTCACCACGAAGAAGATCGACGTGATCTCCGCGGCCATGCTGAAGACGCCGGCGCGCGAGCAGGTCGTCGATTTCTCCGACACGGTCTATTCGTATGGCGAAGGCCTGATCGTGCGCGCCGACGACAAGGGCAAATACACGTCGATGGACGATCTGAAGGGCGAAGTCGTCGGCGCGCAAGTGGGCACCGCGTTCGTCGACGCGTTGAACAAGAAGGGCATCTTCAAGGAAGTGCGCACGTACGACTCGGTTGCCGACATCATGCGCGACGTCGCACTCGGCCGTATCAAGGCGGGCTTCGGCGACCACCCGATCATCGCGTACCAGTTGCAGAAGAACCCGAACCCGCTGCTGCGCCTCGTCGACGGTTATCAGCCGAGCGTGAAGGGCCAACTGTGCTTCGTCGTGCGAAAGGGCGATAACGCGACGCTCGAGAAACTGAACGCCGGCATCCGCAAGATCAAGGCCGACGGCACGCTCACGCAGATCATCAAGAAATGGCAGGTGGAATGACGCTCGCTCATTGAGGAGATCACGTCATGTTCATCCAGAATGCGCTCGACTTCCTGCCGATCCTGCTGAAAGGCGCGGTCGTCACGGTCGAGATCACCTTCTGCTCGTTCGTTCTCAGTACGATCCTCGGCCTCGCGCTGGCGCTGATGCGCGTGTCGTCGAACAAGCTGCTCTCGAATGCGGCGGCCACCGTCATCAATGTGATTCGCGGCCTGCCGATCATCGTGCAGCTGTTCTACATCTACTTCGTGCTGCCCGATCTCGGCGTGCAACTGAGCGCGTTCCAGGCGGGCTTCATCGGTCTCGGCGTGGCGTACTCGGCGTATCAGGCGGAGAACTTTCGCGCGGGCATTGAAGCGATCGACCACGGCCAGATCGAGGCCGCGCAATCCATCGGCATGCGCGGCGCGCTGATCATGCGCCGCGTGATCCTGCCGCAAGCGTTTCGAATCGCATTGCCGCCCTATGGCAACACGCTCGTGATGATGCTGAAGGATTCGTCGCTGGCGTCGACGATCACCGTCGCGGAAATGACGCGCGCCGGCCAATTGATCGCGTCGTCCACGTTCCAGAACATGACGGTGTTCACGCTCGTCGCGCTGCTCTATCTCGCGCTCAGCCTGCCGCTCGTCTACGGTCTGCGGCGTCTGGAGCGCCGTCTCGGATTGAAGGGAAAACGATGATCGAAGTCCAATCCATTCATAAGCGCTTTCACGATCAGGAAGTGCTCAAGGGCGTGAGCCTGAACGTGGAAGCCGCGCAGGTGGTGTGCCTGATCGGCCCATCGGGTTCGGGTAAGTCGACGCTGCTGCGCTGTATCAACGGCCTGGAAACTTACGACGCGGGCGCGATCACGGTCGAAGGCGCGCGCGTCGATGCGAAGTCGAAGCACATTCACGAACTGCGCACGCAAGTCGGCATGGTGTTTCAGCGCTTCAACCTGTTTCCGCATCGCACGGCGCTGGAGAATGTCTGCGAAGGGCCGCTGTATGTGAAGAAGGAAGCGGCCGCGGCGGCGCGCGAGAAGGCGCGCCATCTGCTCGACAAGGTCGGGCTCGCGCACCGGATGGATGCATATCCAGCGGAACTGTCGGGCGGGCAGCAGCAGCGCGTCGCCATCGCGCGCGCACTGGCGATGGAGCCGAAGGCGATTCTGTTCGACGAGCCGACTTCCGCGCTCGACCCGGAACTCGTCGGCGAAGTGCTCGGCGTGATGCGGCAACTCGCGAAAGACGGCATGACGATGATCGTCGTCACGCACGAGATGGGCTTCGCTCGCGAAGTGGCGGACCGTGTGTGCTTTCTCTACGACGGCACGATCTGCGAGGAGGGCGCGGCAGCCGATCTGCTCGAGCAACCGACTCACCCGCGCACGCGCGATTTTCTGCGCCGCATGCTCACGCCCACGCTGAACGGAATCGTGCAATGAAGTCAGTGGAAGCGGGCCAGCCATTGCCGCCGTCGCTATGGGCCGCCACCGCCGAAGCCGCGGTGCACGCGCCGCCGCTCGATGGATCGAAGCGTGTCGAGGTCGCGATCGTTGGTGCGGGTTATACGGGTTTGTCCACGGCGTTGCATCTGAGCGAACTCGGCGTGGATGTGTGTGTGATCGATGCGAACGAGCCGGGCTGGGGCGCGTCGGGCCGCAATGGCGGACAGGTGATTCCCGGCCTCAAATATGATCCCGACGAACTCGTGCGCCGCTTCGGTCCGCGCGAGGGCGAGGCGCTGGTGAAGATGGCGGGCGGGGCGGCGGACACGGTGTTCGATCTGATCGGGCGCCACGGCATTGCGTGCGATGCGACGCGTACCGGCTGGATTCAGCCGACGCATTCGACCAGGGTGCTCGACTCGCTGCATGCGCGGGCGCGGCAGTGGGAATCGCGCGGGGCGCAGGTGGAGCTGCTCGATCGTACGCAGATTGCGCGGCGGCTCGGCACGGACGCGTATGTCGGCGGATGGGTGGACCGGCGCGCGGGCAGCGTGCAACCGCTCAGCTATGCGCGCGGTCTCGCGCGCGCGGCGATCGCGCGGGGCGTCGCGATTCATGGCGCAACTGTCGCGAGCAAGCTCGAACGCCGCGCCGATGAATGGCGAATCCATACGGCGCACGGCCCGGTCATCGACGCGCGCCAGGTGCTGCTGGCGACCAACGGCTATAGCGATTCGCTGTGGCCGGGGATCGCGCAGTCGGTGATCGCGGCGAACAGCTTCATCGTGGCGACGAAGCCGCTGCCCGCTGAAGTCGGCGCAAGCATCCTGCCCGGACGCGAGGTGGCGTCCGATTCGCGGCGCTTGCTGCTGTACTTCCGGCGCGACAGCGAGGGCCGTCTTCTGATGGGCGGTCGCGGACCCTTTCGCGAACCGCGCGGCGCCGCGGACTGGGCGCACCTCGAACGTGCGGCACGTTTGCTGTATCCGCAACTGAAGGACGTCGAGTATGAGTATCGGTGGGCCGGGCGCATCGCGATCACGCGGGATTTTCTGCCTCACGTGCATCTCCCCGCGCCAGGGTTGACGATCGCGCTCGGCTACAACGGCCGCGGCATCGCGATGGCGACGACGCTCGGCAAACATCTTGCCGCGCATCTGGCTGGCGCGACGCGCGGGTTGCCGCTTGCGCCGACTTCAATCAAGCGGATTCCGCTTCATGCGCTGCAGCGTTTTTATATCAGTGCAGGGGTGGCCTGGTATGGCTTGCTCGATGCATTGACTTAAAGGATCGCTTATTCCCGACCCGAAAAAACGCCTGAAAAACATGGCTGGAATCGCGTAAACCCTCTTCCAGCGCGCCTCGCGAAAAGCCGTAAACACCGGCAGAGGCGACAGATATCGGACCGGATATCCGTAGCCGCTCGCTACGCGAGCGCGCACGCCCCGTCGAAATGAATCGCTCCGGCAGCAAGCCGGCGGGTTCATCGGTATGAATTCCTGAGGCAGCAGGCGCGAAGTGGGTGACCTATGATCAAACTTTCAAACTTCCGGTTGACGACCCGAATCACGGCCGGCTTCGCCGTCATGGTGGTGCTGGTGATCGCCGTGGGCGCCGTCGCCATATGGGCCATGCGGAGTTCGGTCGACGCGCGGGCAGCGGCGGAATTGCGCGCATGGACCGGCATGATGGTGTGGTCCGTGGGCGCCGCGTCGGTGGTCGCGGCGGCGATCGGCAGCGTGCTGGGCTGGGCGATCCGGCGCAGCATCAAACTGCCGGTCGAGCGGGTCGTGGCGTCGGTCGGACGCATTGCCGGCGGTGATCTGGCCAGCAAGATCGAATCGCATGGCCGCGACGAAATCGCGTGGCTGAACTACGAACTCAATCAGATGCGCAAGCAGTTGCAGACGACCATCTCCAACGTGCGGCAGTCGGCGGAGATGGTCGCGCAGGCATCGGGCGAAATCGCGTCGGGCAACAACGACCTGAGCGTTCGCACCGAACAGCAGGCGATCAGCCTGCAGCGCACGTCACATTCAATGGACTCGCTGACGAACACCGTCAAGCACAATGCCGACCACGCGCACGAAGCCAACCGTCTGGCGGCCAAGGCAAGCGACGTCGCGATCAAGGGCGGCCAGGTGATGAGCGAAGTCGTGGCGACGATGAGCGAGATCAACGGCAGCGCGAGCAAGATCGTCGACATCATCGGCGTAATCGACAGCATCGCTTTTCAGACCAATATCCTGGCGCTGAACGCGGCGGTGGAGGCGGCGCGCGCGGGCGAGCAGGGACGAGGCTTCGCGGTGGTGGCTACCGAGGTGCGGGGACTCGCGCAGCGCAGCGCGGCCGCTGCAAAGGAGATCAAGGCGCTGATCGGCCAGTCGGTGACGAAGGTGGAAACCGGTGTGCGACTCGTCGACGTTGCCGGGAGCACGATGGACGAAATCCTTCGAAGCGTCGAGCAGGTGACGCACATCATGGGCGAGATCAGCACGGCCAGCGCCAATCAACGCGCCGGCATCGAGCAGGTCCATGAAGCCATCGCGCAGATCGACAGCGTGACCCAGCAGAACGCCGCGCTGGTGGAGCAGGCGTCAGCGGCGGCGGGGTCGCTGCAGGAACAATCGCAGACGCTGGCGAACGCCGTGAAAATCTTTAATGTCGTGAAGCACTGATTCGATGGCGGGGCGTCGTCATGAGTTAAGGAACGGGAAAAAATCGCCCGATCCGGATTTCCGAAGTTAATCGGTGATCAGACGCGAATCGAAAAATACAAAGCGTGACGCATCCTTCGTGCAGAAAGGTAAACGTAATAAATGACCCGAAGCAGTGCAGCGCACCCCATGCTCTTCGCCGATCACCGTCTCCGCACGCCACGATTCCTAGCCCCAATCCCACCAGAAACGCCGCTTTCGCGAGCCTTCGCGAATTTTTGTAAGGGTTAGTACTCAAGATTCCCGGATTGTGGCCGACATATCGTATGAAGAATGGCGCGAGGCCGCCGTAGCCGGAGGTTTGGGAAGGCTCTGCGTCCGCCAGGCCTCCATTGGCGATGGGCGTCGGAGCGATGTGCCGCCTCGAGAAGGCAATACGCCGATCGGCGCAATCCACGCGCCGCCCGGCCCGCCTGACGGATATCGCGCGGTCGCCCGCTTCACGACAGCTTTTTACTGCGGCGTTGATACAGGAATTGCAAAACATGAAGATTTCTAATTTGCGAATCGGGGTTCGTCTCGGTTCCGCGTTCGCCCTGGTCGTGGCGCTGCTGATGGGAACGGCCGTGGTCGGCATCCAGCACCTCGACTCCGGCAACGCAAAAATGGATCGGATCGTCAGCGAGCGCTACACGCTGATCGCGCTGAGCAACAAGATCAAGAGCAACGGCTACAAGGCGAACGGGATTCTCAGCAATCTGCTGCTGGCCACTTCGCCGGACGAGGCGAAGAAGTACATGGGCGACTACACGGTGATCCGCCAGCTCAACGCGGACGCTTACGCGCAACTCGAAAAGCATCTGCTGAACGAGCAGAGCAAGGCGCTTTTCAAGGAACAGTTCGATGCGCGCGCCGCATACGGCGTGAGCGTCAGGAAGTTCTTCGAGCTGGTCAAGACCGATCAGCAGCAGGCGCGTGCTCTGTATCAGGGCGACATGGCGCGGCTGCAGGATAGCTACTACGTGCTGGTCGACAAGATGGTCGACTACCAGGCCGCGCAAATGGAGCGCGATGTCGCCGACGCCGTCGGTGAAGCGCACTACGCGAAGATCCAGATGATCGTGCTCGCCATCTGCGCGACGTTGATTGCGATTGCCACGGGCCTGTTCATTACCCGCACCATCACGCGGCCGATCAATCGTGCCGTGAGCCTCGCGGAAGCGGTCGCGGGCGGCAACCTGACGCATCGCCTGGAAGTGGACACGACCGACGAAGTCGGCCGGCTGCTGACCGCGTTGAAACGCATGATCGAAAACCTGCATGGCATCGTCGCGCAGGTACGGCAGGGCACCGACACGATCACTCACGCGTCGCGCGAGGTGGCGAGCGGCAACATGGACCTGTCGAGCCGCACCGAACACCAGGCGAGTTCGCTCGAAGAGACCGCGGCCGCGATGGAGCAGCTGACGTCCACGGTCAGACAGAACGCGGACAACGCGCGTGAAGCCAATCAGCTCGCGTCGGACGCATCGGTGGTCGCTTCCAGGGGCGGCGAGGCGGTCAATCAGGTCGTCAATACGATGAACGCGATCAACGTCTCGTCGCGCAAGATCGTCGACATCATCGGCGTGATCGACGGCATCGCCTTCCAGACGAACATTCTCGCGCTGAACGCGGCGGTGGAAGCCGCACGCGCCGGCGAGCACGGCCGCGGCTTCGCGGTGGTGGCGAGCGAAGTGCGCGGTCTCGCGCAGCGCAGTGCGGTCGCCGCGAAGGAGATCAAGGAACTGATCGCCGACTCGGTCAATCAGGTCGGCACCGGCGGCAAGATGGTGGAGGAAGCCGGGCAGATCATCGGCCAGGTGGTCAAGAGCATCAAGCACGTGACCGACATCGTGGCTGAAATCAGCTCGTCGAGCCAGGAGCAGAGCGAAGGCATCGAGCAGATCAACCAGGCCGTCACGCAGATGGACAAGGCCACGCAGGAAAACGCCGCGCTCGTCGAGCAAAGCGCCGCCGCGGCCCAGGCGCTGCAGGATCAGGCGCGGCAGCTCACGGAAACGGTCAGCGCATTCACGCTGGACAGCGATCTGTCGCAAGAACATCGCAGCAGCGTGCACGACACTCACACGCGCCGCACCAGCGACATGAGCGCGCAAGGTTCCTGGCTCGCCGCCTAGGCGACCCACAAATAAGAGGTGAAGCAGCAAACGGACGGAGACACGAGCCTGCCGTCAAGCCGGCTCGATGAAACAAAACGCGGCACGCAATGCAAGCCCGTACCGCATTGAGTTGCTTCCTGTCTCGCCGTCTGCCGCAAGACCGTGGCACATCGTCGTACTGCCGTTGCAGGGGCCACGCTCGAGCATCGGAATGCGGACTGCGAGATCCGATTGACGGTTTCTCTCCGGATGCCTAATCAAAATGTCACACGCCTACTCCGAGCCGATTAGTGTTTCTCGCCAGCCCTTCAGCGCAACTCGTGAGCCGGCTGCCCATGCGCCGACGGCAGCGGGTTCCCTGCGGATCAAACATTTCACCGAAGCGTACCGCCTGCATGGTCATCGCCAGGCACTGCTCGACCCGCTGCGTCTGACGCCGGTGCCCGAGGTGCCCGAACTGCAGCCGCAGTTTCATGGCCTCGAGCCGGCGCAGCAGATCGCCGCCGATAACACGCTGCTGCCTCCGTCGGCCACCGTGCAGGAACTGGAACGGCAACTGAGGCACGTCTATTGCGGCGCGATCGGGCTCGACGTGACGGGCATCCGCGACGAAGCACAGCGCGCCTGGCTGTGCGCGCGCCTGAAGTCCGCGCAACTTGCGCCGCTGCCGGCCCACGATCAACGTCAGAAGCTGTTGCGGCGCCTGCTTGCCGCGGAAATGTGGGAGCGCCACGTCGCCGCGCGTTTCGAACATGCGAAGCGTTTTTCGCTGGAGGGTTGCGAAAGCCTGATACCGCTCCTCGAAGCCATCGTCGAACAGGCAGGCCGTCATGGCGTGCGGCAGATTTTCGCGGGCATGCCGCACCGCGGCCGGCTGAACATGCTCGTCAACGTGATGGGTTTCGATCCCGCGCAAATCGTGGACTGTCTCGATCAGAAGTCGGAGTTCGCTTCCCTCCAGCGCGACCTGCCGTATCACTTCGGCGGCGCGGTCCTCAAAGAGACGGCGGACGGCGACGTGGCGCTCGTTCTCGCGCACAATCCGTCGCATCTGCAGAGCGTCTATCCCGTGGTCAGCGGCATGGCGCGCGCTTACCAGGACGAACATCCCGACATCCGCTGCCTGCCTCTGGTCGTGCACGGCGACGCGGCGTTCGCCGGGCAGGGCATCGTGATGGAGACGCTCAACCTCACGCGCAAGGACGGCTACGCGCTGGGCGGCACGATCCACGTCATCGTGAACAATCAGATCGGCTTCACGACGCCGAACCGGATGGACGTCGAAGCGAACGCGTACTGCACCGACATCGCGCGGATGATCGATGCGCCCGTGATTCGCGTCAACGCCGATCATCCGGACGAGGTCGTGCGAGCCGCGAAAATCGCGTTCGAATACCGGATGAAATATGGTGCGGACGTCGTCATCGATCTGATCGGCTACCGGCGCCTCGGTCACTCCGAGCATGACGTGCCGGCCATCACGCAGCCGTTTCAGCAGGCGACGATCGCAACGCACCCGACGGTCACCGAGATGTATCACGCCGTGATCGCGGACGGGACGCCGCTGCCGGAACTGCGCGCCCAGGCGCTGAAGAACCTGCAGTCGCGTCCCACGCCGGCGCCGTCGACGTACCGCACGGTCACGGCAAAGCACGGCCAGCCGTTGTCGCTCGCGCGCTTGCAGTCGCTCACGGCGGCGCTGACGCGCAAGCCGCCGGGCTTGCAGCTGCACGATTTCGTGCGCGGCCTGACCGCGAAATGGCAGGCGGCGGTGGCCGACGAACGTCAAGCGGTTGACTGGTGTTTCGCCGAGAATCTCGCCTATGCCTGCCTGCTCGACGACGGCGGCAGCGTGCGCATTTCCGGCATGGACGTGGGCCGCGGCACCTTCATGCACCGGCACGCCGTGTGGCATTCGCAGACCGATACGGCGGATCCCGGCGATCGCTACGTTCCGCTGCAGCACATCGGCGCGCATCAAGGAGACTTCGACATCGTCAACTCGCCGCTGACCGAAGAAGCCGTGCTCGGCTTCGAATACGGCTACAGTGTGCAATCGACGACACGGCTCACGATCTGGGAAGCGCAGTTCGGCGACTTCGTGAACGGCGCGCAGGTCATCATCGATCAGTACATTGCGGCCGGCCACTACAAATGGGGCTATCCGTCCGCATTGACGCTGCTGCTGCCGCACGGTCACGAAGGCTTCGGCCCCGAACATTCGAGTGCCTACCTAGGGCGTTTCCTGCAACTCTGCGCCGACGGCAACATGAAGGTCGTCATGCCTTCGACGTCGTCGCAATGGTTCCATATGCTGCGCGAGCAGGCGATGAGCGACGATCCGAAGCCGCTCGTCGTGATGTCGCCGAAGGGGCAACTGCATAGCAATCCGCGTTCGCATGCTTCGCTGAACGAATTTGTCGGCGGCTCGTTCGCACCGTTGTTGCGCGACATCGGCGTCACTTCGGCGGAAGCGGTGACCCGTGTCGTACTGTGCAGCGGCAAGTTCTTTTACGACTTGCAGGCCGCGCGCGATGTGTCCGGCGATACACGCACGGCGCTGATCCGGATCGAACAGTTGTATCCGTTCCCGAAGCAGGAACTCGCGGATGCGCTGGCCGAGTTCCCCAACGTCGCGGAAGTGGTCTGGGCCCAGGAAGAGGAAAAGAACCACGGCGCGTGGCACTTCGTGCGGGACGAGATTGAAGAAGCGATTCCGGCGGATTGCCGGCTTGGCAACGTGAGCAGGAGCGCGACTGCATCGGGCGCGCATTCGTCGATGCATGCTCATCTGCAGGAGCAGCAGCGGTTGGTCGCGCAGTCGTTCAAGCGCGCGTAGGGATCGTCGCCAGGGCGGACGCGGCGCGTGGCATCGTATCGCACGCGCTGTTGCCGCTCTGGCTTCGAGAAGGCTTCCATCTCACGAACCAATCGACATTCCTGATGAATGATTCTGAAACCGGGCGGGCAGTTGGTCACGAGCTTCCTGACGCCGCCGCCTGTGCTGTCGGCTGAATCGCCATGGGATATGGGTGCGGTGTCCACGGCGTCGCTTGCGCTTCAGCATGTGCTGTCCGTGCGCGTGATCGAGGCGAAATGAAGTGCTTTCCGTACGCATACGCAAACGCGCGAGCAGCTC
>DASPZL010000101.1:0-4542 GCA_035636295.1 Paraburkholderia sp.
ATCAAGCTCAATGACCCGTCCGAATCTCATCGGCGCGCTTGGCGCGATCCTGTTCGCTTCCGCCCTCGCCTTCACGCCGGTATCCGCCCGCGCCGACGGCGACGACACCGCGCTGACGAATCTGATTGCACTCGTATCGCAGCGACTGTCGCTCGCCGAGCCTGTCGCGCGTTACAAGTGGGCGCACCATCAGCCGATCACGGATACGCCGCGCGAGCAGGCCTTGCTCGCCGACGTCGAAAAGCGCGCAGCGCGCGCTGGCGTGGACCCGGCGTTCGCGCATGAGTTTTTCCAGGATCAGATCGATGCGAGCAAGGAAGTGCAGAACGCACTCTTCGACACGTGGCGCGCAAGCCGCCCGCCCGAAGGCGCGGCGCCGGATCTCGCGACGAGCCTCAGGCCACAGCTGGACAAGCTGACGCAATCGCTGATCACCGCGCTCGCGCGCGTTCAGACGCTGCGCGCGCAGGACGATTGCCCGACGCACGTCGCGCGCGGCATCGACAACTGGAAGTCGCTCACTCGCTACGACAACACCCGCAACGCAGCGCTGACGCGCGCGCTCGGGCACGTGTGCGAATCGGGCGGTGTCGGAGCGACGGGCTAGGCTGCGTCGGCGGGCGCCGCTGCGAGGCTGGCGCCTGCATCGGGCTGGACGGCCTGACGGCTGAGCGGCAGCACACTCAGGCCGCGGGCGAGATGCGACTGCAGAACGCGCCACGTCGACAGCTCGAACGCGCCAAGGACGCTCGCGGCGAGCAGCGTCGATGCCTCGGCCAGCGACGGCGCGTGTCCAAGATAGCGCCACTGATCCACGACATGGAACACGCGCGCGCCCTCGGCCGCATCCCGCTCCTCGAACGCGATCGCGCCGTCGTAAGGCCAGGGGGCGTCGACGGGATCGGCGCGGCTCACACGTGGCACACGGTTATGCGGCGGGCGAAGCGCGGCGATCATTTGTGCTTCGGCAAGCAGCGCGCCGATTTCCCCGCCTGTGCCGCGCCACTCGACGCGGCGCACCTGCTGTGCGAGCTTCAACTCTTTCGACGAACGGCGCTCGCCCGTCAGGTGCGTGCGCAGACGCTGGCGCACGCGCACGCTTCGTCCGACGTATAGCGGCGCGTCGTTCTCGCCATAGAACGCATAGACGCCGCAGCCGGCGGGCGCGGTATCGAGCAGATCTTCCGTGATATCACCCGCGATCCGGAACCGGCGCATGGTCTTGTCGATTTGCGCACGTAGCACCTCGACGGGAACGAGGCCGTGCAGCCGCTGCCAGAACTGCCAGAGCAGATCGGCATCGGCAAGCGCGCGGTGCCGGTCCGACGGCACGAGCGCATGCCGTTCCACGAGCGCGTCGAGGCCGTGACGCTTTTCGGCGGGAAACAGCGCGCGCGAAAGACGCACGGTGCACAACATATCGGGATTGAACGTGAAGCCCACGCGCTGGAACTCGCTGCGCAAAAATCCACGGTCGAAATTCGCGTTATGCGCAATGAAAAGCTTGCCGTCGAGCCGCGCGAAAAGATCGGCGGCAATCGACTCGAAGGTGGGCGCGCCGCGCACCATCGCGTTGGTGATGCCCGTCAACTGCTGGATGAAAGGCGGGATTGGCTGGCCGGGGTCAACGAGCGTGGTCCACGTGGACGCACCATCCGGCCCCAGTTCGACGACGCCGATTTCAGTGATCCGGTGATCGCCGACGGAACCGCCCGTCGTTTCCAGGTCGACAAAAACAATCGGCACATCGAGGGCCGGTTCAGACAGAAGCAGTTCAGACATGTGAGGAAACTGTGCAATGCATAACTTTGCACAAGTATGCCCTATCGGCGGCGACCGTTGCGCGGGCAATGTCGAACAGCGGGAAATGATGCACGATCGGTGAAGAGGTCGGCGGGAATATGTTTATTCGACTGAATGACCATAAATAAATCATCAATCAGGGATTACACGAATATGACATATTGATGTGCGGTCGAAAGAAACTGTCGGACGTTTTCGAACAGCATTCTCCTTCGGACTGACTTGGGAGCGGATTAATTCTGGATTGCAGGCAATAAAAAACCCTCGTGAACGAGGGTTTATCCTGAGAGCCAGCGGCTCGGCCGTGTATTACAGCGGCTGGATGTTCGCAGCTTGCTTGCCCTTGGGTCCAGCCTTCACCTCGAACGACACGCGCTGGTTCTCCTTCAGCGACTTGAAGCCGTCCGCGCGGATTTCCGAGAAGTGCGCGAAGAGGTCCTCGCCGCCCGCGTCGGACGTGATGAAGCCGAAGCCCTTAGCATCGTTGAACCATTTGACGATACCAGTTTCCATGTTCCACTTTTCCTCAATTTAATAAGACAGGCAATGCCGTTAATGCCGATTACGATTCACGATTCCGCAAACCGTGAATATATGCGCGATGCACAATCAAGGTTTCGCCATCGGAAATCCAGCAAGGCATTTATAAGGGGAAGCGGATATAAGCGTCAAGCGGTTTCAAATCGAAAGCTGGATGCACGTCAAATGCGCTGTTAAAGCGACCATAAAGTCAGGAATTATTCAGCCGACTCATAATTTCAATCGGTCTGAATTGCCGATCTGACTTGTCTAACAATAAGATGTCAGAAAACTTTTCCGGCATGTAACAAAACGTGTCATTCGTAAGTGTTTTCACGACTTGTTAAGGTGAACTGTCAAATGCAAGATTTCAGCCAGCAGTTTGCAATCGGAGAAATGCCATGCTGTTCGATACCCTTCGCCGCATCGCCGCACAACTGTTGCCATCCACGAAGGGCGCACCGCTCTCCGAAACAGCTTCGCAACGCCCGTCCCTGCTGGAGTTCGACCCGATGTGGCACGGCGACCACTGGCAGAACCTGCTGTCATCCCCAATGGACGCGCGTCATTACGTGATCGAAGATTGGACCCTGACGCCGGGACTCGAATTCGCCCCGGTTGGTCCGGATGGAAAGCATCAATAAGTCAACGCAGTAGCAGGGCAAAAAGGGCAAAAAAAGCGCGACTTTTTTGAAGTCGCGCCGACAAAGGTTTGGAGATCTTTTTCGTCAACGAAAAAGTCTGCTTCGAAAAGCAGAGATTTCAGTATAGCGCCCGTTGTGGATTTGATTAGCTTCGACTCTCGCAATCAACTATTGCAGAGCTGACAACAATCGCGATTCAGCGATTTTTGCGTTGTTTTTGCACGTCATTTCATGTCGTAATTGAACAACGCGCAAAGGTTGACACCTGGGGCTGGCACGAGCCAATCGGCCGCAAAGCCTTTATCAATAAGGCTTTAAGCCTCCATCTCGATAATTTCCTATCACGTAATACTTTATTGCTGATTTCGGAACGGCCATCGGGCGGGTCACGTCTCTACACTTTGCCTACCCGGAAACGAACGCACGTCGGTCACCGTGCGTTGTTCACGCGACCTTGCCTCTCGCAGCATTCGCGTGAAGTTTCCTTCAAGCCTGGGTTTCCAAAACCCATCCTGTTCTCGGAGTTACAAAGATGAAAAAGACTCTCATGGTCGCGGCCCTCTCGGGCGTTTTCGCAACCGCTGCGCACGCTCAAAGCAGCGTCACGCTGTACGGCCTGATCGACGCCGGCATCACGTATACCAACAACCAGGCAACTGCTCCGGGCCAAGGTCACAGCAACGTCCAGATGACGAGCGGCTCGGTGAACGGCAGCCGTTTCGGCCTGCGTGGCGCTGAAGACCTCGGCGGCGGCCTGAAGGCTATCTTCACGTTGGAAAACGGTTTCGGCATCAATGACGGCACGCTCAAGCAGCAAAGCCGTCTGTTCGGCCGTCAGGCGTTCGTTGGTCTGGCAAGCGAGCAGTTCGGCGCTGTGACCCTCGGCCGTCAATATGACAGCATGGTCGACTACGTTGGTCCGCTGTCGCTGACGGGCACGCAATACGGTGGCACGCAGTTCGCCCACCCGTTCGACAACGACAACCTGAACAACTCGTTCCGCGTCAACAACTCGGTCAAGTACCAGAGCGCGAACTACGCGGGCTTCAAGTTCGGCGCGTTGTACGGCTTCTCGAACCAGGCTGACGGCTTCTCGAACAACCGTGCATACAGCGCGGGTGCGTCGTACAGCTTCGCCGGCTTCAACTTCGCTGCTGCTTACCTGCAACTGAACAGCAACGGCGCGACGGGCTCAGCTGCTGCGTTTAACACCGGCGGCGCAGTCAACGGCGACAACACGTTCTTCGCTGGCCGCCAGCAAACGTGGGGCGCAGGCGGCAACTACACGTTCGGCCCGGCAACGGTCGGCCTCGTGTACTCGCAAACGAACCTGTCGAAGATGGCTGGCATCAACCAGGGCGCATCGGGCAACCAGGGCCTGCAGAACCGTTTCGGCGGCGACAGCGGTCACTTCCAGAACTACGAAGCGAACGCACGCTACGCTCTGACGCCGGCAATCAGCATCGCTGGCTCGTACACGTACACGAAGGCAAGCCTGGGTGGCGAGCACCCGCACTGGAACCAGTTCAACCTGCAAACGGCTTACGCGCTGTCGAAGCGTACCGACGTGTACCTG
>DASPZL010000102.1:0-18216 GCA_035636295.1 Paraburkholderia sp.
TCGACCAGCAGCAACACGCGTTTGCCCTGATCGCGGAAGTACTCGGCGATCGCCGTCGCCACATGCGCGGACTTCACGCGCTCCATCGCCGGACGGTCCGACGTCGACGCGACAATCACGGCCTTGCAGCGCGCCTCGGGCGACAGGCTGTGCTCGAGAAACTCACGCACCTCACGGCCCCGTTCGCCGACCAGCGCGATCACGATCACGTCGCATTCGGTTCCACGCGCGATCATGCCGAGCAGCGTACTCTTACCGACACCGGACGGCGCGAACACGCCGATACGCTGACCGACGCCCACCGTCAGCAGCGAATCGATCGCGCGCACGCCGGTGGCGAGCGGCGTATCGATGTTCTGCCGCAGCAGCGGATTGACCGGCTCGTTGTGCGCGGAGACGAGCGTGCCGCCGGCAATCTCGCCGCGTCCGTCGAGCGGCGAGCCGAGACCGTTCAGCACGCGTCCGCGCAAACCTGCGCCGACCGCGAAGCGATGGCCGCGTCCCGAGGGAATCACTTCGGTGGAAGGCGACAAGCCATCGGTTGCGCCGAGCGGCGTCAGCAAGGTGGTTTGACGCGCGAAGCCGACCACTTCAGCGAGCATCGGCGGCGCGCCCGGCGTGCGCAGCTCGCAGATTTCACCGAGCCTCGCATGCACGCCCGACGCATTCACGAGCAGCCCGACCGCGCGGCTCACGCGGCCACGCATACGCACCGGGTTGAACTGATCGAGACCGTGCTCGAGTTCGCTGGCGAGCGCATTGCGGTCGAGGCCGAGGTCGTCGCCGAAACCGTCGAGCGCGAGCTTGCCCAACGCATCGGTCAAGCTATCGGGCGACGGCGCGGCTTCACTGTCCGCACCGCTTATGGGATCGAACGGCGCGTCGCTCATGACGTGCGTTGCCGGATCGCCGCGCGCAACGCGTCGATCTGCGCATCGAGACCGACGTCGAGCGTGCCGGACGGCGTCTCGACAATGCATTGCTCTTCGTTCAACCGGCTGTCCGTCACGATGCGTATCGGCGACGCCGCGCTCGTACCCGACGCCATCCGCTCCGGCCACACCTGCTGCAATGCCGCCGCCACCGCTTCGCGGCATGCGGGCGCCACCCGCACCACCAGAAACACCTCGTCGCGCACCAGCGCATCGATGCGCCGCAGCGCCGTTTCGTACAGCGCGCGCGAATCGGTCTCGCCGACAATCGTGCGCACCGCCTTCACAACGATCCCGGCAATCGTCTCGCGCAAGCCGTCGAGCGTGCGGGCCGCATCGAGCGCGGCGCCGCAGGCCTGCTGCGCATATTCGCGCTTGCCCTGTTCGACGCCTTGCGCATGGCCTTCGCGCAATCGGCGCTCGTAACCTTGCTGCGCTTCGTCGAGAATCCGTTGACGCTCCGTCTGCGCGGTGGACAGCAACGAACCCGCGTCGAGCAGCGCCGAATACTCGCTCTGCTTGAGCACCTTGCGCTCGGAGAGGATCTGCAGGTTTTCGCTGGTAATCAGAAAAGCCAATCCCATTGTGCGAGCCTCTCGGGTATCAGACATAGAAAGATCAGTTCGGCCAGATGCTGCCGATGCACCGGGCTCAGTCCATACGCCGGCTGTTCGCTGACGCTGCGCGCGAATTTCAGGCGCATTCGTTCGATGATCGCGTCGCCCTCCGGCGCGACGAAGTCCAGCAGCAGACGCGCGCCGCGCTGGCGGATCGCGTCGACCGCGGCGTGCGGCGTCTGGCGAAACGGTTCGAGGCTCTCGCCGATCGCATCGAACGGCGGCGCGCGGTCGAGCACGAAGGGCATCGCGTTGTAGCCGAACGCGTCGACGAGCGCCGAATGCGTGCGCCAGTTCGGCGCCTCTTGCAACCACGCGCGATGCAGCATCAAACCGCAGTAGGCCGCGAGCGTCGTCAAGGCGCTGCGTTCGATCAGCGCGATACGCGCCACCAGGCTGCCGAAGCCGAATGCGTAACGGTCCGCGAGTCCGCTTTGCATCAGCAGATGCCGTGCGAGTACCGCGCGGCCGCGCGCGCCGAAGGCCGCGAAATCGCGGTAACGGGCGGGCCAATCCTGCGGCAGCCAGCTCGGATCGATATAGCGGTCGAGCCGCAGATTGAATTCCACCGCGAGCCGATTGAGCCGCGCCGTGTGCGCCGTGCGCGCCGGGTCTTCGGCGCGTGAGGCATCGCGAACGCTATCGCGTGGCGCTTCATGCGCTGCATCGGCTTCCATCTCACTCGCCCCGCGTGGACGAACCCGTCGCCAACGACGAGCGCGCGCCCATCGCATTGGCGATGCGCGAACCGAATACGCCGCGCCGCGCGCCGATCAACACCACCACGCCGAGCGTAAGCAGAAGCAATAGCGACGCGAGCCACGCGAACGGCGTGCGCAGCATCAACAGGTTCGCCAGACTGTCGCCGCCGAGTCCCGCCGGGCGTTGACTCGCCGCGCTGTCGGCTTGCAGGAACAGCGACACGTTGTCGTACGAAAGCCCCTCGATGCTATGCGCGACGAGGTCCTTCACCATCGGCGCGGTTGCGTGCAGATCGATGCCGGGCCGGTACTTGATGTACACCGCCGCCGACGACGGCTTGATCTTGTCCGACAGCGGATCGTTCTCCGGAATCACCACCTGCACATGCGCGACCACCACGCCGTCGACGTCCTCGAGCGTGCGCGCGAGTTCCTGCTGCACGCCGTAGATGTAGCGCACGCGTTCCTCGGCGGGCGTCGCGACCAGCCCCTGTTGCTGAAATACCTGGCCAAGACTCGCGAGACGCTGACGCGGCAGGCCGTGCACGCGCAGCACCTTCAGCGCGTCGCTCATCGAACCGCCGTCCACGTTCACCTGCCACGCCGCCGCGCCGTCGCGGCTCTCGACGCTTTCCTTCGACGCGCCGATGCCCGCGTCGGCCAGCACCGAGACGATCTGGTTCGCGTCCTTCTCGTCGAGCCCGGACACCAGCTCCTGCTCGCAGCCGGCCAGACACAGCAGCAACACGGCCGCGCCGAGCCATCCGACAATTCTCGTCATCGCTTTTTCATCCTGTGCGCGTGATTGCCGCGCTGACGCACGCGGCCCCTCCGCGTTCGGTTCCGCGCGGACAAGCGCGGCCAATGACACGCGTCTTTGCACGGCGCGTTCAGCCGCGCGCTTAAGCGTCACGCTTATCCGCGTGTTCTGCCTCGCGTTTAACCCTTATCCGGCGTCAACACCGAGCGCGAGCAATTGTTCGCCGCCTGCGCGGCCGACAGCGCGAACTGGCAGCCGTTGGCCGTCATCGACAGGTCCCAGTTGTATTCCATCATCCGCGCCATATCCATGCCCCAGTCGCCGGTGGGGCGCAGCGCCTCGTGGCGAATGTTCGCGAGATCGCTGAAGTGCCGCCCGAGGCCGTCGAGGTAATTCACCACGCCGCTCGTCGACACCGGCGACGACGCCGTAGCCGCCGTGATAACTTCGGCACTGCGCGTGCCGCCCATCTGCGCGGCGAATTCCTGGCCCTGCCCGGCAGGCGGCGGCCCGGCCTGCGGCTGCGCGGACGCGGTCCATTGCGCCTGCTGCGCGGACTCGGCGGCCGACTTCTGCACTACCGCTTCAGCGCCGACCGGCGCTATCGCTGATCCAGTCATGTTTCAGCTCCGTACTTGAAAACTGCATTTCAGGTCATGCTCGACTGCTGTTGCGACGCGAACGGTCGCCGTCCGCGAGGGCGGCTTCGCCACAGCGGGCACGCGACCCGCGTGAACGAAGCGCCGCCGCAAACAGCCGCCGCTTAGCTCGCTTAGCCCCGCTTAGCCCAAGCGGCCCGCGCTCGAATTGGCGCCTCCTTCCGCCGAACTCATGTTGTTCAACACGCTGATGGTCTGGGCGTGCGCCTGCCCGACCATGCCGATCGACTGCATCTGCATCTGCTGTTCGAACAGTTTTTCCTCGAATGCCTGCATCTGCGCCGTGTTGTCCGGCAAATTCGACGAAGGGTTCGTGCCGCTATTGGTGACGTTTGACGTGGTCATGATCGCTCCTTTGACTAACGAAATGCCGCTCGCGCGGCGCCTTGTCCTCGCACGCCCGACTGCGGCCTGCAAGACACTCCTTGAATTCGCTCTTCTCTCTGCTGCAAATACCCGCGCCTACGAACCCGGCATCGCGACGCCCGCCGCGGCGGGCGCGGCCGACGACGCCGCCGGCGACGATGCCGGGTCCGGCGACGCAGCCGCCGGTGCGGCGCCACGCGGCCCCAGCGCCACCACATAACGCGCGCCGTTACGCTCGAACGTGACGCTGCCCGAATCGATCGACGCCACCATCAAGCCGCCCGGCAAGGTCGCGCCTTCGAAGAAATGCCGTCCGTCGCGTGTCACCACGTAACGCGTGCCGCTGTCGTCGCCATACACGCCCGCGATATCCACCGGCACCGCGCCGCCGCTCGCCGCGATCAGCGGACCGGCGGCGTTGTCGTCATAGACGACCTGGTCGGTCACCTCGACCGCCGGCTTCGCATCGCGCTTGAAGTTCTGCACGCGTTGCCACACCGCCCGCGTCGCGACGCCGCTGATCGTCACGCGGCCACGCCCCGTATAGGCCACCTTCAGTTGCGTATCGCTCAGCGTCTGCTGCGCGGTCGCCAGCAATTCGTTGACGCTGTACACCTCGCCGAGCGTCACGCCGTCGAAACCGTTGACGATCGCCGCCACCCGCGCGCGTTCGTTGGCGTCGCGCACATAACCGTCCACCTCGATCGCGTTGCCCTGCCCCGGCTCGACCGTCAGCTCGGGAAACTGCCGCAACGCGCCTTCCACGTCGCGCATCCGCTCGAAGCGGCTTTGATGCGACCACCAGAACGAGCCGCGCGTCGCCACCGCCACATAACTACCCGCCGCGATCGCGAACGCGCTCCACAGCGCCAGCAGCGCGAACATCAGACGGCGGCTGCCGAGCCCGCCGAGCCACGCGGGCAACACCACCGCCAGCCAGTGGCGCGATTCGCCGTGACGCTTGCCGCCGCTCGCGCCGGCCACGCCCGCCGGCACCATCTGCGCGCCGGCCAGCCGTTCGATGCCGAACTTCACGTGCGCGACCGTCACCGTGTCGCCGGGCATCAGCGCGCGCCGCATCTGCGCGAGCGGCGCGCCGTTCAACAACACCGGCGCACCGCCCTGGTTCTGCACCGACACCGCAATCGATCCGACATGCAGGCACAGTTGCCGCGCGCCGATCTCACGATCCGGCAGGATCACCTCGCAATCCGCGCCGGTGCCGACCCAGTTCTCACCGAGCTTCAGCAACAGCGTGCGGCCCGACATCGGTCCGTTTAAAAAACACAGCTGCCAGCCGGACGCGTCAGGGCCGCTGCTGACCATTGCTGTCTCCTGCACCGGGCGCGGCAGGCGGTGTTGCTTGCGGCATCATCTGCGTTGGTGCCGACGAAGGTGCCGCGACCGGCGCTGTCGTTGCCGGCGCCGCGGCGCCCGCACCCGCGCCGTTCGCAGCCGACGAACTCGCCGGCGCGGGCGGCGGCGCGATCGTCTGCGCACGCGCGGTCAGCGAATCGTTCGACGGCGGCACCACCACGTTCTGCATCAGATCCGACGTGTAGTTCTCCGGTCCGCCCGTCGACGCATATTCAGCCGACGGCGTGACCACGCGCGGCGTGATCATGTAAAAGCGCTCCATGTGCTGCCCGTTCTTGTTGGTGTACTTGAACAGATTGCCGATCCACGGAATGTCGGAGAGCAGCGGAATACCGGTCTTGTCGAAGCTCTGCGCGTCGCTGTTGAAGCCCGCGATCAACAGGCTCTTGCCTTCGTCGATCATCGCCTTGGTGACAATGTTCCGCTGCAAGATCACCGGCACGTTCGACACCTGCTGGCTCGTCACCTCGCCGTCCTGAATGTCGAGCGACATCATCACGCGCTGCGCGCCGTCCTCCACGATCAGCGGCGTCACCTTCACGCTCTGCCCGGTCGTGATGCCGTACAGCGACGAGTCCTGGAAACCCTGCACCTGCACGTAAAACTCGGTGAGGTTTTCGAGCACCGCTTCGGTGTTGTCGAGCGTCAGCACCTTCGGCTTCGAATACAGCTTGGCGTCGCCGGTGCGGGCGAGCGCGTTGATCCGCGCGAGCAGATAGTCGCGCAGCGACCCGCCGATCGACGCGGTCAGCGCCAAACCCACCGGCGTGGTGGTGCCGGTCTGGCCCGCCTCGGTGTTGCCGGCCGCGAAGGTGAGCGGCGGATTGGCGCCGTTGCCGAACTGGAAGTCGCCGTGACTCGTATGCAGCCGCCAGTCGACCCCCAACTGATCGAGCGACTGCAAGCTGATATCCATGATCGTCAGATTGATCTCGACGATGCGCGGCTTCACGTCGAGTTGCTGGATCAGCGACGCGTAGCGTCCCATGTGATCCGGCGTGTCGCGAATCAGCACGGCGTTGATCGCCGGATCGGCTTCGATCTGCGGCAACTGGTCGGGGCCGCCAACCGCGTTGAGGTCGCCGCCCGGACCCTGGCCCTGGCCGTAACCGCCCCCATAGCCGCCGGCGTTGCCACCGCCCATGCCCGCGAGCGGAATCTCGATGCGCGGCACGTTGATCGTGTCGCCCGAACTCAGCTTGACTTCACGGGTGGGGCCGCCGAGACGCATCGCGCCCGCGCTCGGCGCATTGTTGCTCGCGCCGCGCCGGTACAGCTTGCGCAGAATCGTCGCGACGCCGGGAATCGTCACCTCCTTGCCCGAGCGATTGATCACGAAGTCCGCGGCCCAGTTGTACTTCAGGCGGAACGCGCGAATGTCGGCATGGTCGGTGTTGGCCGCGCCGTTGCCCACCGAGTCGATCGCCTGGCGCACCAGTTCCACGTAACGGCGCGGCCCGGACACATAGGCCGTGCTGTCGCGGTCGCTGATCTGCAGCGGGAAGCGCTTGTCGGTGATCTGCATCGACTGCATCGCCGCGCCCAGGTTCGACGCGGAACCGCGCGGAATCGGCAGCACCTGGGTTTGCGCGTCGGACGCGCGTTCGATGTACAGAAACGAGCCGTCGTAGTACCACGTCAAACCGTAGGTCGCGCAGACGCTATTGAGCGTGCGCGCCGGCGTGTCGTTAAAGCGCCCGCTGATGCTGCCTTCCACCTTGCCGTCGATCACCGCCGTGGTGCCTTGGGACGCCGCAAGTTCGCGCAGGAAATCGGCCAGCGGCCGGCCGTTCGCGACGATTTCGAAACTGCGGTTGCGCCATTGCAATTCCGCTGCATGCGCGCGCGACAGCGGCACCAGCACACAGAGCGCGAACATCAGCAGCAGCGTGCCGCGCATACGTATCAACAGCACCGGATGAATTGTTTTTTTCAAGTGAAAGCCCTGTGGCGAGTTGATCACGACATTCCTGGCAAAACGACGAACACCCGTTCGAGCGCCTGACGCGCGAAGATCAGCAATTCGCGCCCGGCCCAGCCCGCCAGCACGATCACCGTCACCATCACGACAATCATCCGCACCGACGTGCCGATACTCGAGTCCTGCACCTGCGTGACGGCCTGCGCGATCGCGACGAACAGCGCGGTGCCGGTCGCCACCAGCACCACCGGCAACGACAGCATCAACACCAGCAGCAGCGCCTGGCGCGTGATGTCGAGAATCGCGGCTGCGGTCATGCGGTTTCTCCATAGTTCCGATCCGGGCTCATCACACATTTCATGCCGGGTTCTTCACCCAGCCGATCGTATGCAGCCGCACGTCCTCTTCGATCTCCTGATACGACAGCACGGGCACGTCCGGCAGCATCGGCTCGATAATCGACTTCACGTAAAAGCGCACCGCCATCGGCACCAGCACGCCGACCCGTCGCTCGCGACCGTCGCGCGCGGCGCTGCGCAGCGAATCCATCACCGCGCGCGTCTGTTCGCAGACGTTGTCCTTCACGTCGCGCGCGAGGCCGAGAAACACGCCCTGCGGCGTCTTCGTGATCGCGGCCTGCACGCGATCCTGCAAGCTCTGTTCGAACAGCACGACGTCGAGGCTGCGGCTCACGCCGCAATAACGGTCGGTGATCATCCGTTTCAAGTCGACGCGCACCTGCTCGACCAGCGCGATGGTGTCGTCGGGTTCTTTCGGCGCCCACGTGATGAGGCTTTCGAAAATCACCCGCAAATTACGGATCGGAATGTGTTCGAGCAACAAACGCCGCAGCACTTCGGTGATCCGCTGCAACGGCACGATGCGCGTGAGTTCGGCGATCAGTTCGGGGTGGTCGCGGCGCGCCAGATGCACGAGCGCCTGCGTTTCCTGAATCCCGATCAGCGCGGAAGGATTCGCGCGCACGATCGATTCCAGATGTTGTGCGAGCACCTGTTCATGCGTGAGGTTGCCGCTGTGGCTCGCTTGCGTTGCGGCGCCGCGCGTTGGCGACGCACGAGCCGCGATCCACACGGGTTGCGTGAAAGGCCCGAACGGTTCGCCCGCTTCGCGTTCGAGATCGGGCGGCAGTTGCGAGCTGCCGTCCCACAGCAGCAAACCCGGCCGCAGATAACCGGCCGACGCGATCACGTCCTGCAACAGAATCCGGTAGCTGCGTTGCGCGAGCGCCGAATCGAAACGCAGATTCATGCGCGGAAACACGGGGCCGAGATCAACGTCGACACGCGCTTTCGCCTCGGAGAGCGCCGCCTGCAATTGCACGAGGTTCAGATGGGCGCGCAGATCGCGCGCGAACACCACGGCGAGCAGCGCCGTCATGCCGAGCGGATGCACCTGTGAGCCGCCCGCGCCGATGCCCGCTTCGCTGTCGGCGGGCGCGTCGGCGAGCGTGATCAGATTCAGCGCCGGCACGGTCTTGCGCCGCCGCATCAGGAACACGCCGCCCGCGATCATCGCGCCGGCCAGCAGCAGAAACGACCACTTCGGAAAACCCGACACCGGCACGAAGGCCAGCACGATCACGCCGGCAATCAGAATCGCGCGCGGATGATTGGCGATCTGCGTGCCGATCTGCTCGCCCAGATGCCGCTCCTGCGCATCGCGCGACGCGACTCGCGTGGTCACCACGCCCGCCGCGATCGACACCAGCAGCGACGGAATCTGCGAGGCCATGCCGTCGCCGACTGTCAGCACCGCGTAACGATGCAAGGCCTGCGAGACGCTCATGTCGTGCATCAGCGTGCCGACCGCAATGCCCGCCAGAATATTGATGAACGCGATGATGATGCCGGCGATCGCATCGCCCTTGACGAACTTCATCGCGCCGTCCATCGCGCCATGCAGCTGCGATTCCTGCTCGAGCAATTCGCGCCGGCGCTTGGCTTCGTCCGACGTGATGATGCCGGCGCGCAGATCGGCGTCGATGCTCATCTGCTTGCCGGGCATTGCGTCGAGCGAGAAACGCGCGCCGACTTCCGCGACCCGTTCCGAACCTTTCGCGATCACGATGAACTGCACGATCGCGATCACCAGAAACACCACGCCGCCCACCACGAAGTTATTACCGACGATCAGACGACCGAAGGTATCAATGACATGACCGGCATTCGCCTGCAGCAGAATCAGCTTGCACGACGCGATATTCAACGCGAGCCGCAGCAGCGTGGTGAACAGCAGCAGCGCTGGAAACGAAGAAAAGCTCACGGCGGACGGCAGATACGTCGACACCGTCAGCAGCAGAATGCTCAGCGCCAGGTTCAGCGAAATCAGGCCGTCGAGCACCACGGTCGGCAGCGGCAACACGAATAGCGCGACCACCGCCGCGACGAAGAGCGCCAGCAGCAAGTCGTAGTTGCGCGCGAGCGGGAAGCGGGCGCCGCGTTCGCGCCAGCCCACGCCTAGCGTGCCGTTCCAGAGCTTGTTGACCGTATCGAAGGGCATGAACGTGTGTCCTTCGCAACCGCCGGTCGCGAACCGCGCGGCGTGCTGCGAAAACAGCGCTCCATGAAAGCCAATGGTGCAGTCAGTTTAGTGAAAGCGGGTCGCGCCGGTGCCTGGAAAACTCGTGGGATCCGGTGGTTTGAACAGGCTCATTTCACGCCGCACTACGGAACGTTGTAGTGTTCCGCGTCCGCGTTCGACATTACATTGGGGTCACGCATCCGGACATGGAGGAGAGCTTGAAATCGAGCGAATGCGCCGAAGATAGCTACGTGATGCTGGACGGCAGGCAACGCTGCATCGCCGACCTCGCCAGCAAGCCGTTGCCGGCGGCGCGCTCCGCGGTCGCGGACGAACTGAGCGGCGCGCGCACGCCGGCGCAACGGCGCATGCTGATCAGCACGATGCTCGGCGCGATCGGCTTCGACTGGCTGTGCTACTGGCGGCTCGCGCGAGTGGGCGATCTGATCACGCGCGCGCTGTATGTGCGTGAGTACGCCGCGCCCGGCTGGCCCGACCGTTACGTGGCACAGCGTTATATCGAAGTGGATCCGCGCATCGCCTTCGCGTGTCGCTACGAGTGGCCGCTCGTGTGGGACCTCACGTCGCTCGCGCAAGCTCCTTACGGCAATCCCGCGCAGACCGTGGAGCCGCGTTTGCGGCATCTGCTCGACGACGCGCATGAGGCCGGCTTGCGCAGCGGCATTACGTTCGGGCTCGCGAGTCCTTCGAGTCCGCATCAAAGCGTGATCAATTTCAGTTGCGCCAATCTGTCGAAACACTGGATCGGCGACCGCGTGATCGGCCAGGCGTATGCGCTCGGTCTGGCGCTGCATGAATATCTGTTGAGCCATGCCGCCCCGCTCGACGACACGCCGCCACGCCACAAACCTATTTCGCAGGTGCAGCGCCGCATTTTGACCGCGCTTACACAAGGCATGAGCGACCGGCAGATCGCCGACCAGTTGCAGATGTCCACGCATAACGTCGATTATCACTTGCGGCTTCTGAAGAAACGCTACGGCGCGCAGAACCGCGTGCATCTCGCGTATCTGGCCGGCCAGCACGACGCGCGATGAACGCCCCCGCGATGATGCGCGAAGCCCAGACGTTCGGCGGCGATGTCGCGCCGCCGAACGCCGCACCGCACGTGAAAACGCCGCACGCTGCCACGATCAGCGCGCTCGGCGACACCACGCTGCTGCCGCGGCTTGCACCGGAAGCCGCGCGCGCATTGCAGCGCGCGTATGCATGGCCGCGCCCGTTCGCGCTCGAAGCCGGCGGCGCTTCCTATGCGTTGCGCTGGGATTTCAATGCGCGGCTCGCCGAAGGCGCCCCGCGCCGCTACCGCTTTCGACTCGGCCCGGCATCCGGCTGGCTGCTGCTCGAGCCATTCGCCGAGCGCGAGTTGATCGGCGACGCCGCCGATCCTGCCGTGCCCGATGCGATTCGCTGCGCGCTCGTCGCCGATGCACTGGCGCCCGTGTGCAACGCGCTCGCGCGGCTGACCCGTCACGAGGCCGTGCTGCTCGCGCCCGAGCACGGCGAAGCGCCTGGTGAAACAGACGGTATCGCCGAGCTGCGTTTCTCGGTCAGCAAAGTGGGCAAGGCCGGTGAAGTCGGTCAAAACGGCGGCGGCGACTGGCGCACGCATGGCGCGCTGCAATTCGACGACGCGCGTTTTCTCGCGCTCGCGTGCCCGGCCGATCCGCCACCGCCCAAGCTAGGCCCGCATGATTTCGACATGCTCACGGTGCCGCTGTCGTTCTGCATCGGCACGACGCGGCTCACGCAACAGGAACTGACCGGCCTGCAGCACGGCGACATCGTCGCGATCGAACGCTGGAAGTCGGCCGGCACGGGTCTGACCTGCCACGCAACAACGCGCGGCACGCCCGGCATCACGTTGAACGCGCGCGTGCTGGGCGCCACCATCACCATCGAACAGATTCAGGGGAACGCCGTGACCGCAGCCACGCCCACGCCGGATCAACACGCCGCGCCAAACGGCAACGACGCCAACGACAACGGCGCCGCACTGCCGCTCGACGCTCTCGAAGTGACTACGAGCTTCGAACTCGAACGCCGCACGCTGACGCTCGCGCAACTCAAGGCGCTGCGGCCGGGCTTCGTGCTCGAACTCGATCAGCCGCTGAACCAGGGTGTGATCCGCATTCTTGCAAACGGCACGCTGGTGGGACACGGGCATCTGATCGCGGTCGGCAACAAGCTCGGCGTGCGGGTCGCGGAACTCGCGCCTGGGGCCACGCCGACGCAAGCACACGGACAAGCACACACCCCCACACATTCGACGGACAGCCGCAACGATGGGTAATCTGCCGAATCCCGTAGCGATGGTGGCGCTGCTTGCAGCACTCGGCATCGCCCCATTCGCGGCATTGATGGTGACGAGCTACACCAAGCTCGTCGTCGTGTTCGGCTTGTTGCGCAGCGCGCTCGGCATCCAGCAGGTGCCGCCGAATATCGTGCTGAACGGCATCGCGCTGATCCTGTCCGTGTACATCATGGCGCCGGTCGGCATGGATATCGGCGACAACCTGAAGCAGCAGAATTTCTCGGTAGGCAGTCAGATGAACGTGCAGGAGGTGCTGCAATTGTTCGACGCCGCCGCGCCGCCGATCAAAACGTTCATGATGCAGCACACGCAGGAACGCGAACGCAGCTTCTTCGTGCGCTCGGCCACCAGTGTGTGGCCCGCCGCGCGCGCGAAGAATCTGCAACAGGACGACCTGCTGGTGCTGGTGCCGAGCTTCACGTTGAGCGAGTTGATGAAGGCGTTCCAGATCGGCTTCGTGCTGTATCTGGTGTTCGTGGTGGTCGACCTGGTGGTGGCCAATGTACTGCTCGCGCTCGGCATGCAGATGATCGCGCCGACCACCATCTCCGTGCCGTTCAAGCTGCTGCTGTTCGTCACACTCGACGGCTGGTCCGTGCTGATTCACGGGCTGATCCTGTCGTATCGCTGAGGCCGTGATCGTGATGAGCGCCGCGCGCGGGTTCATGAGGATAGCGGCAATGGCGCTCGCCGCCGCGCTGCCGCTCGCCGCCGCTGCGCAGCAAGTCCAGCGGAGCGACGCAACGTCGGTCAGCTTCACCGAACTCGCGCGGACCTGTGCACCGCACGTCGATACGCAGACCTTGGCGGCAGTGGTTCGCGTGGAGTCGAGTTTCAATCCGTACGCGATCGGCGTGGTCCGCGGGCATTTGCAGCGCCAGCCGCGCAGCTACGAAGAAGCAGTTGCGACCGCGCATGGGCTTGCCGCACGCGGTTTCGATTTCAGTCTCGGGCTTGGGCAGATCAACGTGCGCAATTTGCCGCGCTTCGGCGAAACCATCGAAACGATTTTCGAGCCGTGCCGCAATCTGCGCGCGAGCGGCGCGATTCTCTCGCAGTGCTTTGCACGCTCGGCGGAACAGACACGCGACGAACAAGGCGCGCTGCGCGGCGCGTTTTCCTGCTACTACAGCGGCAATTTTTCGACGGGCTATCAGCACGGCTATGTGGCGCGTGTGATTGCCGGCGCTTATACGAATGCGCGGCAAGCGGCCCGCGGTTCGGATGCGGCGGCGTTGCCGATACCGGTGGTGCGGACCTCGGCGCCAACCGCGCCGACTGTTCAAACGACAACTCGAGCGCCTGAATCGAGCCAGGCCGCTGCTGCCATGCAGCGTGCTCCGCAGGCGGCGACCACACAACAGCCGGCATCCGCTCCACGTGCAACCCTTGTGCGGAAAAACAAACCATCCTCGCGCTCAGCCGCCTCCACGCAGCAGTGCCGCGCGGCGGACGCGCGGCAGTCCATCACGATACGTTGCGCCGATAATCCCAACCGCTGGTGCACGCGCTGCCTCGGCGTGACGACGCTTGCCGCGCATTAGATCCAGAGCCAGGGGCACGCGAGCCATTCAATTCAACCGCAAACGTCCCGCCAGATACGCCAGCTCCGAGCGATTGCCGACCCCATACGCCTTGCGCAGCAGCCGCAAGTGATAGTCGACGTTATGCACGCTCGTATGCAGCCGCAACGCAATCTGCTTGTCCGACAGACCGGACGCCACGCACAGCAGAATCTCCCGCTGCCTTTCCGACACCGTCGTCGCCACGGACTGCCGCGCGATCGTGCGCCGATACCCGGCCGCAAGCTGATGCAGCGATAAACCGAGCCCAAGCGTCTGCGCAAGAATGCTGCTGTCGATCCACTTGTTTTTAGGGTTCATCGACGTGAAACTGACGATCACCTGCAGATCGGTCGACGGAACCGGCAGACCGAGCATGATGCCCGAGCGCATGCCGTCGGCGTCCATCTCCTGCAGAAAACGATTCGCGCGCGGATCGCGCCCGCGGCTGCGGCACGCCTTGTTCAGTTGCGACAGGTCCCACACGACCGGCGGCGCATGCACACGGCCGATCACGAGGCGTGGATCGACTTCGAAATAGCGCTCCTGAAAGTAATTGCCGCGAAACTGCGCCGGTATCAGGCCCTCCACCATGAACGCGCGCGCCACCCGCTCGTTGACGACCTGCAGCGTCACATAAGCGACCGTATTGAAGCCGATGATGCGCAGCAAACCCGCGAAAAGCCGCATGCGCTCCGCCGGCGTGGCCGCCGAAGCCAGCTCCCGGATCAGATGCGATTGCGCGGCGTCCGCGCGGCCTGCGGTGGAATCGGCCGCGAGATCGCGATCCGTGTGCCAGATCAGTTCCGGCGGGGCGGCGGCGGGCTGCGTTGCTCCGGCCGCGGCGGGCTGCTCGCCGGCCTGGCCGCGCTCCATATCGATCGACGGTACCGAAAAGCCATGCATTGGACTGCTCCGGTGAACGTGAGAGTAAAGCGGTAAGCGATCCGCCCTCGTCACACTATCTCAGCATATCTTCGTGAATTGAAAGTAACATCGTCGGACTTCAAGGAGCTTTTCGAGTGAACCATGTTTGATACCGTGCTTCTGCGATCCTTCGTGACCGTCGTTCAGGAGGGCGGCTTCACGCGCGCGGCGAACCGTTTGCATCTGACCCAATCCGCGATCAGCGCGCACCTGCGGCGGCTCGAGGAACAGGCCGGAAAAAGCCTGCTTTTCCGCACGACGCGCTCGGTCACGCTGACGTCCGACGGCGAATTGCTGATGGGTTATGCGCGCGCCATCCTGGCCCTCAATCAGGACGCGCTGACGCAACTGACCCGCGTGTCCGCCCAAGGTCCGGTGCGCATCGGGCTCTCCGAGGACATCGTCACCGCTCCGTTGATGCAGGCGCTGCAGAGTTTCGCCAGCAGCCACACCGGCGTAACGGTCGACGTCAGAGTCGGCATTCCCGCGCATCTGCTGCAAACCATGGACGAAGGCGAGCTCGATCTGGTGATCGGTGGCCGCTGCCACGACGGGCGCCCCGGGCGCCTGCTGTGGCGTGAGCCGCTCGTCTGGGCTTTCGCCGAAGACGCCGCGCTCGACCCCGCGCTGCCGGTGCCGCTCGCGCTCTTTCCCGAGCCCTGCCCTTATCGCGAAGCGGCGCTGACCGCGCTGGCGCAAGCCGGTGTGGGCTGCCGTATCGCGATGGTCTGCCCGAGCAGCGCGGGTCTGCGCGCCGCGGCGCTGGCCGGGTTCGCCGTGATGCCGGCCGTGCGCGGCCAATTGGGGCGCGGACTTCGGGCGCTCACCGGCGAGCCGCGGCTGCCGGCGCTGCCCAAGGTGGAATTCACCGTGTTCGCCGCGCCCGATGCCGCGTCCGCCACCGTCGATGAAATCTGTAACGCGGTGCTGCCGACTCCTGGTGATCCGAACTAAATTTTCCTGGCAGACCACGATCGCAAGCAGCCGGCAAGCCGCGTCAAAAATCGCGCGCCAACGTGCGCGCGGCACCGAGCGCCGCGGCGCGGTCCGGCTCGCCGTCCGCTCCGAAAAGCGTTTTCTCCACCACGATCGGTTGCACGTCCGTCACGCCGACGAACTTCAGCCACATCTCCATGTAGGGCCGTTGCAGGTCGTATTCACGCGCCGGCGTGAAAGACCCCGGCGACACGTAGTCCAACCCGCGCGCGTAAACAATCGCCGCCTTCTTGCCGGCCAGTTTGCCGCTAAAGCCCGTGCCGTCGAACGTGAACAACACGTCTTTCTGCGAGATCACGTCGATCAGATGCTTGAGGCGGTACGGTATGCCGAAATTCCACAGCGGTACGCCGAACAGCAGCTTGTCGGCCTCGTGAAACGGCGCCGCGAGCGCTTCGATTTGCCGCCATGCCGACGCCTGCTGCGGCGTCAATGCATCGCCACGCAGGCCGGCGTACTTCGCCGCCAGCGCGTCGCCGTCGAACTCCGGCAGCGTAAGCGCCCAGATGTCCAGAGTCTCGATCGCGTCGCCGGGATGGGCGGCTCGATACGCGTCGAGAAACGCGTTGCACACTTCAATGGATGCCGAATGCTGCTTGCGCGGCGAGCATTCGATGTACAGCAGCTTGGCCATGACGTTACGCTCCGCTCCTGGGATGAAAGAAGACACCGAGGTCGGGACGACCACGTCGCCCGATGCGTAGAGGGTATGGCCGGAGCGCGGTACGAACAAACGAAGAAAACCGGCTCGATTAAGTGGATTCGGTGATGAATGGCGTCAAACCCGCCGGGGGAAACGTCCCCGAAACGCATCATCTGAACATCTTTGCGATGAAATTAAAACTACGGATCTTCGCTGAAACAGGCGATTGAAACGGCGCGCGGCCGGCGACCGCCGCGTCATGCGGGACCGGACAGCCGCTGTATGAACCGCACGGATCGCGCGCTAGTGTTGCGGTTGCGGCACGTTCACCTTGTCGCCCGGCACGATCAGGTCGGGATCGCGCCCGTCGTCCGGCTCGCGCGCGCTGAACGGATTGCCGTCGAGCAGCGCCCAGTCGAACTGCTGATTCGGCGGCTCGAGCTTCGAGAGCGCCTGGCCGCTTGCGGCGGCGATGCCCCAGAGCGTCTCGCCAGGTTCGACCGTCACCACGCGCACCTTTGGCGTTGGCGTTGGCGTTGGGGTCGGCGTTGGGGTCGGCGTAGGTGCTGGTGTTGGTGCCGGCACCGGCGTTGTCCCGGCCGGTCCGCTGCCTGGTTTCTTTTTCTTGTCATCCGGCGGCACGGACGCGCTCTGGTTCTGGAACAGCGGCGCGGCAATGCCGACCACGCTCGACAGCAACGAGCCGATCCCGAACGCGAGCAGCATCCCAGGTTTCTTCCGGTACTTCGAATGCGATTCGACGCGCGCCGGCAAGCTGCGGTCCACATCCGTCAGTTCCACCGGCTTCCTGCGCGCGCTGCGCGTCGGCCGGGTGGCGCTGCGCGTCTTCTCGAGCAGGCGGTCGGTCAGATCGTCCGGCTCCTTGCGTGAGACGACGTACGCGTCGGTATCGAGGAACTTGCCGTTCGATCCGGCCACGGTCAGCGACTCGGCGCTCACTCGCTGGCGAGGCATGAAGCCGCCGTCGCCGTCGGCTTCATGCCAGTACAGGCCGCCGTCCGCCGAATATTTCGCATACCCGACGATATCGCCGCTTTCCAGCTTCCCGGCAGTCGACGGACGGAACACGTAGATGTGATCGCCGCCCCGCGCGACGTAACTCGGATAATGGGCGAGCGCGAGGTTGAAACCGCTGGTCGCCAGATCGGTGGCGACGGTAATGGGCGAACCGTGGTGTTGAACGGTCGCCACCGCATCGGTGAGATAACCGGCCACGAACGTATTGGTGCTGAGCGGCGTCAGCACTTTTTCCGAGAGCTTCTTGATCCTGGACGTCGGCTCGTGCGGCACGCCGCCCGCCCGCGCACTCGAGATATCGAGCGAACCGCCGACGATCGAGCTGCCGAAGCCGACGGTGTTGAACAACGCACCCCATTTGCCGAGCCCGCCCGCCGTGCCGAACTTGTGCACCGACAGCAGCATGCTGCCGCCCCACGTCGCAATCGACGCCATCCGCATGCTGCCGCCGATGCGGGTCGCCGAATGCCAACGGCTCACATCGGTCGTGGCAATGCCGCTTTCCTGCTTGACGATGTCGAAGTAGTCGTCGAGCGCGGTATTCACGGTGTCCTTCGTGACGCCGGTCTGCGCTTCGCTTTTCGCCTGCTGCACGATGCCGAGCAGCGTCGACGTGTGCGCCCTGACCCGCTCGATGGTCGCATCAGGCAGCTTGCGCGCGCGCATGCCCTTGCTCAGGAAGTTGAAGTGCGAGTTGATGATTTCGCACGCGTCGTCCAGCCGGCCGTCGCGGATTTCCTCCAGCACATGTTGCTGAAAGTCCTTGCCGAGCTTGAACGTGTTCATGAAGTAACGCAAACCGGAAGATGCCGGCCCGAGATACTGGTCAATGGGACGCAGG
>DASPZL010000103.1:0-21818 GCA_035636295.1 Paraburkholderia sp.
ATCCGCTGATTTTCCCGGACACTGGCGAAGTGCTGTCGGGCGGCAACTTCCACGCCGAGCCGGTCGCATTCGCCGCGGACAACCTCGCGCTCGCCGCCGCTGAAATCGGCGCACTGGCCGAACGCCGCATCGCGTTGCTGATCGACGCGACGCTGTCGGGCCTGCCGCCGTTCCTCGTGCGCGACGGCGGCGTGAATTCGGGCTTCATGATCGCTCACGTGACGGCCGCCGCGCTCGCGTCCGAGAACAAGACGCTCGCGCATCCGGCTTCGGTCGATTCGCTGCCGACTTCCGCGAACCAGGAAGACCATGTGTCGATGGCGACCTTCGCCGCGCGCAAGCTCGGCGACATCGCTGAAAACACCGCGAACATCCTGTCGATCGAATTGCTCGCCGCCGCGCAAGGCGTCGATCTGCGCGCGCCGCACAAGACCAGCCCGAGCCTGCAGAAAGTGATGGACGCGGTGCGCAAGGACGTCGCCCACTACGAGATCGATCACTACTTCGCGCCGGACATCGCGGCTGTAACGCGTCTCGTGCAGGACGGCGCGATCGCGAAGCTGAGCCCGTTCTCGTTCGCGTCCGAACAGTAAGCTTCCACGCACGCGGACCAGGCAAAAATGAACGCACCGGCTTACCAGGGCATCAAGGACTTCATCCTCGCGCGCATTCATGCGGGCGAATGGGGTGAAGGCGACCAGGTGCCCTCCGAGAACGAGCTCGCGCGCGAATTCAACGTCGCGCGCATGACGGTGAATCGCGCGTTGCGCGAGCTGACCTCGGAGCAGGTGCTCACGCGCGTGCAGGGCTCGGGCACTTTCGTGGCCCGCCCGAAGTACGAATCGACGCTGGTGGCGATCCGCAGCATCTCAGACGAGATCGTCGCGCGCGGTCATCGCTATCAGGCAAAGGTGCTGCACATCGGCGCGAGTATCGCCGACGAAGCGCTCGCCGAGGAAATGGGCGTGAGCGCGGGCAGCCCGGTGTTTCATTCGCGCGTGCTGCATTTCGAAAACGACGAGCCGGTGCAGCTCGAAGAGCGCTGGGTCAACCCGGCGGTCGCGCCCGAGTACGCGTTGCAGGACTTCACGAACACCACGCCGAATCAGTATCTTGTGCGCGTGGCGCCGTTGCAGCGCGTCGAGTACCGCATCGAAGCGTTGGCCGCGGACGCCGATACGCGCGAGCTGCTGACCATGGATGAACTGGAGCCGTGCCTCGTGCTGCATCGGCGCACGTGGTCGCAAAGCCAGGTCGCCTCGATCGCCAATCTGTGGCATCCCGGCAGCCGTTATCGCTTCACCGGACATTTCTGATTTCGCCAATTTTTCCGAACATCTCCTGAACAATCTTCAAGCATTCCGAGGGCCACCATGAACAACCCCAAGCACATCGATCCGCGTCTCGATCCCACCCGTACGATCCGCGCACCGCGCGGCGCGGAAAAGACCTGCAAGACCTGGATCGCGGAAGCCGCGTACCGGATGATCCAGAACAATCTGGACCCGGAAGTCGCCGAGCATCCGCATGCGCTGGTCGTGTACGGCGGCATTGGACGTGCCGCGCGTAACTGGGACTGCTTCGATCAGATTCTGGCCTCGCTGAAAGATCTGAACGAAGACGAGACGCTGCTGATTCAATCGGGCAAGCCGGTCGGCGTGTTCCGCACGCATGCGGACGCACCGCGCGTGCTGCTGGCGAACTCGAACCTGGTGCCGCATTGGGCGACGTGGGAACACTTCCACGAACTCGATCGCAAGGGCTTGATGATGTACGGCCAGATGACCGCGGGCAGTTGGATCTATATCGGCAGCCAGGGCATCGTGCAGGGCACGTACGAGACGTTCTTCTCGGTGGCGAACCAGCATTTCAACGGCGACCCGAAAGGCCGCTGGATTCTGACGGGCGGTCTCGGCGGCATGGGCGGCGCGCAGCCGCTCGCAGCCACGATGGCCGGCTTCTCGATGATCGCGGTGGAGTGCGACGAGACGCGCATCGACTTCCGTCTGAAGACGCGCTACGTCGACAAAAAAGCAAAGACGCTCGACGAAGCGCTCGCCATGCTCGAGGAAGCGAAGCAGGCGGGCAAGCCGGTGTCGATCGGCCTGCTGGGCAATGCCGCCGACGTGTTCGCTGAATGCGTCGCGCGCGGCATCACGCCGGATTGCGTGACCGACCAGACCAGTGCGCACGATCCGATTCACGGCTATCTGCCGCAAGGCTGGAGCGTTGAAGATTGGCGCGAGCGTCAGAAGACCGCGCCGGATTCGATCGTGAAGCCGGCCAAGCAGTCGATGGCCAAGCAGGTGCAAGCGATGCTGACGCTGCAGGAACGCGGCGCGGCCACGCTCGACTACGGCAACAACATCCGCCAGATGGCGCTGGAAATGGGCGTCGAAAACGCGTTCGATTTTCCGGGCTTCGTGCCGGCATATATCCGGCCGCTGTTCTGCGAAGGCAAGGGTCCGTTCCGCTGGGTCGCGCTGTCGGGCGATCCGGAGGACATCTACAAGACCGATGCGAAGGTCAAGGAACTGATCCCCGACGATCCGCATCTGCACAACTGGCTCGACATGGCGCGTGAACGTATCGCATTCCAGGGTCTGCCTGCGCGGATTTGCTGGGTCGGCGTGAAGGATCGTTATCGCTTAGGTCAGGCGTTCAATCAGATGGTCAGGAACGGCGAGCTGAAAGCGCCGATCGTGATCGGCCGCGACCACCTCGACACGGGTTCCGTGGCGAGCCCGAATCGCGAAACCGAATCGATGAAGGACGGCTCGGACGCGGTCAGCGACTGGCCGTTGCTCAACGCACTGCTGAATACGGCAGGCGGCGCATCGTGGGTGTCGCTGCATCACGGCGGCGGTGTCGGCATGGGCTTTAGCCAGCACTCGGGCGTCGTGATCGTCGCCGACGGCACGGATGAGGCGGACAAGCGCCTCGGCCGCGTGCTGTTCAACGATCCGGCCACCGGCGTGATGCGTCACGCGGATGCGGGCTATGAACTCGCGCAGGAAACAGCGCGCGAGGCGGGCCTCAATCTGCCGATGCTGAGCCGTTGATCGTGGCGGATGCCGGCAGCATGGCAACCATGACGCTGATTCGCGGCGCCGACCTCGTGGCGGCGCCGTGGAAGAATGGCGGCGGCGTTACGCGCGAAGTGGCGGCGTTTTTTCCCGCAGGAGAGCTTCCTTCGGGGCGTCCCGAACGTGCGGGGCTCGATGATTTCGTGTGGCGGGTGAGCGTCGCCGATGTCGCGCAAGCCGGGCCGTTCTCGCGTTTTGCGGGCATCGATCGCACGCTCGTATTGTTGTCCGGCGCCGGCATGTTGCTCGATGAAGCGGACGGCACCGACGCGCATGCCGTGAAGACGCATGCGTTGACGCAGCCGCTCGACATTGCAAGATTTTCAGGCGAAGCGCAAATCGACGCGCGCCTCGTAGACGGCGCGACGCGCGATTTCAACCTGATGGTGCGCCGTGGCGAGGCGGTGGGCGAACTCGAGGTATGGCGCGGCCAGATGCAGCAAAGCGAGCAACGCACTTTATCCGCGGACGTGGCGTTGCTGTTCTGCGCCAGCGGTTCGGTTGAGATCAAGCTCGATGGCGCTGCCCCGCTTGTGCTGCAAGAAGACGACACGCTGCGCATCGACACACCGAACGCGCTGCCCTGCGCGGTCAAAGGCGTGGGCGCATTGCTCGCGATCAGCCTCCGCTACACGCAACGATGACGACGATTCGCGTGCGCGCCTTGGCACTTCGCCACGCGCGCACGCGAATCACCACAGACACGCAACGAGCTGCAAAGAGCACGCGATGAAGCAAACCGTCTGGCATCACCTGAAACTTTGCCCGCAGGGCGATCCGCAACACACGCTGCCCGATGCCGCGATCGCCGTTGAAGACGGCAAGACCGTATGGCTCGGCGCGGCCTCCCAACTGCCCGCCGAATACGCCGCATGGCCGCGCGAGGATTTGCACGGCGCGTGGGTGACACCGGGTCTCGTCGATTGCCACACGCATCTGGTGTACGGCGGCCAGCGCGCGGATGAATTCGCGCAGCGCCTCGCGGGCGTCAGCTACGAAGAAATCGCGCGGCAAGGCGGCGGTATCGTCTCCACGGTGCGCGCCACGCGTGCCGCCGATGAAGCGTCGCTGTTCCGCCAATCGGCCGCACGCCTTACGCCCTTGCTGGCCGAAGGCGTGACGACGGTCGAAATCAAATCCGGCTACGGCCTCGATCTCGCCAGCGAGCGCAAGATGCTGCGCGTCGCGCGTCAGTTGGGCGAACGCTATCCGGTGACGGTCTATACGACGTTTCTCGGCGCGCACGCGTTGCCGCCCGAATTCGCTGGCCGCGCCGACGCGTATATCGATGAGGTCTGCAACACGATGCTGCCCGTGCTTGCCGACGAAGGTCTCGTCGACGCGGTCGACGTGTTCTGCGAACGCATCGGCTTTTCGCTGCAACAAAGCGAGCGCGTATTCAACGCTGCCGAGCGCTACAAGCTGCCGGTGAAGATGCACGCCGAGCAGTTGTCGAACGGCGGCGGCACCGCATTGGCGGCGCGCCATCATGCGCTGTCCGCCGATCACCTCGAATTCCTCGACGAAGCCGGCGTCGCCGCGATGAAAGAGGAGGGCACCGTCGCGGTGTTGCTGCCCGGCGCGTACTACTTCATCCGTGAGACGCAATTGCCGCCGCTGGACTTGCTGCGGCGCTACGAGGTGCCGATCGCGATTTCCACCGACAGCAATCCCGGCACGTCACCCGCCACGTCGCTGCTGCTGATGATGAACATGGCGACTACGCTGTTCCGTATGACGGTGCCCGAAGTGCTGCAAGGCGTGACATCGCATGCGGCGCGCGCGCTCGGCAAAGCGGATACGCACGGCGCGCTGGAAGCGGGACGCGCGGCGGATTTCGCGGTGTGGTCGGTCGACTCGCTGGCCGAGCTGGCTTACTGGATTGGGCGTCCGTTGTGCGCGAGAGTCGTGCGCGCGGGCGAGACCGTTTATACGCGGCGTGAATTGAGCTAAGGCCTGAGCAATGACGCAATCGAAGCAATCGACACAATCGCTATTCGCGGACCACGCGTACCTGCCGGATGGCTGGCGCCGCAACGTGCTGTTGGAGTGGGACGCAAACGGCACGTTGATATCCGTGACGCCCGACACGATGGCTGTTCCCGAAGGTGTGCGGAAAGCCGCCGGTCCGGTATTGCCTGGCATGCCGAATCTTCATTCGCACGCGTTCCAGCGCGCGATGGCGGGCCTGACCGAATATCGCGCCGCATCGGGCACAAGCGCCACCGATAACTTCTGGAGCTGGCGCGATCTGATGTATCGCTTCGCCGCGCGCATCACGCCGGAAGGCCTCGCAAGCGTCGCGCAGTGGCTGTACATCGAGATGCTGAAGGCGGGCTATACGTCGGTGTGCGAGTTTCACTATGTGCATCACACGCCCGAAGGCAGCCACTATGCCAATCAGGCTGAACTGGCGCAGCGCGTGGTGGATGCGGCGTCGGCGAGCGGCATCGGCATGACGATGCTGCCGGTGCTGTATCAGTACAGCGGCTTCGGCTCGCGCGCGCCGCGTGACGATCAGCAGCGCTTCATCAACACGCCGGAAAGTCTGCTCGATCTGCTCGGCACGTTGCGCGCGGCGCGTGCCGAAAGCGCGGCGTTGCGTTATGGCGTGGCGCCGCACTCGCTGCGCGCCGTGTCGGCGGATTCGTTGCGTGTGCTGCTCGACGGCATCGATCCGACGGCGCCGGTCCACATCCATATCGCCGAGCAAACCGCCGAAGTCGATGCCTGCCTCGAAACCGAAGGCGCGCGTCCGGTGCAATGGCTGCTCGATCGTTTCGACGTCGGCAGCCGCTGGTGCCTCGTGCACGCCACGCACGTCGATGCGAACGAAACGCTTGCGCTCGCGAAGAGCGGCGCGGTCGCCGGTTTGTGCCTGACCACCGAAGCCAATCTCGGCGACGGCATTTTCCCGGCGCAGGAATATCTCGACGCGCGAGGGCGCATCGGTGTCGGTTCGGATAGCCATATCGGCGTCGACTGGCGGGCGGAATTGCGCTTGCTCGAATACGGCCAGCGTTTGACGCGCCGTCAGCGCAACGTGCTGGCATCGGCGCAGGCTACCCACGTGGCCGACCGTCTGTTCGACGCCGCGCTCGAAGGCGGCGCGCAGGCGACGGGCCGCGCGGTCGGCGCGTTGCAAGCCGGCCGTAGGGCGGATTGGCTCGTGCTCGACCCGGATCATTCGAGCCTTGCCGAGCACGCGCCGAGCGCCTGGCTCTCCGGCGTTGTATTCTGCGAACATGGCGAAACGCCGATTCGCGACGTGTACGCGGGGGGTGACAAGGTAGTCGAGAACCGCCGGCATCGCGATGAAGAGGGCGCTTATGCGCGCTATCGCGTGGCGCTCGCTGAGCTGCTCAGGTGAGTTGCTCCAGGCGAGTTACTCAAATGAGCGGCTCAAGCGGTGAGCCTGAACCACTCGCTCAAGATGAACTGCTCCTCAGTTGCCTGAACCACTCGCTCAACGATCGGCTCGAATGACTCGCTGAACCGATCTTTTCCGATCCCATCGATTCGATTCCGGACTGACATGACTGCTTCGAACACTTCGCCGGTTTTCTCGCTGCATCAGGGAAGCCTGCCGTTCCTGATCTCGATCCCGCATCTGGGCACGCAAATTCCCGCCGACATCGCCGCGACGATGACGCCCGTCGCGCAACGCACCGACGATTGCGACTGGCACCTCGATCGTCTCTACGCGTTCGCGAGGCGCATGGGCGCGTCGATTCTTTCGCCAACGTACGCGCGTTACGTGATCGACCTGAACCGTCCGCCCGATGGCGCGAACCTGTACCCGGGGCAGGACACGACCGGTTTGTTGCCCGTCGACACGTTCGACAAGGAGCCTTTGTATCTCGAAGGCCATCTGCCCACCGAGGCCGAAGTCGCGCGCCGGCGCGATGCGTACTGGAAGCCTTATCACGATGCGTTGAAGAGCGAACTGGCCGCGTTGAAGGCAAAGCACGGCAAGGTGCTGTTGTGGGAAGCCCACTCGATTCGCTCGCACGTGCCGCGTTTCTTCGAGGGACGTTTGCCGGATTTCAATTTCGGCACGTCGAACGGCGCAAGCGCGGTGGCGGGATTGGCCGAGGAATTGGCCGCTTTAGTCGAGCGGCATGGCGGGTATTCGGCGGTTGCCAATGGGCGCTTCAAGGGCGGCTACATCACTCGGCAGTATGGGCAGCCTTCGCAAGGCGTGCATGCGGTGCAGCTCGAACTGTCGCAGATCGCCTATATGGAAGAGCGGATGCCGTATACGTATGACGAAACGCTCGCCGCGAAGGTCGAACCGTTGCTGGAAGAACTCGTAACGACGGCGTTGGAGCGGGTCAAGGCAGCGTGACGACGCGCTCGCCTTCGCTATTCCTCCTTTCTCCACGCGGCTCATGCCGCTCGCGCACGCCCGCGAGCGCTAACTTCGCGTCGGCATACACCGCAAAGGTGTAACAGCATGTGTCCGTGATTGCGTGCGGACGTTTTCGCGCAGAACGTAGAGAGCGTCGCCGAATGTCCCGGCCCCGCGTCGGCGTGGTCAACCTGAAAAAAAGCCCCGCGGCGAGCGGGGCTTTTCGATGCTCACCGTCGCCGGCGATGCATGACCATCAATGGCAGCGCTTTTCCCAATGATGGTGAATGTGCACCTTGTGGCATTCACGGTGATGATGCTCGTAGGCTTGAGCGGGAGCGATCACGCTCAGGGCGGCCACGGTTGCGGCGAGGGAAAGAATGACCTTCTTCATTACGAAATCCTTAAATCGGTGATGGCGGGTATCGCTGCAGCACGGTGCGTGCCGCAACGGCTCGCAAGCATGCCATAAGCGTCCGCTGAATGCAGGAACGCTGAACGGATGAATGTGTCAATTGAAAAGGCAACTCGCCGCGGCGTGTCATTCGGACATACGTCCACACCGGCCGACGGGTGCGCGGGGATTGCATGCAATACGTTCGAGCGGCTACCCTTTCAAAACGATGACGCGTACGAGTGGTATGCACGCGCCATCCTACATCGGGCAAAAAAAATGGAAGACCCAGCGATGGAAGATTCCGACGAATTGCTGCTCCCCGTCTGGCGGGCGAACCTGGTGCTGTTGACTCGCGAGGTCGGCGCGGCGACTCGCCTCGCGCGCATGATGACCTTCTCCGCGAGTTACCTGAAGTTGATGCTGTCCGGCCAGCGCGAATTCAGCGAGGAGTTCGTGCGCGGCATCGAAGCGGTCACGGGATTGCCCAACGGCTGGATGAACGCGCCGCACACCGAGCACGACATCCCGGCCGACGCACGCGAAGCGATCGACAACGAGCGGCCGCTCGCGCGATTTCGCGGCACGGCGCATCCCGTGCGCAAGAAGACGGTGCTGCGGCCGCCCGAGCCGATATTCGGCCAGTCGGGCTCCGCCAAACGCGCCGAGGAGGAGACTGTCGACGCGGAAGCGCATCGGCGTCAGGCGTATTTTCGCAAGGTCCGCGATCTGGCGATACAGGACGTGCGGCGCTTCGAGCGGCATCTGATTCAGGCGCCGGTGGAACTGGCGTCGATGCGCTCGAAGGTGGAGGACGTGATCGCCGCCGCCGATCTCGCCGATCCGATCCACGCCGACCTCGCGGGCCGCCTGGAACAGATCGAAAAGCATCGGCATTTGCTGCTCAGGCATGTGGAGAGGCTGCAGGCTTTGCTGGGGCAGCTAGGGGAAAGCGAGTGACGCAGGCGGCGGGGGCATGTCGATATGCCGCCGCAAAACGGTGCTTACTTCGCCATGAGCGAACCCCTGCGCCGTGCATGAAACTCAGCCTCGAGCATCCACGTCACGCCGTCCTTTGCGAGCGCGACGCCGGTCCAGCGGAACGAATCGCGCGTGATATCGGTGAAATTCCATCGAATCGGCGTGCCGTCGGCATGCGTGCCGATCTGCACCAGATCGCCGCCGATGCGCCGGCCTGTTAGTTCATCCCGCTGGCCGGTCAGCGGATTGATGTAAGTCACGCGCCATGCGCGCAGCGCCGCGTCCCAGACTCGCAGTGTGGTGCCGTACATCGTGTCGCCCGCCGTGAGCCCGCCATGACGTTCGCTGCGCGGCGGCATGATCCATACGTACTGCACGGCGCGGCCTTCCAGCACCCAGCCGAAATGAATCTCGCCGCGGCGGCGCGCGCTGCCGAGGTCGACGCGGTAGTGCACGACGTCCATGTCCCAACTGCCGATCAGCCAGCCGTAGACGTCGTCGGCGGCGTCGATGTCCGCGGCTCGGGCGGGGGCGCTCAACGCGGCGTGAAAGCCATTGTCCAGGTCGTTTTCCCGCGTGTTCATCATGTGTGCTCCTTCGGCTGATGGTCGGATCGACATCGCCGGAACCGGCCAAACCGCGCCGGCCGCCGATGTGCTAAAACCACGATACGGACTCAGCCGAGGTGCATCTTGGGGAAAATTGCCGTCACTTTGCAGCAGGCGCTCGCGCGGCGCGAACAGGAAGGCGCGCGCGGCGGCACGACCGCGCGTCCGTTGGCCGAAGGCGCGGGGTGGGACGTCGCGGATGTCCTCTGCACCTTCGGCCCGCGCGACCAGCCGTTCGAGGAGCGCCACGGCGGCGTGTGCATCGCGATGGTGGTGGCCGGCTCGTTCGGCTACCGGGCGGCGCCAGGCCGCGAATTGCTCACGCCCGGCGCGCTGCTGCTCGGCAATACCGGCGACTGTTTCGAATGCGGGCACCGGCATGGGGCCGGTGATCGCTGCATCGCGTTTCGCTATGCGCCAGCGTACTTCGAGCGGCTGGCCGCCGACGCGGGCGTGGCGAGCGGCAAGCTCAACTTCACACGCGCGCGCATACCATCGCTGCGCGCGTTGTCGCCGCTAATCGCGCGGGCTTGCACCGGCGCTTGCGGTAGCGGCGAAGCGGTGTGGGACGAGCTCGCCGTTGAACTGGCTGCCGCGACACTCAATGCGTCCGGTGCGCTGACGTGCTCGGAACCACCCGCGAGCGCGACGGCCTGGTCTCGCGTCGCGCAGATCGTGCGCCTGATCGACGAGACGCCCGGCGCGCCGCATACGCTCACCAGCCTTGCCGTCGCGGCGGGGCTGAGCGAGTTCCACTTCCTGCGCACGTTCCAGCGCGTGGCGGGCGTGACGCCGCATCAGTACCTGTTACGGGCGCGTTTGCGTGCGGCTGCGCTGCGTCTTCGCGAGAGTGAGGACGAGCGCGGGGACAGCGCGAAGGTCGTCGATATCGCGCTCGATTGCGGCTTCAATGATCTGTCGAATTTCAATCACGCGTTTCGCGCGGAGTTTGCTTCGAGTCCGCGCGCGTGGCGCGCGCGGGGCGGGGCGCGCCGCCCATGACGCGGTGTGCCGCGTTCGTCGCGCTGGCCGCGAGATTGACGCCGGGCGCGTTATTCGGTGCGCTGTTCGCCACGTTACTCGCCACGTGCCCGGCGACCGCGTTCGCGGAGGACAGCACCGCCGGCCTGTCCGGCAACGATCTCGCGCCCGCCACGATGGAGCGCGACGTTCATCTGTTCACGATCCAGAACGACGGCTCCATCGAGGAACACGACGACACGGTGTTGCGCGCCGACACGGCGAGCGGCGTCGACGATATCGCGCAACGCTATGTCTGGTTCAACAAGGACATCGAGCAGGTGCAATTGCTGGGCGCCGAAACGATCGATCCGAACGGCGTCGCGCATCCGGTCGGCCCCGAGGCGATCCGCGACGTGCAGGAGCCGCGCTCGGCGGGCGCGCCGAGTTTCCAGAACGGCGTGTTGCGCACGGTGATCTTTCCCGGCGTCGAGTCCGGCTCGCGCGTGCATCTGGTGTTTCGCAAGACGCGCACGAAACCGTTGCAGGCCGGCACGTTCGCGTACCTGGTGGAACCGACGCGCGAACCCGTCGAGATGCAGCGCCTGATCTTCGATCTTCCCTCGGATGTTCCGCTGTACGCCGACGCGCGCGGCTATGTCGCGCTGCCGCCGGTCACGGCGAACGGCCGCACCCGCTACGAGTTCGACTACCGGCACGGTCCGTATGCGCGGCTCGAGGCGGGCGCGGTCGGCTACGCGAACTGGGGCGACCGCCTGATGGTGTCGACGGTGCCGGACTTCGCGAGTTTCGCCGCGCGCTATCGCGGCCCCGCTCTCGATGCGACGATGAGCGACCCCGCGATCGTCCAGCTTGCGCAGAGCCTGACGGCCGGAGCCGCCGACCCGCGCGCGAAGGCGCAAATGCTGTACGACTGGATGCGATTGAACATTCGCTACGTGGCGCTCTTTCTGGGCGAGACGGCGGCGATTCCGCACAAGGCGATCGACATACTGCGCAACCGCTATGGCGATTGCAAGGACCACGTCGCGCTCTACAGCGCGCTTTTGGCCGCGGTCGGCATTCGCAGCGAGGCGGTGCTGCTCAATCTCGGGCCGTATTACAGTTTGCCGGACGTGCCCGGCTATGGAGCGAGCGCGATCAATCACGCGATTGTCTGGATTCCTGGGCTGTCATTGTTCGCGGATACGACCGCGGGCGGCGTGGGTTTCGGCTATCTGCCGCCCGGCGTGATGGACCGGCCGGTACTGCTGGTGGACGATGGCGTGTTGTCGCGCACGCCGGCCACGCAGTTGCGCGAGCGCACCGCGCGCCTGCAGATCGACGTCGATGAGAGCGGGGCGGCGAACTACGCGTACCGCGTGGAAGATGCGGGCTACACCGCCGAGCTCGAGCGCAATACGTTCCGTCGCGCGACGCGGCAGCGCGCCCAGCAGATTGCCGCGAGCCGTCTATTGCAGACCGGTCTGCATGGCACGGCGCAATTGCGCGCCGGCGAGGTGACGACCACAGACGGACCGTTCGCCACGTCGATGCAAGGAAAAGTGGAGCATTTCGTCTGGACGGATGGAACCACGGCGGTGCCGGCCTTGACCAGTTTGTCCGGCGGCATGGGCACACAGCTTCAGGCGTGGCTCGCCGAGCCTTCCCGGACGCAGCCTTGGACGTGCATCGGCGGCGAGTTCGACGAGACTCTGGAAATGACGCTGCCGGGCTTTGTCCGCGTGACGGATTTGCCGGCCGATACGGCGGTGAAAAACCGCTTTATCGAGTTCTCTTCGCGTTACGTCTTCGATCCGGCGGCGCGGGTGTTGCAGGTCAGGCGGCACCTTCGTGCCGCCTTCGGACATCAGATGTGTTCCGCGAACGAATTCGCCGATATGAAGGACGATCTCGTGCGAATCGAACGGGACCTCGATGCGGAACTGGTGCTCAAGGTTGCGAAGTAGCGCGCCTTAGCCTTGCTTTTGCCTTAAGTCCCGCTCTTGGTCACGATCGGCACCCACGTCCCGTTCTTGACCTGATAGAGCGTGGACGCGCCGCTTTTCAGCGCGCCGGTGCCGTCGAAGGAAATCTTGCCGGTAATGCCGTCGAAATCGCTCGCCTTCAGCACGGGGCGATAGACCGCCGGCGAACTGGATTTGGCCTGCTGCATCGCCTTGATGGCGGCCCATGCGCCGTCGTAGCCAAACGGCGCATAAGACAGGATGTCCGCCCCGAAGCGCTTCTTGAACTTCGCGGAGAAATCCTTGCCGCCCGGCAACTCGGCCAACGGCCGTCCGTATTCCCAGGCCATCACGCCTTCAGCGGCGTCGCCGGCGAGCTTGATGAATTCCGGGTCCTCCACGCCGCCGCCGCCCACCAGTTGCGCGGTGATCCCCAGTTGCTTCATCCGCCTCGCGAAGCCCGCGGCCTGCGTATCCAGGCCGCCGAAGAAAATCAGATCGGCATTGGCCGCCTTGATCTTGGTGAGCTGGGTGCTGAAGTCCACCGCGTGGTTGTCGGTGTATTCGCGCGCCACGATGTTGCCGCCGTGCGCCTTCACCGCCTTCTCGAACTCGTCGGCCTCGCCCTGGCCGAACGCGGTGCGGTCGTCGATGATCGCGATGCGCTTGGCCTTGGTCACTTCCACGGCATAGACGCCCGCGTTGCCGGCATTTTGCGCATCGGTGGAAATCACCATGAAGGTGTTCGCGAAGCCGCGCCCGGTGATGGTCGGATTGGTGGCGGCGGGGTCGATCACCGGAATGCCGGCCTGCTCGTAGACCTGCGAGGCCGGAATCGTGGTGCCCGAATTGAAGTGGCCGACGACCACGGAAACGCCCGAGTCGACCAGCTTCTGCGCAACCTGCACGCCGATGCGCGGATCGGCCTGGTCGTCCTGCGAGACGATCTGGAATTGCGCCACCTTGTCGCCGATCTTGATCTTCTGCGCATTGGCTTCCTCGATGGCAAGCCGTACGCCGTTCTCGAGGTCCTTGCCGTAGCCGGCGTTCGCGCCGGTCAGCGGCGCGGCAAAACCGATCTTCACCGGCAGGTCGTCGGCGAAGCTGGCCGGCGGCGCGATCGCGAAGACGGCGCCAATGAACAAGGCAAGCGGTTTCAGCGTGTTGCGAAGACTCATGGTCTCTCCTTCCATCGACAGTTTCAGGGTGTGAAAACGGCAAGGCGGTAACGCTGGATCGATGCGCGAGCATGGCTCGCCATGGCGCGCATCGAAAGACTACGGATGACCGGTCGCTTTGAACAATGCTGGATTACGTGTAATACGCGTCGCGGCGTTCGAAAGCCGATCAATCTGGCGCGAATATAGAAAGCCAATTTGTGGCCGTCTTGGCAGTTCGCGGCGCTTTGAATGAGGATTTCGGCATAGACCGCGCGGCGCGTTCGCTGGCGGCGCGTGGGCTGCGGTGCGGCGTGTCGGCGGCGGGTGCCGATTGCGGCACATGCTTAAGAACGGCGAGGATCGCCGCGCGAGCAAGGGTGCTGAGGAACGAAGAACTGCGGAATTCGACGCGAGCGCGCGCCACGCAACACAACCACTGCGGCGCACTACGACGGGAAACCACGCCGCGAATGCGCCGAAAACGCGACCAATAGCGGACTAGAACAACGCCCTCAATGCTCGCCTTGCTGACGCAGCAACTCTTCACGCAGACGCAGCAGCGGCGCCTTGGTTTCTTCGTCGGCCCAGGTGTCGAGGTCGTCGACCGCGCGCTGGCAGCCGTCGAGCACCAGGTCGAGGTCCACCGGCACGCCGTTGTTCAGCGCGAATTCGATAGTCTCCGCGAACTGCTGGCATTCGTCCTCGCCGTACGAGATGTCGAGGTTGTCGGCGATCACTTCGGCGATGTTGCTGCGTGCCTTGTCGTCGGGCGTCACCATGTCGACGATGCCGCGCGCCACGGCCGGCGAGTAGTAGAGCGCGATGTCGAGCCACTGCGCGGGATCGAAATCCGCCTGGTCGAACTGGCTCTCGAAGTACTCGATCGCTTCCTGTTCGTGCGCCTCGTCGGCGTCGACGCTGATGCACAACTGCTCAAAAAATTCTTCCCGCTCGCTGCGGATATAACCGTCCATCGATGCCTCGTCTGCTGAATGCTGAACTGAATGCGCGAAAGAATGCTGCGTGCGCGGGTGGGCGCTTCGTCCACGCGGCACGCATTATAGGACGGCATGCGCCGCGGCCTACGCCGTATCCGCGACCCAGGCGTCGAACCATTCGCGCGGCTGCGCGATTTCGTTTTGCGCGGCCACCAGTTCCAGCTCGTAGCGACCGGCCTGCCAGGTGGCCTTGACCACTGCGTTCACGGCGGCCAGCGTGTGCTCGAAAGCCGCGCGGATCGAGTCGCCCAGCAGCGTGCGCGCGACGAACACCGCGCTCGTCAGATCGCCTACGCCCACCGGCTGCCGCGCGAACGGATAGAGCGGGCGCTGCCCCATCCACGCCTCGCGCTCGGTGACGACCAGCATGTTGAACCGGTCGGCGGGACTGTTGCGGTCGAGCAGGTGTTTCACCAGCACGAGCTTCGGCCCGCGGGCGATCAGTTCGCGGCAAGCCGCCACGGCTTCTTCCAGCGTCTCGATCTCGCGGCCCACCAGCCGCTGCAACTCGGTGTGATTCGGCGCCATTGCGTCGGCCATTTCCGGCATGGTGCGCACCAGAAACTCCTGGATGCCCGGCTCGACCTTGCAGCCGCTCGCCGCGCCCATCACCGGATCGCAGAAGTACCACGCGCGCGGATTGGCGGCCTTAACGGCCTTGACGACTTCCAGCACCGACTGCGCCTGCTCGGGCGTGCCCAGATAGCCGGACAGCACCGCGTCGCAGCGCGGCAGCATGCCGATCGCGCCGATGCCTTCGACCAGTTCTTCCACCTGCGAGCCCTCGATCGCGCTGCCGGTCCAGTGGCCGTATTGCGTGTGGTTCGAGAACTGCACGGTATTGAGCGGCCAGACGTTGACGCCGAGCCGGCGCATCGGGAACACGGCCGCGCTGTTGCCGGCGTGCCCGAAAACGACATGTGACTGGATGCTCAAAACGTTTTTCGTCATGGTGTGGCCCGCGCAAGCGGTCATGCGCGATCAAAGAAAACGGGAAGGATGTGCCGCGATGGCGAACCGGCCCAGGCCGGACGCCTCGTGCGGCGTGACTGCTTTAGATGATGCAAGAAAAGTGCACGGTCTGCGTAGTCAGGAAACAATACATGAGTTTGCCGTGCGCGAGTTGGCCCGGCCCGCAGGTTGTTGCGTTGAACCATCAAACGTAGGGGCCTGCGGCGGAGGGTGAGGGGAGGTGAGGCCGTCAGTCAGCGTCGTGGTGCCCGTGCGGACGCTCACGCCAACTCACGATACAACGCCAGATAGCGCTCGGCCGACGCGCCCCAGCCGAAGTCCTGGCGCATCGCGCGCCGCTGCGTCGCTTTCCATTCGGTGCGCCGGCCATGCAGCGCGAACGCGCGGCGGATCGCGGCGGCCATGCCCTTCGGCTCGAAGCGCTCGAAGACGAAGCCGGTGGCGAGGTCGTCGGCGAGATTTTCGAGCGATGCGTCCATCACCGTATCCGCCAGCCCGCCCACGCAGTGCACGAGCGGCAGCGATCCATAAGCCAGCGCGTAAAGCTGCGTCAGCCCGCACGGCTCGAAACGCGACGGCACCGCGATCACGTCGCTGCCGGCGACGATCGTATGAGCGAGCGTTTCGTCAAAGCCGAGTTCGACCGCCACCGATTCCGGATGCGTCTGCGCGACGCGCTTCAAGCCGTTTTCCAGCGCCGGGTCGCCGGTGCCGAACACCACCAGTTGCCCGTCGCGTTTGACGATCTCGGGCACCGCTTCCAGCAGCAGGTCCAGACCTTTCTGCTCGGTAAGCCGGCTCACCACGCCGAACAGCAGCGCGTCGCTTTTCTGCGCGAGGCCGAAGCGCTTTTGCAGCGCTTCCTTGCACGCCAGTTTGCCGGCAAGGCGCGTGGGGCTGTAATGATTTTCGATGAGCGCGTCGCCGGCGGGATTCCACACCGAATAGTCGACGCCGTTCAAAATGCCGCTCAGATCGTGTGTGCGATGGCGCAGCAACGCGTCGAGGCCGCCGCCCTGGGCGAGCGTCTGGATTTCGCGCGCGTAGGTCGGACTGACGGTCGTGATGCGGTCGCTGTAGTAGAGGCCCGCCTTGAGGAACGACAACTGTCCATAGAACTCGACGCCGTGCATGCTGAAAAAATCATCCGGCAGCGCCAGTTGACCGAATTGGTGCGCCGGGAAAATGCCCTGATACGCGAGGTTATGCACCGTAAAGATGCTGCGCGCGAGCGGGCGGCCATGCTGGCGTTCGGCCGCTTTCAGATAGGCGGGCGCGAGCCCCGCATGCCAGTCGTGCGCGTGGACGATTTGCGGCGACCACGCCGGATCGAGTTGCTGGGCCAGTTGCGCGGCGACCCAGCCGAGCAGCGCAAAGCGCTGCGCGTTGTCGCCGTACGGCACGTGCTCGTCGTTCAGATAGGGATTGCCGGGCCGGTCGTACAGCGTGCCGGCGCGGATCACGTAGACGATCAGACCGTTCGACGCCAGCGTGCCCTGTTCGAGCGTGATCCCCGGCGCGTCGAAACGCCGGCCCAGTTGCGCGACCGGGCGCAAGTCGCTCAAACCGGCGAGCACCGACGGAAAGCCGGGCAGCAGCACCCGCACATCGGCACCGCGCTCGATCAGCGCGGGCGGCAACGCACCCGCGACGTCGGCGAGACCGCCCGTTTTGAGGAGGGGATACAGCTCGCTTGCGACGTGCAGGGCGCGAATCGTCATAGGCTCGATCTCATTCCTGTCAGTTGCTGTTAAAACGAGGCGGCACCGGCTAACCGGCCAGCCTTAGCTCACGTCCTGCCGCAGCGCCTCCGGCGTGACCAGCACCACGCCGTCGTCGGTGCGGTAGAAGCGTTCGGCGTCGCTCGCCGGATCCTCGCCGATCACCGTGCCGTCCGGAATGGCGCAGCCGCGGTCTATCACCACTTTCTGCAGCCGGCAGCTCGCGCCGACGGTGACCTGCGGCAACAAGACTGCCTCGTTGATGTTACAGAACGAACTCACTTTGACATTCGACGACAGCACCGAGCGCGAAATCTGCGAGCCGGAAATCACGCAGCCGCCGCAGGCGATTAGATTGTTCGCCGAGCCTTGCAAGCCTTTCATGTCGCGCACGAACTTGGCGGGCGGCAACTGCTCCTGATACGTCCAGATCGGCCAGTTGCGGTCGTAGAGATCGAGCGTCGGAATGGTGGACGCGAGGTCGAGGTTGGCGGCCCAGTAGGCGTCGATCGTGCCGACGTCGCGCCAGTACGGCTCCACGTTCGGGTCCGACGACACGCACGACATGCTGAACGGATGCGCGATCGCCATGCCTCGCGTGACGACGCGCGGCAGGATGTCCTTGCCGAAGTCGTGATCCGTGTCGACGGTGGAGATGTTTTCTTCGAGCAGCGCGTACAGATAATCGGCGCTGAACACATAGATGCCCATGCTGGCGAGCGCCGTGTCCGGGCGGCCGGGTATCGCCGGCGGATCGGCGGGCTTCTCGACGAAGCCGGTCACGCGGCGGTGTTCATCCACCGCCATCACGCCGAAGGCGACGGCCTCCATGCGCGGCACCTCGATGCAACCCACCGTGCAATCCGCGCCGCTTTCCGCGTGGTCGGCGATCATGCGCGTGTAGTCCATCTTGTAGATGTGGTCACCCGCCAGCACCACCACGTATTTCGGCCGGATCGAGCGGATGATGTCGAGGTTCTGGAACACCGCGTCCGCGGTGCCGCGATACCAGTGGGCGCCTTCCACGCGCTGCTGCGCGGGCCACAGGTCGATGAATTCGCCGAATTCGCCGCGCAGGAAGCCCCAGCCGCGCTGCAGGTGGCGCAACAGCGAGTGCGCCTTGTACTGCGTGACCACCGCGATGCGGCGGATGCCGGAGTTCAGGCAGTTGGAGAGCGCGAAGTCGATGATCCGGTATTTGCCGCCGAAGTGCACCGCCGGCTTGACGCGCTTGTTGGTGAGCGGCCCGAGCCGCGTGCCCCGTCCGCCCGCGAGGACGATGGCGAGGGTGGTGCGTTGCAGATCGTTCAGCCGTGCCGGAGTGTCCATATCCGTCTCCTTTGTCGACCGGAGTTAGCGCTTTGGCGCTTACCCCGGTCCCATGCAAGATAGTTGCTGATTAGCATGCCCCGGATGGTCGTTTCGCTTGCTCTCCACTCATGATTCGCGCCGTCAGGCGGCCCCGTCTTCGCGGAGCCTGCGTTACTTCTAACCCGATTTGCAGCGAGCGAATAGTGTGAATTGTGCGGATGCCGTGTGCTCGCTCGACTTGCGCACGATCAACTGTTGCACGGCGGCCATCCGTGCGCCACGCCACATAGCGTGCGAAGTGAGGCGGCCGCAATATGCGTGCCCAGCCTGGCCCAAACCTGGGCAGACCGCAGCCCGCGCCGCGATGCGCCTGGCGCGCGCGGCAGCAGAGTCTCGCGGCGCGTCGTAGAATCGTCCGCTCCCGGACGGGGCGAGCGCCGGTTTGCCTGCGCGTTCCGCCGCATGTTTCCCTTTGCTGTCTTTTTTGCAAGAAACCTATCGATGAGTTTCCGCCGTCATTCCCTGGTCGCCCTCTTGAGCGTCTGCGCGCTGACTGCGGCGCCGGCTGTTTTCGCCGCCTCGCCCGCTAGCGCCTCCACCGACTCAACCGGCTCCGCTTCCACGACGAGTAGTTCCGTCAGCCCGGCCAGCGGCGCTGCCATTGCCGCCGCCGACAATGCCGGTCCTGCCTACGGCCCCGAGTTGCAGGGCTTCAATTACCCTGCGCAGGTCGAGCAGTACGACTTCACTTCGCAAGGCGTGGCGTTGCACATGGCGTACATGGATGTGAAGCCGGCGCAGGCGAACGGCCGCACGGTAGTGCTGTTGCACGGCAAGAACTTCTGCGCGGCGACGTGGGATGCGACTATCCATCGGCTGAGCGACGCCGGTTATCGCGTGATCGCGCCGGATCAGATCGGCTTTTGCAAATCGAGCAAGCCCGAGCACTATCAGTACAGTTTCCAGCAACTGGCGCGCAATACGCATGCGTTGCTCGAATCGCTCGGCGTGAGCGACGCGACCGTGATCGGTCATTCGACCGGCGGCATGCTCGCCATCCGCTACGCGCTGATGTATCCGCGTGAGACGCGGCAACTGGTGCTGGTCAACCCGATCGGTCTGGAGGACTGGAAGGCCAAGGGCGTGCCGTCGCTTTCGGTGGACCAGTGGTACGAGCGCGAACTGAAGACCACCGCCGACGGCATTCGCCGCTACGAGCAGGCGACCTATTACGCCGGGCAATGGCGCGCCGACTATGAACCGTGGGTGCAGATGCTGGCGGGCATGTATCGCGGTCCAGGCAAACAGATCGTCGCGTGGAATTCTGCGCTGCTGTACGACATGATCTACACGCAGCCGGTGGTGTACGAACTCGGCCAATTGAGCATGCCGACGCTTTTGCTGATCGGCCAGAAGGACACGACCGCGATCGGCAAGGACGCCGCGCCGCCCGATGTGCGCGCGAAGATCGGTCACTACCCGGAACTGGGCAAGGCCGCGGCGAAGGCGATTCCGCACGCGACGCTGGTCGAATTCGCCGACTTGGGGCACGCGCCGCAGATGCAGGACCCACAGGCGTTTCACAAGGCGCTGCTGGATGGGTTGGCGGCGGTGGCGGGGAATCGTTGAGGTTACGTTAGGTTCGGGCTGGGCTTAAGTGTCAGGCACCGGCGCCAATCGGCAAAAAAGAAGGGCGGTCGTTGTTGCTGTCGGCCACCCTTCTTTCTGCTTGCCAACACCGCTCTACTTGCCGGCGCTCAACTCCTCGCGCACTTGCGCGCCGATTTCAAACGACCGCAGCCGCGCCTTGTGATCGTGGATCTGCGCGGTGAGCATCAATTCGTCCGCGCCGGTTTGATCGATGATCGAGCGCAGTCCTTCGCGTACGGCATCGCGATCGCCGAGCACGGTGCAGGCGAGCGAGTGCGCGACGCTGCTCAATTCCATCTCCGACGCTTCGAGCCGTTCGACCGGCGGCTGCAATTGACCGGGCGTGCCGCGCCGCAGGTTGATGAACTGCTGCTGCAGCGAGGTGAAGAGGCGCTGCGCTTCGTCGTTGGTATCGGCGGCGAACAGATTGACGCCGACCATCGCATACGGTTTGTCGAGCGCCGCCGAGGGCCGGAATTGCGAGCGATAAACCCGCAGCGCCGTGAGCATATGGTCGGGCGCGAAATGCGATGCGAACGCGAACGGCAGACCGAGCGCCGCGGCGAGTTGCGCGCTGAAGAGCGACGAACCGAGCAGCCACAGCGGCACGTTCAGCCCGGCGCCGGGCACCGCGCGAATGCGCTGGCCCGGCACGGGGTCGGCGAAATAGCGTTGCAACTCGACGACGTCATCCGGGAAAGACTCGGCGCTATTTTGCAGATCGCGGCGCAGCGCACGCGCGGTGCTCTGATCGGTTCCGGGCGCGCGGCCAAGGCCGAGATCGATCCGGCCGGGGTAGAGCGAAGCGAGCGTGCCGAACTGTTCGGCGATGACGAGCGGCGCGTGGTTCGGCAGCATGACGCCGCCCGAGCCGACGCGGATTTTTTGGGTGCCTCCGGCAACATAGCCGATCACCACCGAAGTGGCCGCGCTGGCGATGCCGGTCATGTTGTGATGTTCCGCCAGCCAGTAGCGGTGGTAATGCCAGTTTTCCGCGTGCTGTGCGAGGTCCAGCGTGTTCCTGAATGCGTCGGCGGGCGTCGCGCCTGCTATGACCGGCGATAGGTCCAGGACCGAGAAGGGGATCATTGTCTGCTCACATGCTATTTCAGGCGCTTTCGCGCGATGGGGCATTGTGGCAAAGGTTCTGTTTTTCTGCTGACGGCGCGGTGATGTCCACGTTCTTGGAAGGGGGTTTGCACGCGGCCGAGGAACATGCACCGCGCGTGGCAAACAAAGCCCCTGAATCACATGTTCGGATAATTAGGCCCGCCACCGCCTTCCGGCGTGACCCAGACGATGTTCTGCGTCGGGTCCTTGATATCGCACGTCTTGCAATGCACGCAGTTCTGCGCATTGATCACAAGCCGCTCGCCGCCGTCGTCGTTCTTCACGAATTCATAGACCGCGGCCGGGCAGTAGCGCGCTTCGGGACCGGCATAAGTCCGCAGGTTCACATTCACCGGCACCGACGGATCTTTCAGCGTGAGGTGCGCCGGCTGGTTCTCTTCGTGATTGGTGTTCGAGATGAACACCGACGACAGACGATCGAACGTCAGCTTCCCGTCCGGTTTCGGATACGTAATCGGCGTGCACTGCGAAGCGGGCTTCAGCGTCTCGTGATCGGCGTGCTGGTGATGCAGCGTCCACGGCACGTTG
>DASPZL010000104.1:0-4917 GCA_035636295.1 Paraburkholderia sp.
TGCGCGCGACCATCGAGCGTGCCGCGCTTGTCAAAGCGGCTTGACCGTCAGGTTCGACGTGCATGCCCTCAGTGCCCGAGCAACCTCTGCAATAGCTCTGTCGCGTTCCCCGTATCGTATTTGCGCATCAGCCGCGCCCGGTAGACGTCGACCGTGCGCGGGCTGATATCCAGCACGCGGCCAATCTGCTTGCTGGTTTTCCCCGTCACCAGTTGCGCGGCGATTTCGCGTTCGCGCGGCGTCAGTTCGACCGCCACGCGCCGCGTCGCGCTCAGATCCTCGAAGGTCCAGACGCCCGCCGCGTGGGCGTCGGCGCGCTGCTGCGCGCGGCCCGTCACGTGGCACCAGAACAATTCCCCGTTGGCCCGCTTCATGATGCGGTCGTCCGCGTAACTGCCCTGCGCGGTCATGATCGGCGGAATCCGCGCGCCGATCCGCTCGAACTCGTCCGCCGACGGATACAGCACCTGAAACGACTGGCCGAGCAGCGCCTCGCGCGTGCAGCCGAAAATCGACGCGAGCTCGTCATTGCAGTCTTCGATAATCCGTTCGCGCGACAGCACGAGCCCGATCGGGGCGAGGTGAAAAGCGGTTTGGTAATCCAGTGCGGGCATGGGTTGGCGGCAAGTACTTATGTATTTTTGCGTATTGTGCCGCATGGCGCGCCCAGCGTACTCTTTCGGGCACATGACAACGCGGCGAAGCCGTCCGCGGCAGGCGTTTGCGCCAGACAGGTTCAAGCTGAGCGCACAGGCCGCCGGGGATGACTAGAATGACGTGTCGGGTTCCGCCCGCAGAACGTCATACCGGCCGCAACGATCCGGCGGCCGGCGATCCGGTTTCGGATTTCCATAAAGGAAGGGACATACTGATGAACAAGGTCTATCCAGGCGCCGCCGAGGCGCTGAAGGACATCGTCAAGGACGGGCAGACGTTTGCCGTCGGCGGCTTCGGGCTGTGCGGCATTCCCGAGGCGCTGATCGGCGCGCTGCGCGATTCGAAGGTGCAGGGCATTACCTGCATCAGCAACAATGCGGGCGTCGATGGTTTCGGCCTCGGTCTGCTGCTCGAAACGCGCCAGGTCAAGAAGATGATTTCGTCGTATGTCGGCGAGAACAAGGAGTTCGAGCGCCAGTACCTGGCCGGCGAACTCGAGCTCGAATTCACGCCGCAAGGCACGCTCGCCGAAAAGCTGCGCGCCGGCGGCTCGGGCATTCCGGCGTTCTTCACGAACACCGGCTACGGCACGCTGATCGCCGAGGGCAAGGAAACCCGCCAGTTCGGCGAAAACCACTACGTGCTCGAACATTCGCTGACGGCCGACGTCGCGCTCGTCAAGGCGTGGAAGGCCGACAAGTCGGGCAACCTGATCTACCGCCGCACCGCGCGCAACTTCAACCCGATGTGCGCGATGGCCGGCAAGATCACCGTCGCGGAAGTCGAGGAAATCGTCGAGGTGGGCGAGCTCGATCCGGACGCGATCCACACGCCTGGCATCTTCGTGCAGCGCATCGTGCTGAATGCGCATCCGGAAAAACGCATCGAACAACGCGTCGTCCGCGCGAAAGGAGATTGATCATGGCATGGACTCGTGACCAAATGGCCGCGCGCGCGGCGAGGGAATTGCAGGACGGCTTTTATGTGAACCTCGGCATCGGCTTGCCGACGCTGGTGGCGAACCACGTGCCGCCGGGCATCGAGGTGTGGCTGCAGTCGGAGAACGGCTTGCTCGGCATCGGCCCGTCGCCGACCGAGGAGGAAGTGGACGCCGACCTGATCAACGCCGGCAAGCAGACGGTGACCACGCTGCCGGGTTCGTCGATTTTCTCGTCGGCGGATTCGTTCGCGATGATTCGCGGCGGCCACATCAACCTGGCGATTCTCGGCGCGATGCAGATCAGCAAGAAGGGCGATCTGGCGAACTGGATGATCCCGGGCAAGATGATCAAGGGCATGGGCGGCGCGATGGATCTGGTCGCGGGCGTGAAGCGCGTGGTGGTGCTGATGGAGCACGTCGCCAAGGGCGACCAGCACAAGATCCTCGAGGAATGCACGTTGCCGCTGACGGGCGTCGGTGTGGTCGATCAGATCATCACCGATCTTGGCGTGATCGAAGTGACGGAAGACGGCCTGAAGCTGACCGAACTGGCGCCGGGTGTCACCGTCGAGGAAATCAAGGCGAAGACGGGCGCGCCGCTCGATGTGAGCGCGGTGAGCTGAATGGCTTGTCGGGCCGCCGCCCGGTTGACGTGACGTGACGTGACCGGCGCGCGGCGGTAGCGCAGTAGAAAAGGAGCGGGCGAGGCGTGAGTCTCGCCCGCTTTGTTGTGCGTGACGGGTGTTTGTCTTGAAGCGTCTTGGGTTGTCTTAGGCCGTTTGGCCGATCCTTGCCGCGGGGCAAAGCGGTTTACAATCGTTTGCAGAGTGGACGCCGATTGATCGCCCGTCTGCCGAGGCCAGATCCGCAGCGTTTTTGCAAGGAACCCCGATGACCGCAACGTCCGCTTCCACCGCCGGGCGGCTCGCGCCGCGCCAACGTTATGTGCAGTGCGCGAGTCCTGGCGGCTTGCACCGCATCGCCTACACCGAGTGGGGCGACCCGGCCAATCCGCGCGTGCTGTTGTGCGTGCATGGATTGACGCGTTCAGGGCGCGATTTCGACCGCGTCGCAGCGGAATTCGCCGGCACTTACCGCGTCGTATGTCCCGATGTAGCGGGGCGAGGCTTGTCATCGTGGCTTGCCAACCCCAACTTCTATGGCGTGCCGCAATACGTCGCCGACATGGTTACGCTGATCGCGCGCCTGAACGTCGAAACGGCCGACTGGTTCGGCACGTCGATGGGCGGCCTGATCGGGCTTGCGCTGGCCGGGTTGCCCGACACGCCGATCCGCAAGCTGCTGCTCAACGACGTCGGTCCGCATCTGGAGCCGGTGGCCGTGCAGCGCATCGGCGATTACGTCGGCAAGCCCGTGCGTTTCGAAACGCTGCAGCAAGGCATCGATTACGCGGGTTTGCTCGCGCAAACTTTTGGCCCGCTCACGCCGGACGAGTGGCGCGAAATCAATACGCCGTTGCTGCACGAGCAGAACGGCGGCTGGGAATTCCGCTACGACCCGCGTATTGCGCAACCGTTTGCCGCGACCACCGAAGAGGCGACGAAGCTCGGCGAGGCCGCGCTATGGCATTCGCTGGCCGCGTTCCAGGGGCCGGTGCTGGTGGTGCGGGGCGAGCACTCGGATCTGCTGTCGCGCGAAACGGTCGCGAAGATGGTCGAGACCGGACGCGCCGTATCGAGCGTGGAGATTGCCGGCGTCGGGCATGCGCCGGCGTTTCTGTCGGCCGATCAGATCGATATCGCCAGGCGGTTCTTTATCGATCCGCTCGCCGTCGCGTCATAATATGCAGTTCCGCGCGGCGTTCATCGCGGTTTCCACGATCGGGCGCAACGCGGAACGCATCCTCGATCAATTTTCAACCAACCTCAGGATTCTTCATGGCAGTCATTCGTCACCACGTCGGCAAGCGCCTCTCGGAAATCGCCGTGCACAACGGCACGGTGTACCTGGCCGGCCAGATCGCCGAAGACACGGATCAGGACATCACGGGCCAGACGCGCGAGGTGCTCGGCCACATCGACCGTTTGCTGGCTGAAGCGAACAGCGATAAGTCGCATCTGCTGTCGGTGCAGATCTTCATTTCGGACATGGCGCACTTCGCCGGCATGAACGCCATGTGGGACGAGTGGGTCGCACAAGGCGCCACGCCGCCGCGCGCAACTGTCGAAGCCGCACTCGCGAACCCGAAGTGTCTCGTCGAAGTCGTGGTGATCGCGGCTCAGCGCGGCTAAGGCTGAACCAGTTGTCGTTGTTGAAATTCCGTTGATCCGCCTGGCCCGGTGGGCCGCCGCACCATGACTACCGAAATCGTTACGAGCACGCCGACCCCCCTCCCTTCTTTCGACGAAGCGGTGGCGTTCGTGCGCGAGCACGCGGGCGAGGTGCGGTTCTCATCGGGCGAACTGCTGGCGGATCACGCGGCGGGTACGGCGTCGATCATGCTCACGCTCAACGTCGACCCGCCGGCGGTGCTGGCCGCGGCCTTGTTTGCGTTGACGCCGCATCTGCAAGACCCGGAGCGCGTGATTGCCGACAAGTTCGGCGACGAGGTCGCGCAACTGGTCAGCAACGTGCGCAAGTTGCTGCGCCTCGGTTCGGTCAGCTTGCGTGCCTCGCAGAATACGATGCCCGAAGCCGGGCGCGACGCGCAGGCCGCACGCCGTGCGCAGGTCGAGGCGCTGCGCAAGATGCTGCTTGCGTTCGCGCAGGACATTCGCGTGGTGCTGATCCGGCTTGCTTCGCGCTTGCAATCGCTGCGTCACTACGCCGCGGCGAAGCTCGCGCCGTCGCCGGATGTGGCGCGCGAGACGCTCGATATTTATGCGCCGCTCGCCAACCGTCTGGGCATCTGGCAACTGAAGTGGGAACTTGAGGATCTCGCGTTCCGCTTCGAAGAGCCCGAGACTTACAAGCGCATCGCGAGGCTGCTCGATGAAAAACGCGTGGAGCGCGAGAGCTATGTTGCGCAGGCCATCGAACGGCTGCAGCAGGAATTGGCCGCCGCGCAAATTCGCGCCGAGGTCAGCGGCCGGCCGAAGCACATCTACAGCATCTGGCGCAAGATGCGCGGCAAGGAGCTGGACTTCGCCGAACTGTACGACGTGCGTGCGTTTCGCGTGATCGTGCCGGACATCAAGGATTGCTACACCGTGCTCGGCATCGTGCACAACCTGTGGCAACCGGTGCCGAAAGAGTTCGACGACTATATCTCGCGGCCCAAGCCTAACGGCTACAAGTCGCTGCATACGGTGGTGATCGGCGACGATGGCCGCGCGTTCGAAGTGCAGATTCGCACGCAT
>DASPZL010000105.1:0-11701 GCA_035636295.1 Paraburkholderia sp.
TGCCTTCTGTGATGTCGAACAGGCTGCTGGACGCGTCGAAGACTTCATTGCAATGCCCGCAACGCACGAGGCCGCGGCGCAGCGCAAGCTGCGCCGGTTGCAGGCGGAAAACGGTTTCGCAGAAGGGGCAGCGCGTTGCCAGGAGCATATTGGGCCGATAAGCCGGGAAGGCCGTTGGTTGGACAATACGCCTTATTCTAATGGCTTTCGCGGCGCGTTCCCGTCAGGCATACCCAGCCTTCGTGCTCGCGCCATACGCCGATGTCGATCCATCGCGCGTAGACCTGCGCCACTTCGTCCGCTTGCCGCGCGAGGATGCCCGACAGCGCGATCCGGCCGCCCGGTTTGACCTTCGACGAGAGCATCGAGGCCATCAGCTTGAGCGGATTCGAGAGGATATTGGCGACCACGATATCGAACTCCCCGGTGGGGCATTCGTCAGGCAGGCCGTAGGTGACGTCCGCGCGGTTGCGTTCGCTGTTGTGACGTGCCGATTCGACGGCTTGCGGATCGATGTCGATGCCGTATACCGGATCGGCGCCGCACTTCTTTGCGAGAATTGCGAGAATGCCCGAGCCGCAGCCGTAGTCGAGCACGGACTGCTCCGGCTTGACCGACTGCTCCAGCCACTCCATGCACAGACGCGTGGTGGGATGGCTGCCCGTGCCGAAGGCGAGGCCCGGATCGAGTTCCAGCACGAGTGCCTCGGGGTCCGGCGCGTCGTGCCACGACGGCACGACCCAGATGCGCTCGCCGATCGGAATCGGATCGAATTGCGATTGCGTGAGCCGCACCCAATCCTGTTCCTCGACCTCACGCACGGTGAACGAGGGCGCCGGAGTCAAACCCAACTCGTTCGCCGCGGCGGTGAGCAGCACCGCCGGCTCCTGTTCCGGCGCGAGTAACGCGATCACGCGCGAACGCTGCCATGCGGAGCGATCCGGTGTGAGACCGGGTTCGCCGAACAGCGGCTGTTCGTCGGGCGTATCGGCGTCCGCATCTTCGACCGATACGGACAGCGCGCCCAACTCGAGCAGCGCGTCGGAAAATTCCTCCGCGTGCTCGCGTGCCAGCTCGGCGATCAGTTCCCGGTAGCTCATGAGTTACGCTTCTTCCGGCGCGGCCTGCAGCTTCGCGGCCAGGCGGTTTTCGAGGTAATGGATGCTGGTGCCGCCTTCGACGAACTTCGCATCCAGCATCAACTCGCGGTGCAAGGGGATGTTGGTCTGAATGCCTTCCACCACCATTTCCGACAACGCGATGCGCATCCGCTTGATCGCCTGTTCGCGCGTGGCGCCGTAAGCGATCAGCTTGCCGATCATCGAATCATAGTTCGGCGGCACGAAATAGCCATTGTAGGCGTGCGAATCGACGCGAATGCCGGGGCCGCCCGGCATGTGCCACGACGTCAAACGTCCCGGCGACGGAATGAACTTGAACGGATCTTCCGCGTTGATCCGGCATTCGATCGCGTGACCCTTGAACACGATGTCGCGCTGGCGGAACGCGAGCTTTTCGCCGGCCGCGATACGAATCTGTTCCTGCACGATGTCCACGCCCGTGATCAGCTCGGTCACCGGATGTTCGACCTGCACGCGCGTGTTCATTTCAATGAAGTAGAACTCGCCGTTTTCATACAGGAACTCGAACGTACCCGCGCCAAGATAGCCCATCTTCTTGCAGGCGTCCGCGCAACGATCGCCGATACGGTCGATCAGGCGCCGCGCGATGCCCGGCGCCGGCGCTTCCTCGATCACTTTCTGGTGGCGGCGCTGCATCGAGCAATCGCGCTCGCCCAGCCACACGGCGTTCTTGAACGAATCGGACAGCACCTGGATTTCGATGTGCCGCGGGTTCTCCAGGAATTTCTCCATGTAGACCTGCGGGTTGCCGAACGCACGGCCGGCTTCCTCGCGCGTCATGTTGACCGCATTGACGAGCGCCGCTTCCGTGTGGACCACGCGCATGCCGCGGCCGCCGCCGCCGCCGGCGGCCTTGATGATGACCGGATAGCCGACCTGGCGGGCAATTTTCACGATTTCTTTCGGATCGTCCGGCAACGCGCCTTCGGAACCCGGCACGCAAGGCACGCCGGTCTTGATCATGGTCTGCTTCGCCGTGACCTTGTCGCCCATCATGCGGATGGTTTCCGGGCGCGGGCCGATGAAGGTGAAGCCGGACTGCTCGACGCGCTCGGCGAAGTCGGCGTTTTCCGACAGGAAGCCGTAGCCGGGGTGAATCGCTTCGGCGTCGGTGACTTCGGCCGCGCTGATCAGCGCCGGCATGTTCAGGTAACTGAGATTCGAAGGCGCCGGGCCGATACAGACCGCCTCGTCCGCGAGCTTCACGTACTTGGCTTCCTTGTCGGCTTCCGAATAGACGACGACCGTCTTGACGCCGAGCTCGCGGCAGGCGCGCTGGATACGAAGCGCGATCTCGCCACGATTGGCAATGAGGATTTTTTCAAACATAGCGGGTTTTCGACTCATCAATGGGCGCCCGGTCGATCACGACACAGGCTGCCTCAGAGGATCGGTCGCGCGCCTCGAATAGCGGGCGCGCGGGCGGCGAGCGCAGTGCGTGCCGCGTTAGCCGACCACGAACAGCGGTTGGCCGTATTCGACCGCCTGGCCGTTTTCGACGAGGATTTCCTTGACCACGCCGGACTTGTCCGACTCGATTTCGTTGAGCAGCTTCATCGCTTCGATGATGCAGATCGTCTGGCCTTCCTTGACCGTGTCGCCCACCTGGACGAACGGATCGGCGCCCGGCGACGGCGCGCGGTAGAAGGTGCCCACCATCGGCGAAGTCACCACGTGGCCTTGCGGCGCGGCGGCGGCCGGGATGGCCGGAGCGGCCGCGGGCGCTTCGCCGCTGATGGCCGGCGCCGGCTGCGCGTATTGCGGTGCGTACGAGGCGGACGGCTGCACGTAAACCGGCGGCGCATTCTTGACGATGCGCACCTTGCCTTCGCCCTCGGTCACTTCGAGTTCGGAAATACCGGACTCCGAGACGAGGTCGATCAGAGTTTTCAGTTTACGTAGATCCATCAGGAGCCCCTTTCAATGCGTGAAGTGCCGGCGCATACGTAGCCGGCGCAAATTAGACGTGTTTGGAATCAGCCGCGCGACGAGCCGGCCGCGAGCCGGTCGAGCGCGAATTCGAGCGCGTACAGATATCCCTTCCAGCCGAGGCCGCAAATCACGCCCTCGGCCTGGTCGGAGAAATACGAGTGATGCCGGAATGGTTCGCGGCGATGTACGTTCGACAGATGAATCTCGACGAACGGGATGCCGACCCCCGCCAGTGCGTCCCGAATGGCCACGCTGGTATGCGTGTACGCGGCGGGATTGATCAGAATGAAATCGGTTTGTTCGGTCCGGGCGGATTGGATGCGGTCGACCAGCGCGCCTTCGTGATTGCTCTGGAACGAGGCCAGTTCGACGGCTGCGTCCGCTGCGCGGTCCGCCAGCGCCTGATCGATCTGCGGCAAGGTCACGCGACCGTAGACCTCCGGTTCCCGGGTGCCGAGAAGGTTGAGGTTAGGTCCGTGCAGCACCAGCAGTCGCGTCATGGTCGCTTCTTTTTCCGTGGAATTGGGCGCACTTTAGCGCTGATTAGAGAAACTTGTCTAGTTTCGCTGACGTACGCGGCGACTGCTGCGGCGCCGGATCACGGCGTGAGCCGACCATCTTCCGTTAAAGATAGGTGATTTTCACCGAAATGCGTGCCTTCGGCGATTATTCAAACGTCAAACGAATGTAAGATTTAAAGCGTGTCGAGGGTCTGTTTCAGCGCTTGCGGGTCGATTTGTCCTAATTTTGTCGAGCGCACATTACCTTTCGCGTCGATAACGACGGTGAAAGGCAAGCCTCCCGCCGTATTGCCAAAGGCGCGCGCAAGATCGGCGCCGCCGAACCCCGTCACGTAGACGGGGTAAGCCACATGCACCTTCTGCAGAAATGCCTGGACGTTTTTGTCCGAATCCACGCCAAGTCCGACGAACTGGATACCTTTCCTCGCATATTCGTGCTGAAGTTGCGAGAGAGCGGGCATTTCCTCCACACACGGCCCACACCACGACGCCCAGAAATTGACGACGATTGGATGGCCTTTGAGCAAAGTTAGCGATTGCGGCTTGCCGTTCACATCGGTCACGGGCGCGCTCCACAACTGACTGACCGCGCTTTCACCGGACGCCGGCTGCGCGGCATGCGCGAACTCGGCATCGTTACCGTTCAGCCAATGATTGGCGAGCACGCCGCCGCCCGCGGCCACGATAGCTATTAGCGCGCCGGCCAGGATCCGTCTCATGTTCATGTTGAGTCTGTCTAACTGTTCAGGAAGTGATGTCGCTGCTCTGGAGCAGTGTCTGGACCGCTTGCAGATTGGCGCGGGCCGTGCGGCCGCGCGCATCGGCACGCACGGCGCCGCGCAAGTCGTCCGTTTCGTACAGCGCGACGTGGACGCCGACCGGTTCCGCGGCGCGCCCTTCGTCCGGCGGGCGCCACATGAAGCTCAGTGTCTCGACGTAGCCGCGTCCGGCGAAATGCCGGGTTTCCGAAACGTCGTACTGAATGTTGGCGTTCAGAAAGTAGATCGCGACTTCTTTCGGGTTGTCGCAGAACACTTGAAGGTGAATATCCGAATGCTCGCCGGCCGTGCCGCCGAGAACGGCGCCAGTCAGATAAGGATTGAACGGCGCAAGCCGCTCCATCCAGTCGACCGCGATATGGCGCAGCCGCCGCAGCAGGGCCGGCTGGCTGTCGCCCTGGAAGAGCGACTGGTATTCACGGATTTCTTCTTCAATCTGGTCGTTATCCGGCAGCCATTCGCCGGCAACACGGTTCTCGCCCACTACCTGGCGCGCCGCTTTACGCTTGGCCGTTGCGTAGTCGAGACCGTCTTCGGCGATCAGCCGGGCAGCCGCGATGGCGATTTCCTCGCGCACGCGCCGCGGATCGAAATGTAATTTGCGGACCATCTCTCAATCATACTAGAGATTGATATAGGCCTTTGCCGGCAGCTGCCGCCGGCATTTGGCGCGTGCGGCGCGGGTGCGCGTTCATAGGGCGAAGGGAAGCGGTCGGTTACAATAGCGTCCTTTGCGGACGGCCGTTTCGGCCGCTTCGCTGCACTCCATCCCTCGCAAAAAACGCCCGCGCGGCACGACAGGCTTATGCACATCCACATCCTCGGCATCTGCGGCACGTTCATGGGCGGCCTCGCGGTTCTCGCGCGCGGCGCGGGTCACACCGTGACGGGCTGCGACGCCGGCGTCTATCCGCCGATGAGCACGCAACTCGAGGCGCAAGGCATTCGTCTGATCGAAGGTTACGACGCGGAGCAATTGAACGGCCTGAACGCCGACCTGTTCGTGATCGGCAATGTGGTCTCACGCGGCAACCCGCTAATGGAAGCGATTCTCGACCGCGGCCTGCCGTATGTGTCCGGTCCGCAGTGGCTCGGCGAGCACGTGCTGAACGGCAAGTGGGTGCTGGCGGTGGCCGGCACGCACGGCAAGACCACCACCAGCTCGATGCTGACCTGGCTGCTCGAAGACGCGGGCCTCAATCCCGGTTTCCTGATCGGCGGCGTGCCGCTGAATTTCGGCGTCTCGGCGCGGCTGACCGATTCGAGCTTTTTCGTGATCGAAGCCGACGAGTACGACACCGCGTTCTTCGACAAGCGGTCCAAATTCGTCCACTACCGGCCGAAAACCGCGATCCTGAACAACCTTGAGTTCGATCATGCCGACATCTTCCCGGATCTGGCGGCGATCGAAACGCAGTTTCATCACCTGATCCGCACGGTGCCGGGCATTGGCCGCGTCGTGACGAACGGTCGCGAGGACGCGCTCGAGCGGGTGCTGACGCGCGGCTGCTGGAGCGAGGTCGAGCGTTTCGGCGTGCAGGGCGGCTGGGAAACCCTGCCCGCGGAAGACGGCGTGCCGGTCGACGAGCGTTTCGCCGTGTATCACAACAGCGAGCGCGTCGGCGTGGTCGAGTGGCAGGTGCAGGGCGAGCACAACCGCATGAATGCGCTTGCCGCGATCGCCGCCGCGCGCCATGTCGGCGTGCCGCCGGCGCAAGCCGCGAAATCGCTGGCGAGCTTCCGAAACGTGAAGCGCCGCATGGAAGTGCGCGGCGGCGTCGACGGCGTGACCGTCTACGACGACTTCGCGCATCACCCCACCGCGATCGACACCACGGTGGCCGGCTTGCGCGCGCGCGTCGGCCGCGACAACACGCGGATTCTCGCGGTGCTGGAGCCGCGCTCGAACACGATGAAGCTCGGCGTGATGAAAGCACAATTGCCCGCCAGTCTCGCCGACGCCGACCTCGTGTTCGGCTACGGCGCGCCGGCCGGCCGCGACGCGCTCGGCTGGAACCTCGGCGAAGCGCTCGCGCCGCTCGGCGGCAAGGCACAGGCCTTCGACAATCTCGACGCGCTGGTCAAAGCGGTGGTCCACGCGGCGCGCCCCGGCGACCAGATTCTGGTGATGAGCAACGGCGGCTTCGGCGGCGTGCATCAGAAGCTGCTCGACGCACTTTCAGCGCGAGGCGTTTCGTGATCCTTTATCTGCATGGCTTCCGTTCCTCGCCCAATTCGTTCAAGGCGCGGGTGCTGGCCGCGCGTCTCGTCGAACTCGGCCGCGGCGACGAATGGTGCTGCCCGATGCTGCCGGTCTCGCCGCTCGAGACGGTCGCGCTCGCCGAATCGCTGGTGGCGGCCGCGAAACCCGAACACGTCACGCTGATCGGCAGTTCGCTCGGCGGCTATTTCGCGACCTATCTCGCGGAGAAGCACGGCTGGCCGGCGGTTTTGCTCAACCCGGCGGTCGTGCCGCAGCGCGATCTGAGCGCCTATCTCGGCGAGCAGCCGTTGTGGCACGGCGGCGGCAGCATCGTCGTCGAGCCGCATCATCTGGACGAGTTGCGCGCGCTCGGCGTGGCGTCGATCACGCGGCCCGAACGCTATTATTTGTTGGCTGCCACCGGCGACGAGGTGCTCGATTACCGCGAAATGCTCGCGCACTATCCCGGCGCACGCACTACGCTGATCGAAGGGAGCGACCACGCGATCAGCGAGTTTGCGCAATATGTCGACGACGTGCTGGCCTTTTGCGACGTCGAAGATGTCGAGCCGCCGGCGCCGCGCGAAGCGGCGTAGGGTCCGGACGATCCGGCAGCCAGCCCGCCGATCATCAGATTCAACCCGCCGGCGCGCGCATATCGCGCCGCGGATCCACTACCACGAACACGTTGCCGCGCCGCGCACGCAGTCGACCGATCGCTGAACCAGATCGGGCGCGCCGGCAGATGCAAGTCAGAACGAGAGTATTGAGTGAACGTTTTCTTCGAGGAATCGGGCAGTTTCAAGGCAGGCAGCGTGCTGTCGCGCCAGGGCGATGCGTTTCAGGTCGAGTTGCCGGGTGGCCGGCGCGCCAAGGTGCGCGCGAAAGACGTGTTGATCGAGTTCGACAAGCCGAGCGCCGCCGAGTTGATGCAGCAGGCCGACGCGGCCGCGCAGGACATCGATCTGGACTTCCTGTGGGAATGCGCGCCCGACGACGAATTTCCGTTCGCCACGCTCGGCGCGGAGTATTTCGGCGAAAGCTTCGGCCCGATCGAACGCGCGGCGCTGGTGCTGCGCATGCACGGTGCGCCCGTGTATTTCCGCCGCAAGGGCCGCGGCATGTATCAGCGCGCGCCCGAGGAGCAACTGAAGATGGCGCTCGCCGGCCTCGAGCGCAAGCGTCAGCAGGCGCTCGTGCAGGCGGGCTACGAGGAGGAACTGAAGGCGGGCCGTCTGCCGGAAGCGTTTACCGGCAGCAACGCGCTGGCGTTGCTCACGCGACCCGACAGGAACACGATCGAATACAAGGCGCTCGAAGGCGCTGCGGCGGCGCGCGGCATTTCGCAGGCGCGTCTGATGCTTGAATGCGGCGGCATTGCGTCGGCCCGCGCGCTGCACGAGGCGAAATTCCTCTCCGAGTTTTTCCCGCACGGTACCGGTTTCCCGCCGGTCGCCGTCGGCGCGTTGCCGGAGGATTTGCCGGAAGCGGACGTGCAGGCCTTCTCGATCGACGACATCACGACCACTGAAATCGACGACGCGTTCTCCGTCGAGCATCTGGCCGACGGCCGCGTGCGGATCGGCGTGCACATCGCCGCGCCGGCGCTCGGCATTCAGCGGGGTGACGACGTCGATGCGATCGCGCGCACACGTTTGTCCACCGTCTACATGCCGGGCGACAAGATCACGATGCTGCCCGACAGCGTCGTCGAAGCGTTTACGCTGGCCGAAGGCGGCTTGCGGCCGGCGCTTTCGCTGTATGTGATCGTCAATCGCGAGACGCAGGAGATCGTTGCGAGCGAAACGCGCGCCGAGCGTGTGTTCGTGAAGAGCAATCTGCGCCACAACACGCTCGACGAACTCGTCACCGAAGAGGCGCTTGCCGCCGGCACCGGCGACTATCCGCACAAGGAAGACATCGCCGTGCTGTGGCCGTTCGCGCAGGCGCTGTTCGAGAAGCGCCAGACCGCGCGCGCCGGTTATGGCCTGCGCCGCGAAGTGCAGCGCAATACCGACTTCAACTTCTATGTGGAAGGCGAGCACATCACGATCACGCCGCGCCGGCGCGGTTCGCCGCTCGACACGATCGTCGCGGAACTGGCGATTCTCGCCAACTCGTCGTGGGGCGCGTTCCTGCACGACCACGGCGTGCCGGGTATCTATCGATCGCAGCGCGCGTTCGGCGCGCCGACCGGCCCGAAGCGCACCCGCATGCAGACCACGGCCGCCCCGCACGAGGGCCTCGGTGTCACGCAATACGCGTGGAGCACGTCGCCGCTGCGCCGCTACGTCGACCTGGTGAATCAGTGGCAGTTGCTCGCCTGCGTGCAGCACGGCGTGACCGCGAAGCTGGCCGCGCCGTTCAAGCCGAAAGACGCCGATCTGTTCGCCGTCGTGCAAGGTTTCGACGACACCTACACCGCGTATGCCGATCACCAGCGCCGCATGGAGTACTTCTGGTGTCTGCGCTGGCTGAAGCAGGAGAACAAAAAGCAGGTGGTGGCGTCGGTCGTGAAGGGCGATCTCGTGCGCCTCGAAGAAATTCCGCTGCTGCTGCACGTGCCGGGCCTCGGCGTGCACGCACGCGGCACGCGCTTGCAGATGGAAGTGATGTCGCTCGACGAGCTGACCGTCGAAGCGTCCGTGCGTCTGCTGCATGTGCTCGACGCGCCGACCGTGACGAGCGGCGGCGAGGCCGGGGAAGCGGACGAAAGCGAAGAAGAAATCATCGACGCCGCCGATGAAAGCGCCGAAGGCGAAGCCGAGGCGCAAGCCGAAGCCGACCTCGACGGCGGCGCGGCCACGCAGGGCGACGCCGAAAACGGCGACGGCGCGAGCGACGCGGCAGCCGATCAGCAGCACGTAGCGGAGCCGGGACGATGAACGCCAACGAATCGCGTGACCGTTATGCAGTGGTCGGCAATCCGGTGGGTCACAGCAAATCGCCGTTCATTCATGGCCGGTTTGCCGCGCAGACCGGCGAGCCGATCGAATACGGCCACTTGCTCGCGCCGGTGGATGCTTTCGTGCCATATGTGCGCGCATTTATTGACGCGGGCGGACGCGGCCTGAACGTGACCGTGCCGTTCAAGCTCGACGCGCATGCGTTTGCCGATACGTTGTCGCCGCGCGCGGCGGCGGCGGGGGCGGTGAACACCTTGCGCGTCGATTCGAGCGGCATCTACGGCGACAACACGGACGGCTTCGGACTGGTGCGCGACATCGAGGTGAATCTCGGCGTGCCGTTGAAGGGCGCGCGCATCCTGTTGTTGGGCGCGGGCGGCGCAGCGCGTGGCGTGGTGCTGCCGATGCTGGACCGCGCGCCGCACGCGCTGACGATCGTCAATCGCACGGCGGAGAGGGCCGAGGCGTTGGTCGATCAGTTCGCGCAAGCCGCGCGCGACGCCGCCTGTCGTTTGAGCGGCGGCAGCGCGCGGGTAATCGAAGCGGCCCCATACGACGTGATCGTCAACGCGACCGCGGGCAGCCTGGACGCGTCGTTGCCCGAATGCGACGACCGCGCGTTCGGCAGCGGCACGCTCGCCTACGACATGATGTACGGCGCGCATCCGACGGTGTTCATGGAACACGCGCGGAAACTTGGCGCGCGCGGCGCCGACGGTCTTGGCATGCTGGTCGAGCAAGCTGCCGAATCGTTTTACGTGTGGCGCGGCGTGCGGCCCGACGGCGCGCCGGTGCTGGCCGAATTGCGTGCGCTGTTGACGGCGCCGTCGCACGCGTAGAGCGGCGCTTCACCTTGCGGCATTCACCGACACGAGGACTGAGACCACGATGACAGCAACGCGGCGCGCGAGCCGGCCAGGCCCGGTGCGATGGATGTTTTATCTGGGCGCCGTGCTGGCGATTGCGTGGTTCGTGACGCAGGCGTTTTACTTCGCGCAGATCGCGGTGTGGAATTACGTCAATCCGCGCTCGACGGCTTTCATGCGATCGGACGCGTGGCGGTTGTCGCAAGATCGGCCGGATCTTTCGATGCAACATACGTGGGTGCCGTACGACCAGATTTCGCGCAATCTGAAGCGCGCGATCATCGCTTCGGAAGACGCGAATTTCGTCAGCAACAATGGTTATGAGACGGACGCTATTTTGCAGGCGTGGGAACGGAACAAGGCCAAGGGCAAGATTGTTCGCGGCGGTTCGACGATTACGCAGCAACTGGCTCGGAATCTGTTTTTGTCCCGGGAGAAGAGTTATATCCGCAAGGGACAGGAATTGATCATTACGTGGATGCTCGAGACCTTGATGGACAAGGAGCGGATCTTTGAGATCTATCTCAACTCCGTTGAATGGGGGAATGGGGTTTATGGGGCCGAGGCGGCCGCGCGTTATTACTACAAGACGTCGGCTAGTAAGTTGACTGCTGCGCAGTCGGCTCGGTTGGCTGTGATGCTGCCGCAGCCCAGGTATTTTGATGAGCACCGGGGATCGGGGTATCTGGCGCAGCGATCGCGGGTGATTGCCCGGAGGATGGGCGCGGCGGAATTGCCTGATTAGGGGTTTTTTTTGCCTACGCGGCGCTTTAGGTCTGTTTGCCTGCGGTGTTGGGCTTTCCTTGTTGTCTTATTGGTTTATTAGTGTTGCCCCTGTGCGGGGCGGCACTTACTTTCTTTGCCGCCGCAAAGAAAGGTAAGCAAAGAAAGCGGCTCAAACCGCTAATTCTTAAGCGGGTCTCCCGGCTTGGAGGGGGCAGTGGTGCATCTGGAATCGGTGCCCTCGCGCATTCAGCGCAAGTGACAAGGCCGTCATACTTCCGGCGGCGCTGCGCGCGCCGTTGCGGTACTTCATCAAACCGCTAGCCGCTCCTGCGCTCCGTGTTATTCCCTCAAACCGTTAGCGGCTTCCTGCGGTCCAGCATATTCCCCTAGACCGTTAGCCGTTTCTGGCGCAAAGCGGTGCTTCATCCAACTCCTGCCACCTCCCTGCTGCAGCCAGCGACTCCAAAACGCCCGCCATTTTCGGCGCCTCGCCGAGGCGAAGCCGACGGCTCCCGCAGCGAACGCATTCTCCACTGGTTTCCCTGGCAGACCCATCCGCGACGCACGCAGTGCGGAGTGGGAGCGGATGACTGCCTGGTCACCAGGGTTGAATGCGCGAGGGCACC
>DASPZL010000106.1:0-34420 GCA_035636295.1 Paraburkholderia sp.
GGTCAATCCCGCCTCGACCACTTCGCCGCCTTGCATGACCATCAGACGATGCGCGAGCAAACGCGCCACGCCGATGTCGTGCGTGACGATCAGCACCGACAGATGCAGCGTGGACGTCAACGTGCGCAGCAGATCGAGCAGGCGTGCCTGCACCGACACGTCGAGGCCCGCGGTCGGTTCGTCCATGAAAACGAGGCGCGGAGCAGTGACGAGATTGCGCGCGATCTGCAAACGCTGCTGCATGCCGCCGGAAAACGCCGCGGGGAATTCGTCGATGCGCGAGGAATCGAGTTCGACGCGCTCCATCCACTGCGTTGCCGCGTAGCGGATATCGCCGTAGTGGCGGGCGCCGACGGCCATCAACGGCTCGCCGATATTCGCGCCGGCGGAGACGCCGCTGCGCAATCCGTCGCGTGGATTCTGCTGCACGAAGCCCCACTCGGTGCGCATCAACAGACGCCGGCGCGGTTCGGACAAAGCCAGCAAATCGAGCTTTTCACCATGTGTGGCCGTGTAATGGAGCGAGCCGCCATCGGCTGCGGTTTTCAACGCGAGCGTATTCAGCAGCGTGGTCTTGCCCGAGCCGGATTCGCCGACGATGCACAGCACTTCGCCCGGATACAGATCGAAGCTGACGTTCCTGCAGCCGTTGCGGCCGCCGTATTGTTTCGTCAGCGCGCGGGCGCTTAATAGCGGCGTCATGCGGATTCTCCTTCGCGCGCTTCGAGCGACGGCAGCTCGAACTCCCGATCGCCGCGGCGTTCGTGGCAGTAATCGCTATCCGAGCAGACGAACATGCGTTTGCCCGCATCGTCGACGATCATCTCGTCGAGGAAACTTTCCGTCGATCCGCACAGCGCGCACGCGTGCTGCCACTTCTGCACTTCGAACGGGTGATCGTCGAAGTCGAGACTGCGCACCGGCGTATAGGGCGGAATCGCGTGAATGCGCCGTTCGCGGCCGGCGCCGAACAATTGCAGCGCGGGGTTCATATGCATCTTCGGGTTGTCGAACTTCGGGATCGGCGAGGGCGAACTCAGATAGCGGTTGTTGACGATCACCGGGTAGTCGTACGTCGTGGCGATGCTGCCGTGATGCACGATGTCCTCGTACAGCTTCACGCTGATCAAGCCGTAATCGGCGAGCGCATGCAGCTTCTTGCATTCGGCGACGCGCGGTTCAAGCCGAAACAGCGGTTCGGGCATCGGCACCTGATACACGAGAATCTGCTTGTCGGTGAGCGGCGCTTCGGGAATGCGGTGGCGTGTCTGGATGATCGTCGCTTCAGTGGTGCGTCGTGTGGTCGCCACGCCCGTCGTGCGGGCGAAGAACCGGCGGATGTTGACCGCGTTGGTGGTTTCGTCGGAGCCCTGATCGATGACCTTCAGCGTGTCGTTCTTGCCGATGATCGCCGCGGTAACCTGAATGCCGCCGGTGCCCCAGCCGAACGGCAACGGCATTTCACGCGACGCGAACGGCACCTGATAGCCGGGCACGGCCACCGCCTTGAGCAACGCGCGGCGCAGCATGCGCTTCGTTTGTTCGTCGAGGTAAGCGAAGTTGTAGCCGTGCGCGGCGCCGTCGTATGACGCTGTTGAGAGGGATAGGTCGGGCGCATTCATGCGGCTTGCTCCTGATCGTTGACTTCGTCCATGCCTTCACAACGACCGTGCGCGCCGTGCTGCGCTCGCAGGCGTCGCACGAGTTCCAGCTCCGATTGAAAGTCGACGTAATGCGGCAATTTCAGATGCTGAACGAAGCCGGACGCCTCGACGTTATCGCTATGCGAGAGCATGAATTCGATATCTTGCGTCGGCGAGCCGAGCGTTTCGCCAAGTTCTTCGGCACGCAGCGCGCGATCCACCAGCGCCATTGCCATCGCCTTGCGCTCCGAGTGGCCGAACGCGAGACCGTAGCCTTGCGTGAACGTGGGCGGCACCTCGCCGCTCCCGGCAAACTGATTGATCATCTGGCATTCGGTGATGTCGATGTCGCCGATTTCGACCGCTTCGCCCAGTTCGTCGAGTTCCATTTCAACGGCGATCGTGCCGAAGCGTATCTCGCCCGCAAACGGATGCGAGTTCGCGTAACCGCGTTGCGTTGCATAACCCATCGCAAGCAGGAAGCCTTCATCGCCGCGCGCGAGATTCTGCAAGCGCGTGGCGCGGCTCGCGGGAAAGGCGAGCGGCTCACGCGTCAGATCGCAGGGCTCCGGTGCATCCGGCGTGGAGCGTTCCTGTTCGATCAGGCCTTCCTTGTCGAGCAGCGTGACGACGCGCGGCATCGCTTCGGTTTCGGGCGGCGCTGCTTGCATTGAAGGCGCCGTGCTTGCAAGCGTATCGGCCGCGGCGTGGCCTTCGGCAAGCAACGCGAAATCCAGCAGACGCTGCGTGTAATCGTAAGTCGCGCCCAGCAACTGGCCGCCGGGGACGTCCTTGAACGTTGCCGAAATGCGGCGCTCCACCTGCATTGCTTCGGTATCGATCGCCTGTGTATATCCGAAACGCGGCAGCGTGGTGCGATATGCACGCAACAGGAAGATCGCTTCGACCAGATCGCCGGCGGCCTGCTTGATGGCGAGCGCGGCGAGTTCTTCATCGTAGACCGAGCCTTCGGTCATCACCCGCGCGACGGCGAGGCGCAATTGTTCGCGAATCTGCGCGACGCTGAGTTCGACGAGGCGCGTGTCGCCGCGGCGCGCTTTATCGAGCAGACGCCACGACGCTTCGATCGCGCGTTCTCCACCCTTGACGGCAACATACATCAGTTCACCTTCGCTTGAGTTGTGCGCGGCAGGCCGATCAACTCGGCACCGCGGACGAGATAGCAGTCGACGCCGCACGGAAAGAGCGGCGCGAGCGCGGCGCGTTCGCGCCAGAAATGCTCGGGCAGGCCGACGGGCGCAATGGTCTCGGTGTGCTGAATGCCGGGGCCGCTCAATACGACCGGCGTTCCGCCCATCAACGCGTCGACGCGGATCAGCAATGTCACCGACTGCTCGGGCGATTCCGCCGCGCCGAGTGCAAAGCGCTCGAGCGCCGGCATCGTGCTTGCGTCGTGGATATAAGCGAATGCGGCTTCCGCGGGTTCGTCGACGAGCGGCGCGCCCGTATGAAAGCGCAATGCGGAAGCCAGCGCCGTATCCGGTTGCGCGAGCCACACAGGCGTGGCGTAGTCGCACAACGCCAGCAGCGCGGCAAATGCGGCGCGCTCGGCGCGCGTGGCCCGCACTTCAGGCAAGACGTTTTCGACGACGCCCACCGTGCCAGGCCGCGACAACGCGTCGAGCAGCGTGCGGAACACCGCTTGGGTATCGTGGACGGGATCCGCGAAACCTGGCGTCAACGTTGACAATGCAATCTGCGAGTTTTCCATCATTCGCCCCGGACCATCGTGAAGAATTCGACGCGCGTGGCCGCGGCGTCCTGACGCCGCTCGGCGCGTTGGGCAGCCTGTCGCGCCGCGAACGGCTCGATCAATTGCCGATGCAATGCCGCGTGATGCTCGGGCGTTTGCAGCAGCGCATCCGCCAGCGCAGCCAGTTCGGCGCGGCGGCGGTCGCGGCCCAGATGACACGCAACGCCGACGGCCGGCGCAGCATCGCCCGAAACGCGCAAGCGCAAGGTGGCGCGCGTGACCGTGGCTTCACCGAGATTGAACGGATCGCCGCTGCCGCCGACGCGGCCGCGCACCATCGCGAGGCCGATTTCCGGTGGCCGCAGCCAGTCGTAAGAGGGAACGGCGGCGCCTTGCAACGCGCGCTCGAATGCGGCTTCGAGATCGGCGCGCGGCGTGCGGGCCAGCACGGCCATCCATGCGCGCCGCATGGCGGAGGAAGGCGAGGCGGAAGTGGCGCTCATCGAATGTCCTGTTGATCCAGCGAGTGCTCATTTGACCATCTATTCGTCTAAACGTCTAGACGTTTAGAATGGTGCTTGTCGAACGTTGTGGCGCGGGGCCGCCGTTTCATATTTCCATCACGGCTTGCGCACTACAATGCACGTCATAGCGAATATTTGAACTCAAGGGAATGACAGCACCATGACATCGAACGACAGCGCGATGCCGGGCACGACGCTCGAACGCGGCGCGGGCGTTGCCGTCTGGCGGCAGATCGAGCAGATTCTTGCCGCGGAAATCGCGGCCAGCGGTTTCGGGGAAGAAGGGCGCTTGCCGAGCGAGGGCGAACTGGCGAGGCGCTTCGACGTCAACCGGCATACCGTGCGCCGTGCAATGCTAGGTCTTGCCGCACTGGGGCTCGTCAGCGTCGAGCAGGGGCGTGGCACCTTCGTGCAACCGGGCGCCATCGACTATACGATTGGCCGCCGCACGCGGTTTACAGAAAACTTGCGTCGGCAGAATCATGCGGCGGCGGGCAAGATGTTATCGGCCGTACGTGTGAAGGCCGAGCCGAATGTCGCGAAGGCGCTCAGCCTGCGGGCCGGTGCGCCGGTCTACCGGATCGAATCGCTGCATGAATCGGACGGCGTGCCGCTCACGTTCGCGCGCAACTGGTATCCCGCCGCGCGTTTTGCCGACTTGCCGGATGTGCTGGAGCGTACCGGCAGCATCACCAGGTCGATGGCTGAATTCGGTGTGAACGATTATCTGCGCAAGTGGAGCCGTATCGGCAGCGTGCTGCCCGAGCCGGAGGTGGCGCGGCGTTTGAACATCAACCGGCAGCAGCCGGTGTTGTGGGTCGAGAACGTCGACGTGGATCTGCAAGGCACGCCGGTCAAATACGGCTTCACGCATTTTGCCGCGGACCGCGTGCAACTGCTCGTGGAGCACGACGTATGAGCGGCGCGGCATGGAGCGACGACGCGCGTTTCGCCGTGTATTACGCGCCGTCGCGTGAGTCGGCATGGTGGCGGGCCGGCTCGGCGTGGCTCGCCCGCGACGCGGAAAGCGGTGAGCGATGCGCGCCGTCGCAACCGCAAGGCTTGACGCGTCCGCTGAATGAGTTGACAGAAGCGCCGCGTCGATACGGTTGGCACGGCACGTTCGTCGCACCCTTTCGACTTGCTGACGGCGTTACGCAACGGGACGTGCTCGACGCAACGCGCGCATGGGCCGAGACGCAAAGCCCGTTCGCGTTGCCGGTGGAAGCCGCGACGCTTGGCGATTTCGTCGCGCTGCGCCCCGCCGATCCGCAAGGCGAAGCAAGCATGCGCGCCGTCGCCGGCAGCGCATTGCAAACGCTCGACGCGTTGCGCGCGAGGCCGTCCGCCGCCGATCTCGCACGCCGGCTCGCCGCGCCGTTGAGCGAACGGCAACGCGCGTTGCTGGTCGAATGGGGTTATCCGTATGTGTTCGACGAATTTCGTTTTCACATGACGCTATCCAGTTCGCTCGCCGACGCTGACGAGCGCGCGACGCTGGTTGCATGGTGGCAGGCGCAAACGCCGGTGCTCGGGCCGCTTTCAATCGACCAGGCCGCGCTCTTCGTTGAACCGGCGCCGGGCGAGCCGTTCGTGTTGTGGCAGCGCGTGCCGTTTCAGACTCGCGAGGTGAAATAACAATGCCAGGTCGTTTGTTCTATGTGATGGGCCCGTCCGGCGCGGGCAAGGATTCGTTGCTGAGCTTCGCGCGCAAGCACTTGATGGGCGAGCCGATTCTGTTCGCGCATCGCTACATCACGCGGCCGAGCGGCAACGGTGAAGAGCATGTGGCGCTGAGCGTCGAGGAATTCGCGGAGCGTTCCGTGCTCGGTCTGTTCGCACTCGAATGGTCGAGCCACTCCTTGCGTTACGGCATCGGCATCGAACTCGACGCGTGGCTCGCGCGCGGCTGCACGGTTGTCGTCAATGGGTCGCGGCAGCACGTGCAGCATACGCTGGCGCGCTATCCGCATGCGGAGGTCGTGCACGTCGATGCCGCGCCGCATATTCTCGAAGCGCGGCTCGGCGCGCGGGCGCGTGAGTCCGCGGAACAGGTCGCGGCGAGACTCGCGCGCCGCGCGCCGTTTTCGTTGCCCAATGGCGTGCGCTGCACGACGATCGACAATTCCGGCGTGCTCGAGGAAGCGGGGCATGCGCTGATCGCATTTCTCAAGTCGGAAGCCGACGTTCGATAGAGACGCACTACGCGGCCGCCGCCATGCGCTCCCTGGTCGCTTCCTGCAAACACGACACGAATTGCAGCACGGCGGGCGTGGGCAGCAGATCGCGCCGCGAAATGATGCCGAGATCGTAATTCGGCAGCGCCTCCTCGATTTGCGCGACGCGTATGCCGAGCGGCGCGACCATCTCCGCCAGCGGCCGCGTGAAGCAGCCGATCACGTCGGTTTGCGACACCAGTCCGAGCGTCACCGCGAACGAAGACGGCGCGCGCATGAGCCGCTTCGGCACCGGCAGGCCGTGTGCGTTGAACATCGCCATCATCACGCTATGCGGAAAATGATCGACGCCCACGGTGACGATCCACTCCGCGTCGAGCAGTTCGTGCAGACGCGTGACGTTCGCAAGCGGATGCCCCGCGCGCATCGCGACGACGAATTGCGTGGAGTAGAGCGGCGCTTGCTCGAACAAAACGGCGTGGCTATAGTGCTTGCCTGCTTGTTACCTGATTTGTTACCTATTTTGTTAGCCGTTTTGCCGCCTGATGCGGCGTGAATCCTGGAGCGATAGATGAGCGAAGCCGCGCGTTTTACCGAAGTGTCCGACCTGATGCCTGCCGCCGAAAGTCTGCGCGAGATTCGCCATCACATTCACCATCACCCGGAACTGGCATACGAGGAAGTGCAAACGGGCGCGCTGGTGGCCGACAAGCTCGAACAATGGGGCTGGCGGGTTACGCGCGGAGTCGGCCAGACCGGCGTGGTGGGCACGCTGAAGGTGGGCGACGGCAAGCGCAGCATCGGCATTCGCGCCGATATGGACGCGCTGCCGATCATCGAGCAAACCGGCTTGCCGTATGCGAGCGGCACGCACGGCAAGATGCACGCGTGCGGTCACGACGGCCATACGACAATGCTGCTCGGCGCCGCGCAGCATCTTGCCGCCACGCGCAATTTCTCGGGCACCGTGCATCTGTATTTCCAGCCGGCCGAGGAAAGCGGCATCGACAGCGGCGCGCTGAAGATGATCAACGACGGCCTGTTCGAGCGCTTTCCCTGCGACGCCGTGTTCGGCGTGCACAACCATCCGGGCGAACAGCCGGGCGTGCTGCTGTTCCGCAAGGGGCCGTTCATGTCGGCGGGCGACAAGGCGATCATCACGATCGAAGGCGTCGGCGGCCATGCGGCGCGTCCGCATCTGACGGTCGATCCGGTGGTGGTGGCGGCAAGCATCGTGATGGCGTTGCAGACGATCGTCGCGCGTAACGTCGATCCGTCGCAGCCGGCCGTGGTGACGGTCGGCTCGATGCATGCCGGCACGGCGAACAACGTGATTTCGAGCAGCGCGAAGCTGGAACTGAGCGTGCGTTCGTTCAGCCCGGAAATGCGCGCGCTGTTGAAAAAGCGCATCACCGAACTCGCCGAAAGCCAGGCCGCGAGCTATGGCGGCAAGGCTGTGGTGGAGTACATCGAAGGCTATCCGGTGGTGATCAATTCCGATGCCGAAACGGATTTCGCGGTGGAAGTGGCGCGCGAACTGGTCGGCGACGACAAGGTGATCGCGCAGACCGACATGCTGATGGGCAGCGAGGATTTCGCCTTCATGCTGCAGAAGCGGCCGGGCACGTTCCTGCGCATCGGCAACGGCGCGGGCGAGGACGGCTGCATGGTGCACAACCCGCATTACGACTTCAACGACCGCAATCTGCCGGTCGGCGCGGCGTTCTGGGCGCGGCTGGTGGAGCGGTTTTTGGGTCGATGAGCTGCTCGACGAGCGATCGGGCGCGCGTCGCATGGGAAGCGTGCCCGATCGCTGTCACCCGCGCCGCGCCACCATCTCCGAGACGGTTTGCGCGGCCTGCTGCAGCGGTTCCAGAAACGCCTTCACCATCTGCCTGGCCGAATTGCGCTGCGCATTGCCGCTGATATTCATCGCTGCGATCACGCGCCCCTGGCGGTTGCGAATCGGCGCGGACAGCGAAATCAAACCGCCTTCCAACTCCTGGTCGACGATCGCCCACCCCTGGCGGCGCACCTGCGCGATCAGCTTCTTCAACTCTTCTTTATCAGTGACCGTGCGCGGCGTGTGCGCGTAGAGCGGCGTCGAGCCGAGCGTCGCGTCGAGCGTTTCGTCGTCGAGCGCGGACAGCAGCACGCGGCCCATCGACGTGCAATACGCCGGCAAGCGGCTGCCGATCGACAGGTTGATGGTCATGATCTTGTGAGTCGGCACGCGCAGCACGTAGACGATCTCCGTGCGATCGAGCACGGCCGCCGAGCAGCTTTCGTGGACCTGCGCCGACAGTTCTTCCATCACCGGTTCGGCGAGATTCCAGAACGGCATCGAGGTCAGATACGCGAAGCCGAGATCGAGAATCTTCGGCGTGAGACGGAACAGGCGCCCTTCGGCTTCCACGTAACCGAGCGTTTGCAGCGTCAACAGAATGCGGCGTGCACCCGCCCGTGTGAGGCCGGTCGCGGCGGCGACGTCGGTGAGCGTCTGTTCGGGGCGCGTGGCGTCGAACGCGCGGATCACCGCGAGGCCGCGCGCGAACGACTGCACATACGAGTCGCCCGGCTTCTCCGGGGCCGGTTCGGCGCTGGCGGGAACGGCGGAAGACGGCGGCAGGGCTTTGCTCATGGGCCTTGAAAGTACGTGCGAGGAAATGCGCGCGATCATCGCGCGGATTCAGCCGGCAGTGATGCTGCGCAAAGGCGTGACGATAGCCTAAGCCTTCTGTTTCGCCAACTTTGCACGCTTTTCCTTCAAAAAACTCAGGGTTTGCATGGATGCACACTCCACCCAAAATTTGTATGATGACCCGACGACATGACAAATCGAGGCATCGATGTTCGACAAGATTCCTGCGCAGGCGTTGAGCGACACCGTCGCCCAGCAACTCCTCAAGCAGATCGACAAGGGCACGTTCGCGCGCGGCGGCAAGCTGCCGACCGAGGCCGTGCTGGCGCAGCAGTTCGGCGTGAGCCGCACGGTCATTCGCGAGGCAATTTCGCGGCTGAAGAATGAAGGCGTGGTCGAACCGCGCCAGGGCAGCGGCGTGTTCATCGCCGCGCACGGCGCGATCCGGCCGCTGCGCATCGACTACGCGGAAGCCGTCGAGCCCGGTTCGGTGGTGCAAATCCTCGCGCTGCGGCGGGCGATCGAGGCGGAAGTCGCCTCCGAGGCCGCGATGCGCCGCAGCGATGCCGACATGATGTCGATCGACGCCGCGCTCGCGAAAATCGACCAGGCGGTGGCCGAGGGCGAGGAGGGTGTCGCCGAAGACGTGGCGTTCCATCGTGCGATCGCTGCCGCAACGGGCAATCCGTACTTCCTCAAAACCCTCACGTTCCTGAATCAGTACCTCGAAGCCGGCACGGTCGTGACGCGGCGTAACGAAGCATTGCGCGAGGACTTTTCGCGTCAGGTGCGCGAAGAGCACGCGGCGATCGCCGCCGCGATCCGCGCCGGCGATCCGATGGCGGCGCGCAATGCGGCGCGCACGCACATGTACAACGCGGCGCGGCGCCTCGCTGAAGCGGGGATTTGCTGAACTGAGTGCTGAACTGAGCCGGTTTAAGCGCTGCGGGCGCATCAGCGGTTAACGAATTTTAGAGGTCAAGCATGTCCAGAAATGTCGGTGTCATCGGTCTTGGTGCAATGGGCCTGGGTGTCGCACGCTCGTTGCTGCGCGCGGGTTTTCGGGTTCACGCATGCGATCTGCGCAGCGAGATCCTGCAGGCGTTCGTCGCGGAAGGCGGCGTGGGCTGTGCGACGCCCGCCGAACTCGGCGCGCAATGCGAGGTGGTCGTCACGCTCGTCGTCAATGCCGCGCAAACCGAGGCGGTGCTGTACGGCGAGCAGGGCGCGGTCGCGGCGATGAAGCGAGGCGCCGTGGTGATCGCGAGCGCGACGGTCGCGCCGGACTTCGCGATCGAGCTCGGCAAGCGCATCGAGGCGGCCGGTTTGCAGATGCTCGACGCGCCGGTCTCAGGCGGCTCGGCGCGCGCCGCGTCAGGCGAGATGACGATGATGACGTCCGGTCCCGACGCTGCCTATGCGGCGTGCGAGGACGTGCTGGCCGCGATGGCCGGCAAGGTGTACCGCCTCGGTTCGGCGCATGGCGCCGGCTCGAAAGTGAAGATCATCAATCAGTTGCTGGCCGGCGTGCATATCGCGGTGGCCGCCGAGGCCATGGCGCTCGGTTTGCGTGAAGGCGTCGATCCCGATGCGCTGTACGAGGTCATCACGCACAGCGCGGGCAATTCGTGGATGTTCGAGAACCGCGTGCCGCACATTCTGAAGGGTGATTACACGCCGCTGTCGGCGGTCGATATTTTCGTGAAGGATCTCGGTCTCGTGCTCGATACCGCGCGCCGTTCGAAATTCCCGCTGCCGCTGTCGGCGGCAGCGCATCAGATGTTCATGATGGCGTCGACTGCCGGTCACGGCGGCGAGGACGACTCCGCGGTGATCAAGATTTTCCCCGGCATCGACATGCCGGCGGCGAAGTAAGCACGGGAGCCGGCCATGACGTCTCCGTCCAAACGCGCGCTGCTCGGCTGCATCGCCGACGATTTCACCGGCGCCACCGATCTCGCCAACATGCTGGTGCGCGGCGGCATGCGCACGGTGCAGACCATCGGCGTGCCCGAGTCGAATGAAGCCGTCGAAGCCGACGCGCTGGTGGTCGCGCTGAAATCGCGCACGATCCCCGCCGCCGACGCGGTCGCGCAATCGCTCGCCGCGCTCGACTGGTTGCGCGCGCAGGGGTGCCGGCAGTTCTTCTTCAAATACTGCTCGACGTTCGATTCAACCGACGCGGGCAATATCGGTCCGGTGACGGATGCGCTGCTCGACGCGTTGTCCGCCGACGCGGGAACCACGGCCTTTACGATTGCTTGCCCGGCATTCCCCGAAAATGGCCGCACGATTTATCGCGGTCATCTGTTCGTCGGCGATGCGTTGTTGAACGAATCGGGCATGGAAAACCATCCGCTTACGCCGATGCGCGACGCGAACCTCGTGCGTGTGCTGCAACGGCAAACCGGATCGAAGGTCGGCCTCGTGCGTTACGACGCCGTCGCACAGGGCGTGTCGACGGTACGCGAAGCGTTCGACGCGCTGCGTGGCGACGGCGTGCGGATGGCGATTGCGGACGCGGTGTCCGACGCGGATCTGTACGTGCTCGGCGAAGCTTGCGTCGACCTCACGCTGATTACCGGCGGCTCCGGCGTCGCGCTGGGTTTGCCCGCGAATTTCCGTCGCGCCGGCTTGCTCGCGGAACAGGCCGACGCCGCGCAATTGCCGCGCGTCGAAGGATTATCGGTCGTGCTGGCCGGCAGCGCGTCCAAAGCGACCAACGCGCAAGTGGCGGCATGGCGCGAGACGCGATCCTCGTTTCGCATCGATCCGCTGGCGGTCGCGCGCGGCGAGCCGGTGGTCGAACTGGCGCTGGCGTTCGCACAAGAGCACTTCGACAAAGCGCAACCGGTGCTGATCTATGCCACCGCCACGCCCGATGAGGTCAAGGCGGTGCAGCGCGAACTCGGCGTGAACGAAGCGGGGCATCTGGTCGAAACGACGTTGGCGTCGATCGCACGCGGCTTGCATGAGCGCGGTGTGCGCAAGTTCGTGGTGGCGGGCGGTGAAACATCGGGCGCGGTGGTGCAGGCGCTCGACGTACGCACGCTGCGCATCGGCGCGCAGATCGATCCAGGCGTGCCGGCTACTGCAACGACCGGCGCCGAACCGCTCGCGCTCGCGTTGAAGTCCGGCAATTTCGGCACGACCGATTTCTTCGAAAAAGCGCTGCGTCATCTCGAAGGAGCCGCGCAATGACCCGTACTCCGGCACTCCACGTCAGCGACGAATCCAGAATCCGCGAGGAAATCTGCGTGACCGGCGCGAGTCTTTATCAACGCGGCTACACGGTGGGCACCGCCGGCAATATCAGCGCGCGTCTTCACGACGGCTGGCTGATCACGCCCACCGACGCCTGCCTCGGCCGGCTCGATCCCGCCGAGATCGCCAAGGTCGATTTCAACGGCAACGCGGTGTCCGGCGGCAAGCCGTCGAAAACGCTGGCGCTGCATCGCGGCATCTATGCGCGCAACGGCGAGGCGCGCGGCATCGTCCACACGCACTCGACGCATCTGGTCGCGTTGACGCTCGCAGGCGTATGGTGCGACACCGACGTATTGCCGCCCATCACCCCGTACTACGTGATGAAAGTGGGCCACGTCCCCCTGATTCGTTACCAACGCCCAGGCGACCCGCAAGTGGCCGAACAGATCGCCGCGCTAGCCGATACCGTTCGCGCGGTCCTGCTCGAGCGACTCGGCCCGGTGGCGTGGGAGCGCTCGGTGGCACACGCCGCTTATGCGCTAGAAGAACTCGAAGAGACCGCGCGCCTGTGGCTGATGACGAATCCGCGGCCCGCGCCGCTGGAGGAAGCAGCGCTCGAAGAACTGCGCACCGTGTTCGGCGCGCGCTGGTAAGAACCTGACATAAACAATGCCGGATGACACCGCAATGCGGTGTGCACGGCAATACATCGAAGGAGACAATGCATGAGTTCATATCAGTCCGCATCCAGCCGCCCGCTTGCAGCGGCCGTGGGGCAACCCGGCGCTGACGAAGTCGAGCGCACTTATAAGAAAGTGTTCTGGCGCATCGTGCCGTTTCTGATGCTGTGCTATGTGGTCGCGTATCTGGACCGCGTGAATGTCGGTTTCGCGAAACTGCAAATGTCGCAGGATCTCGCGTTCAGCGAGACAGTGTTCGGTCTCGGCGCCGGCGTCTTCTTTATCGGCTATTTCCTGTTCGAATTGCCGAGCAATATTCTGATGCACAAGATCGGCGCGCGAATCTGGATCGCGCGGATCATGATCACGTGGGGTTTGCTCTCGGCGCTGTTCGTGTTCGTGAAAACGCCGATGCAGTTCTATACCTTGCGCTTCCTGCTGGGCCTCGCTGAAGCGGGCTTCTATCCCGGCGTGATCCTGTACCTGACGTACTGGTTCCCATCGCATCGGCGCGCGAAGATCATTGCCGTGTTCATGTCGGCGATTCCGGTGTCGGGCATTTTCGGCAATCCGCTGTCCGGCTGGATCATGCAGCGCTTCCATAGCAGCGGCGGTTTCGCCGGCTGGCAATGGATGTTTCTGATCGAAGCGCTCCCCGCGCTCGCAATCGGTATCGCCACGATCCTGTATCTCGACAACGGCATTTCTAGCGCGAAGTGGCTGAGCGAACGTGAAAAGCGCCTGCTCACCGACGAAATCGCCGCCGCGCAACCGCAAGAGAAAACCCAGTCGCATTCGCTCGGCGCGGTGTTCCGCGATCCGCGCACGTGGTGGATGTCGCTGATTTACTTCGCGTTCGTCACCGGGCAGTATGGCCTGACGTTCTGGATGCCTACACTTGTTAAATCCACGGGCGTAACCGGCGCGTTCAATATCGGTCTGCTGAGCGCCATTCCGTTCCTGTGCGCGATCGTCGTGATGAACCTGATGGGCCATAGCGCGGACAAGCGCCGCGAGCGCCGCTGGCATCTGATCGTGCCGGCGCTGTTCGGTGCGATCGGCTTTACGGTGGCGGCTTCGTTCGCAGACAATACGGTGGTGTCGATTGCGTTTCTCTCGCTCGCCGCCGCCGGTGTGCTGACCTGCGCGCCGCTGTTCTGGTCGCTGCCCACCGCGTTCATGTCGGGCGCAACCGCCGCGGCGGGGATCGCGATCATCAATTCGATCGGCAATCTTGCGGGTTTTGCGAGTCCCTACATGATCGGCTATCTGAAGGACCTCACGCACAGCACGCAAACCGGCATGTATGTGCTGGCCGGCATGCTGGTGATCGGTGCGATCGCCACGTGGCTCACGCCGGCCAGACTGGTCAATCGCTAAACCGGATCCCGCGCGCGGCGCACCAGTCATTTCGCTGCCGCGCGCCGATCCGTTTCAAAGGAGTTGCTGCCATGCCTCGCTTCGCCGCCAATCTGACAATGATGTACAACGAGCACGCTTTCCTCGACCGTTTCGCCGCCGCGGCAAGAGACGGCTTCAAGGCGGTCGAGTTTCTGTTTCCCTATGATTTCCGCGCCGGGGAACTGAAGGCGCGGCTCGAGGCGAACGGTCTGACTCAGGCCCTCTTCAATGCGCCGCCCGGCGACTGGGCCGCGGGCGAGCGCGGCATTGCCTCGCTGCCGGGCCGCGAGGACGAGTTTCGCCGCAGCGTCGATACCGCGCTCGACTACACGCGCGTGATCGGCAATCGCAATCTGCATGTGATGGCCGGCTTGATCGGCGCGGACGAATCGCGCGCCCGGCATCGCGACGTGTATCTGAAGAATCTCGCATATGCCGCGAAGGCCGCGCAAGCCGACGGCATCATGGTCGTGATCGAGCCGATCAACACGCGCGATATACCGGGCTTCTTCCTGAACCGTCAGGACGACGCGCAGGCGATTTGCGCGGAAGTGGGCGCGCCGAATCTCAAGGTGCAGTTCGACTGCTATCACTGCCAGATCGTCGAAGGCGATCTCGCGGTGAAACTCAAACGCGATATGGCGGGCATCGGCCACATTCAGATCGCGGGCGTGCCGGAGCGGCATGAGCCCGACATCGGCGAATTGAACTACCCGTACCTGTTCGATCTGATCGACTCGCTCGGCTATGACGGCTACGTCGGTTGCGAATACCGGCCGCGTGCCGGCACCTCCGCAGGCCTCGGTTGGCTCAAGCCGTATCTGCACAACGCTCGTTAAGAGAGACGAAAAACATCATGAAAGTACTGATTACCGGCGGCGCGGGTTTTCTCGGCCAGCGTCTTGCACGTGAACTGCTGGCACGCGGTTCGTTGAAGGACGCGCACGGCAAGCCGCAAACGATCACCGAACTCGTGCTGATCGACGTAGTGCGCGCAAGCGATTCCGGCGACAGCCGCGTGCGCACGGAAGTGGGCGACATCGCCGAGCGCAGTGTGCTCGAGCGCGTGATCGACGACCAGACCTCGGCGATCTTTCATCTGGCCGCGATCGTGAGCGGTCAGGCCGAAGCGGATTTCGATCTCGGCATGCGCATCAATCTGGATGCGTCGCGCTTGCTGCTCGAAACCTGCCGGCAACGCGGACACAAACCGCGCGTGCTCTTCACGAGTTCGGTGGCGGTGTATGGCGGCGAGTTGCCCGACGTCGTGCGGGACGAAACCGCGTTGAATCCGCAATCGTCGTATGGCGCGCAGAAGGCGATCGCGGAACTGTTGCTCAACGATTATGCGCGGCGTGATTTCGTCGACGGCCGCGTGGTGCGATTGCCCACCATCAGCGTGCGGCCGGGCAAGCCGAATGCGGCGGCGTCGTCGTTTGCGAGCGGCATTATCCGCGAGCCGTTGAACGGCGAGGCGGCGTTGTGTCCGGTGACGGGCTCGACGCGCTTGTGGCTGCTGTCGCCGCGCAAGGCGATCGAGAGCCTGATCGCCGGGCTTGAACTTGATGCCGATCTGCTCGGCAACCAGCGCGTGCTGAATCTGCCGGGGATCTCGGTGAGCGTCGACGAGATGGTTGCGGCGTTGCGCGAAGTCGCGGGCGAGGAGACCGCCAATCGGATCGTGTGGGAGCGCGACGCGCGCGTGGAAAAGATCGTGGGCAGTTGGCCGGGACGGTGGGATACGTCGCGCGCCGAACGTCTCGGCCTCACCGGCGAGCGCAGTTTCGCCGACGTGATCCGCAGCTATATCGCGGACGAACAGATTCAGATTCGCTGAAACACTCCGAAAAAAACACTCCGAAAAGCCTCGTGCCGGCGGCCTTCAGCGCACTTCGCCGGCGCGAGCGCGTCAATCGTCCAATCCTTTAGCGCTATGTTGTCGCAGCAGCCCCGGCCCGCACGTATTCCCTGGTGCGGGCCTGACTGCGCTTGACATGCTTTCAGCCACACGCCTATCATCGTGGCTAGTTGTTCGATATATGACCGTGTGTTCGTATAAAGAACATTTGGCGTAACCTCAAACGCATCGTCCACCATCGTGCGCCAAGCTGATCCGACGTCACGGCTGCACTGCAGCCGATTTCCGTTGCGTTCGCCGGGCCGATACGTCGCCGCATTCCGCCGGCGCCGCCGTGCATACCCGGTAACGGCGCGGCGCACGCAGCATATCAACTGGAGACATCACATGACCGAAGCATTCCTGTGCGACGCGATTCGCACCCCCATCGGCCGCTATGCGGGTTCGCTGTCGTCGGTTCGCGCCGACGATCTGGGCGCCGTGCCGCTCAAGGCGCTGATGGAACGCAACAAGGGCGTCGACTGGAACGCGATCGACGACGTGATCTACGGCTGCGCGAATCAGGCCGGTGAAGATAACCGCAATGTCGCGCGCATGTCGCTGTTGCTGGCCGGTTTGCCGCAAGACGTGCCGGGCTCGACGGTGAACCGCCTGTGCGGTTCGGGCATGGACGCGGTCGGCATCGCCGCGCGCGCGATCAAGTCGGGCGAGGCCGCGTTGATGGTGGCGGGCGGCGTCGAAAGCATGAGTCGCGCGCCGTTCGTGATGGGCAAGGCGGCCAGCGCATTTTCGCGCCAGGCCGATATCTACGACACGACGATCGGCTGGCGTTTCGTCAATCCGTTGATGAAGCAGATGTACGGCGTCGATTCGATGCCGGAGACCGGCGAAAACGTCGCGACCGATCACGACATCAGCCGCGCCGACCAGGATGCCTTCGCGCTGCGCAGCCAGCAGAAAGCCGCGCGCGCGCAACGCGACGGCACGCTCGCGCAGGAAATCGTCGGCGTGACGATCGCGCAGAAGAAGGGTGATCCGATCACGGTGTCGCAAGACGAGCATCCGCGCGAAACCAGCCTCGAGGCGCTCGCCAAACTGAAGGGCGTGGTGCGCCCGGACGGCACGGTGACGGCGGGCAACGCATCCGGCGTGAACGACGGCGCGGCGGCGCTGTTGCTCGCCAACGAGGCAACCGCGAAGCGCTTCGGCCTCACGCCGCGCGCACGCGTGCTGGGTATCGCCACGGCCGGCGTCGCGCCGCGCGTAATGGGCATCGGCCCGGCGCCCGCCACGCAAAAACTGCTGGCGCGCCTGAACATGACCATCGACCAGTTCGACGTCATCGAGTTGAACGAAGCATTCGCCTCGCAAGGTATTGCCGTGCTACGCACGCTCGGTGTTGCCGACGACGACGCACGCGTGAACCCGAACGGCGGCGCGATCGCGCTCGGCCACCCGCTCGGCATGAGCGGCGCGCGTCTGGTGACGACCGCGATGTATCAGCTGCATCGCACGCAGGGTCGGTTTGCGCTGTGCACGATGTGTATCGGCGTCGGCCAGGGCATCGCGATCGCTATTGAACGTGTGTGATGGTTTAGGGCGTGCGTGGTTTGTTACGCAGACACGCGCACGGCGTTGTTGAACCCGTCGCGCGGCATCATTGAACAGCCCCTTCGCTCATGCGACGGGGCTGTTTTATTTTGTGCGGCGCAGGGATTCGCGGGCTTAACGAATTTATGCTTAATTCCTGCTAAAGACGCTCTTCAATTGCAATCCGACTAAACGAGACTTAAATTGCTGATTCAACGGCCATGCAATACGTTTTTGAATGCTGGCTGCATTTCTAGCATGTCGCCAGATGCCTTTTTCAGGAAAGCCGCAATATTATTGCAAATGGATAAAACCCTGTGGAAATGCCGCACTGCGGCACTTTTCATCGTTGCACGATGAATGGAAAATAACAATTTAAGGAATTGAAGCTTCTTGTAAGACATGTACAATCATTGCGCCTGCCGTTCTAATAAGTGTCCTCCTGCGAGGCGCGTATTCATGGCGTTGTAAATCGGCATTCCGGGATCACGGATCGCCGTCGCGCCAGATCGAACAGATTTTTCAAGGAGAGCGTAAATGAAAGTAGCGACGATTGCAGCAACGTTGATGGTAGCGGCGGTCGCGGCGGCTCAGCCGGCGTGGGCGCAAGATGCGATGGCCAGCGCTGCGCAAGGCATCGTCAGCGCCGTCGAGCCGGTGCACATGAAGGCGCAGATCGTCGGCATCGATCCGGGCAGCCGCACGGTCACGCTCAAGGGTCCGGGCGGCAACGCGGTGGTCGTGCTGGTGGGCCAGCAAGTAGCCGGTTTCGATCAGCTCAAGGTGGGTGATCGGGTGGATGTGCTCTACAAGAACGCGCTGCTCGTGAAGGCCGACAAGGTCACCGGCAAGGAGAAGGGCATTCGCGAGCGTGTCGATACGCAGGTGTATGCGCCGGCCTCGGGTGGTTTTGAATCGGCGCGTCAGATCGAAGTGCTCGCCACCGTGCAGAAGATCAATCAGAAGAAGCGTCTCGTCACGCTGCGCGGCGCATACCAGACGCAAACGCTCGAAGTCGGTCCGGATGTCAATCTGAAGGACATCAAGGTCGGCGATACGATACACGCGGTATTCGTTTCGGCTGCGGCCGTGCAGGTGACGCCGCAACAAGCTGCGCAGTAAGGCGCGTCAATACGCGGTACGCAAGCAGGCGGCGGCGCGCGCTCCAGTGCGAGTCCTCTCGCCCCGCAGCCTGCAACAATCTATGTCGTGATATGTCACGGTGCGTTCGAGTTGCCCGCAAACCCTTGTCCGGCGGGCTTCTCTCGTGGTGACATAAAGCGACATATCTTCGTTGCTGATTAACCCGGCGCGTCCTTCTATAGTCCGTTCATCGCCACGCTGCAGTAACAGAAGTGGCCCGAAACCTGGAAGGACATGCCATGAGAACCCATTCGTTCGTCGTCCCGGCCGCCGCTGTCTCATCTGCGTCGCTCACGGCCACTTCAATAGCACGCGGCGCGTTGCGCAAACTCGTGCTGACCGCAACCGTCGCCGCGCTCGGCCTCGGCAGCGCGTCGGCTTTCGCGTGGTCGCAGCACGGCACCGCCTACACCTCGCGTGGCACCTACAACGGCGCGCGCTACGACTCGTGCGGCGGCGGCAGCTGTTCGCATGCGGGCGGCGTCGTCGGCCCTTATGGCGGTCTCGCCACCAACACCGGCACCGTGACGCGCAACGCGCCGGGTCAGTTTTCGAACTCGGGCACGGCGACGGGACGCTACGGCAACTCCGTGCAGCACGCAGGCGACACCAACTGCGCCGGCGGCACGTGCTCGCATACCGGCACGCTGACCGGACCGGACGGCAAAACGGCGACCACGTCGGGCGACGTGACGAAGAACGCACCGGGGCAGTATTCGTCGTCCGGGTCGATCACGGGCTCGAACGGCAACACGGTCGGCCAATCGGCGTCGACTAACTGTGCTGGCGCTTCATGCTCGCGTTCGGGCACGGTGACGGGCTCGAATGGGGGCACGGTCAATCACGCGGGCACCGCGACGCGTGTTGCTCCCGGCGTCGTGACGACATCGACGAGCGCGACAGGTACGCACGGCAACACGGTGACGACGAACGGCACGGTTGTTACTACCGGGGTTGTCACGACGGGCGGCGCGACGGTGGTGGTTGCGCCGAAGCCGGTTGTCGTCGCGGCACCGGTCGTAGTCCCGCCGCCGGTCGTATATGTGGCGCCGCGTCCGGTTGTCTACGCACCGCCGCCTGCCGTGTATGTCGCGCCGCGCGTCGTCTACGTCGCGCCGGTGCCGCGCCCCGCAGTGTGGGTGCCAGGTCACTGGGTCGGGAATATGTGGGTGCCCGCGCATTGGGCATGACGAGCGAAGAGAAGCAGCAGGTAACTTCTCCGTGTTGACGCCGCTCAGTTCAACGAAGGCGTCTCGCTGAAACGCCGTCACACGCCGTCACACGCCGAAGCCTGCCGACCGAGCGGGCTTCGGCGTCTGATGATCAGGCATCCAGATGAATCTGCAATCCCGACGAGCTATAGAGCGCGGTGGCCTTGAACCCGTCGACCGTGACGGTCGAGAAGCGGCCCTGCAGTCCGTTGCAATCGATCAGAGCGATCGTGTCGCCAACCTTCGGCGTGTAGCCGGCAGCGAATTTCACATGCAGCGTGCCGCCGACAATCGACGTCTGCCCGCCGACTGCAAGCCGTCCCTGATCGCCCGCACCGCGATCGATCTCGAGCGTGCCGGCCGCCAGTTGCGTGTATTTGCCGCCAATCTTCGCGCGCGACGTTGCGTTCACGGCCACGGTGCCGCCGTTCACATACACGTCGCCCGTGCCGAATGCGTTCGTCGAACCGGCCACGAGCATACCGCCCTGTACCTGAGTGCCGCCGCCATACGTATTCGAGCCCGCGAGCGTGAGCGAACCCGTGCCGTTGAAGGTCAGCTTGCCGGCGCCGGAGATGTCGTTGCGCCACGTGTCGGCCGCGTTGAAGCCGCCTTGCGCTGCGTCCATCGACACGACGACGTTGCCCGCGAACGCGCCATAGCCGTCGGCGGCGGCGAACAGATTCAGACGGCCCCAGCCTTCGGCGTCATCGAGTGCGGGGAAGCCGGACGCGAGGGCGGTCGTCTTCAACACGACGCGGCGCTGGTCGGCGCTCAGATACGGCAGGCGCGTTTCGAGCAGCGCCTCCGCGCCTTTCGGCACGACGGCGGGCGTCGTGGTCCCGGCAATCGGAGCGAAGCCGAACGTCAGGCGGCGCATGTAGTTCGCCTTGTTGGCCGCGTAATTCGCGAAGCGGTCGGTAGCCGGCGTGCCCGATCCGGCGAGCGCGCGGAACGTGGTGGCGTTCGCGCCGGTCAGCGTGTACAGCGTGTTATGCGCTTGCGTAAAGGCGGTCTGTTTGAGCGTGGCATTGTTCGGATCGACGAGGTTCGCGGCGACCACCGCTTCGGCGAGGATGCGTCCGCCGATTACGTCGAGCGGTGAATGCATACCGGCGAGAATGCGGTTCTCGCCCAGTTCGAGGCCGCGGCTCAGCATTTCCTGGTAGCGCTCGGGTAACGCGTAAGCCATCGCGAGCGCGTCACGCACGCCTTCGGCGGAATGTCCGCTCGGGAAGCCGCCATCGGTCGACGGCGTGGCGCTCTCAGCGGGCACGAGCGTCGGCGCGACGACGACACTGGTGCTCCAGCGGAACGGGCGCGCATATTTGTAGAAGCGCTTCGCGGGTTCCGTGGACCCATTGGTGCCTATCGCATTGATAAAGTCGACGACCGAGCCGAACTGCGCATTCGCGTTGCCGCCCACGCCGGTATTGTTGCCGCTGTCGTTATACAGGGTGGTGGTCGCGTTCGCCGGAATGCTCGTGATGCTGGTGGTTTGCTGCGCGGCGCTGCGCCATGCGCCGGTGAGCGGACCCATGCCGTCGGCAACGCTATAGCCCTTGCCGCGGCGGTCGTCGTAATACGCGGCCTCGGCTTGCGCGGCCGTGCGCTGCGTGGTGGCCGTGACCACATACTGGATGTTCGCGTTCAGCACGGTGGGATTCAACGCCGTGCCGTTCGGTGTGCCGTCGGTCGGCACGCCGGTCCAGGTGGAGGCCACGACGGCCGGGAAACTGCCCACGGCGGGCGCCGTGACGCCGGCGTCGACGATATCCGTCAGCGGTTGCCACAACGTGCGAAAGCCGTTGAGCACGCGCACGCCCGCGTTGGTCTCCATCGTCGCGTAGCGCGCGTCGCCGCGCTGGTTGCTGAACGCGTTGTCGACGAACGCGGCCACCGAACTTTGCACCGGCGCGCTGTCGGCAAAACCGGGATCCGCCGGCGGCGCGGGCACGGCCGCGACTGTCGCGGCCGAGCGGGTGCCGTCATCGACGCCGTCGCCGCAGGCCCCCAGCAGAAGGGCGGAACTCGAGGTGACGAGCAGCAGGCTGAATCGAAGGAATTGCGACGAATGCATGGCGGCCGTTTCCGAAAGGTTGCGCAAGAAAGCGCGCAGTCTATCGGGGCCGTATGAAGCTAACGTTACACTTACTGGCGCATTTCGAACCTTGCGGGCCGCGCGTGCGATGCGGCCTTACTGAGGCTCAACGGCTGTGGCGCGGATATCAATAAGGTGGGTTCAACTCCGCAGCCCCTGATGCGCTCAGTTGTGCCGGCTGATGAGGAGCGGCAATGCTGGCCGCGGGCGCGAATTCAAGCGCGCTTCGTGACGTGGCTCACCGCAGGTGTGTGCGCATCGGAATCACGCGCCTTTAAAAAATCCACGAACGCGCGTAACGGCGCGGGCAGGTGACGGCGCCCCGGATAGTAAAGAAAGGGCCCCGAAAAACGTTGCCACCATGGCTCGAGAATCGGCTCCAACGCTCCGCTGTCGAGATGCGGGCGAAGCATGTCCTCGAACAGATGAATCACGCCCACTCCCGCGACGGCCGTACTGATCGCCAGGTCGATCGCGGCGCCGGGGCGCACGAGCAGCGGTCCCGACGGATTCAACTGCAGCACTTCGCCGTCGCGCTCGAAATACCAGGTCGGCGTGGCGCCTCCCGCGAATTGGCCGCGCAAGCACGCGTGAGAGAGCAGTTCGCGCGGGTGCCCGGGCCGGCCGTGCGCGTCGAGATAGCTCGGCGCCGCGGCCGTGGCGAAGCGCTGCACACGCGGTCCGATCGGGACGGCGATCATGTCCTGTTCGAGCCGTTCGTCATAGCGAATGCCGGCGTCGCAGCCGATCGAGAGTACGTCGACGAAGCCGTCCTCCACCACGACCTCCACGCGGATGTCGGGATACGCTTTCAGGAACGGTGCGACGATGTCCGGCAAGACGATGCGCGCGGCGCTCGATGGAACGTTGAGCTTGAGCGTGCCGGTCGGCTTGTCCCGGAACACGTTCAGAACGTCCAGCGCGGCTTCCATTTCGCTGAACAGAGGCGTCAGCTTTTCGATGAGACGAAGGCCGGCTTCGGTTGGAGCCACACTGCGTGTGGTGCGGTTCAGGAGACGCAGGCCGAGCCTCGCCTCCAGGCGGCGCACGGCGATGCTCAGACTCGAGGCCGACACGCCGCTGCTTCGCGCGGCGTCGCGAAAGCCTCCGGCGCGGGCGACCGAAACAAAGGCGGCAAGGTCGTTCAGTTCCATGGCGATTGTGCACATTTTTAAACAACCCGTGCACGTTAAGCCGGTTTATTTAACAACGCAACCTCGCCATACTGCTGCTCAATCATTCATCAAGGAGAGTGCCATGTCGAATTCCACTTTCACCAGCACGTTTTCGCTTGCCGGCCGGCCCGTGTGGCGCATGGGATACGGCGCGATGCAACTTGCCGGGCCCGGCGTGTTCGGCCCGCCGAAGGATCGTGACGCGGCCCTCGCGGTACTGCGCGAAGCCGTGGCGTCGGGCGTCGATCACATCGATACGAGCGACTTTTACGGGCCGCACATCACTAACCAGTTGATTCGCGAAGCGCTGCATCCTTATCCGGAGAACCTGACGATCGTGACCAAGGTCGGTGCGGTGCGTGACAGCAATGGCGGGTGGCTGCCGGCGTCCGAGCCGCAAGACATCGAGCGTGGGGTGCACGACAACCTGCGCAACCTCGGCCTCGACGTGCTCGAAGTCGTCAACATGCGAATCATGGGCAGCGTGCACGCTCCCGCCGAAGGCTCGATCGAAAAGCAGGTCACGGCTCTCGCCGAGCTTCAACAGCGGGGACTCGTCCGCCACATCGGCTTGAGCAACGTGACCACGGCGCAGATCGCCGAGGCTCGGGGCATCGCGGAGATCGTCTGCGTGCAGAACCATTACAACCTGGTTCATCGCGAAGACGACGCGCTGATCGACGAACTGGGGGGCAAGGGGATCGCTTACGTGCCGTTTTTCCCGCTTGGCGGCTTTACGCCGATTCAATCGTCGGCGCTGTCCGGCATCGCCCAAACGATCGGCGCCACGCCGATGCAGGTCGCGCTTGCATGGCTTCTGCATCGCGCGCCCAACATTCTGCTGATTCCAGGCACCTCATCGCTCGAGCATTTGCGTGAGAACATGCAGGCGGCGCGATTGAGTTTGACCGATGAGGTGCGTGCGGAACTCAATGCGATCGGCAAGGCGAACGACAAAGCGTGATCGCGCCGCGCGAAGTCCGGCGGACACCCATAGCTGCGTCACGCCAAACTACCCAGGCGTTACCGCCATTGCGGCAGGAATCACTTGGCGGCGCCTGGGTTTTCCCGCTTGCGAATGGTAAATTGAGCCGCGCGCAATCGGGAGACGATGTCTATGGCGACGGACTCAAACCAGTCGGGCGATGCGTTTCCCGCATTGACGAGTATCCGGTTTATTGCCGCATTCGCGGTCGTCATCTCTCACTACTCGGAAAATAACCTGCTGCCGTTGCCGTCGGCGATATTCGATTTCATCGACGGCGGCCGCTCGGCGGTGTCGTTGTTCTTTGTGCTGTCCGGCTTCATTCTCACTTTCACCTATCGCGACAAACTTGCGCACGGCGGCGTGCGGACTTTCTACGAGGCTCGTATCGCTCGGATTTATCCGACGATCCTGCTCGGTCTGCTGCTGTGCGTTCCCGTGGTGGCCTACCTTCTTCATACCGGCGACGCGTCCCTCATGCTGAAGTGGTATGCAATCAAGGACGCGGTCTATTCGGCGCTGGGTATTAGCCTCGTGTGTCAGTTGTTGCTGCTCAATGGCTGGTTTCCTTTTTCGGCGATCAAGCAGCCATGGAATGGGCCATCCGACAGCGTCTCCTGCGAGGTGTTCTTTTATCTGTTGTTCCCGTTTCTTCTGCGCCGGATGACGCGTATGGGCGCGGCCCGAATCGCGCTTGTCTGCATCGCGCTGTGGCTTGCAACGGGAGTGTGGATCGCACTTCTGAATACCTACATGCCGGTCTCACGCAGCGGTGCCATGATCTATTCGATGCCGCTGTCGCGGCTCTCGGAGTTTGTCATGGGTATCGCTTCGGCCATCTGCTACCTGCGTCTTCGGGCGCGCGGCACGTCGCAGCACGTTAGGGGCATGGCGCTGATCGGCGTGGCGCTGACTGTTCTCGTGGGGCTCGGCGTGTGGCGGCCGGTGGCGCCGTCATTCTTTCTGGACGCGCCGTTTTTTGCCGCGCTGATACTCGGCCTCGCGTTACTGGAGCGGCCTGTCGTGGGCGTGTTGAACTGGCGGCCGCTCGTGCTGCTGGGCGAGGCGAGCTATTCGCTTTACCTCACTCACATGCCGCTCGCGCTCTGGTCGCTGATGCTTGGATTCGGACCATTGAACGGCTGGATGGTGATCGTCTTCTGCATCGTGGCGAGTCTGCTCTGCTTCAAATTCTACGAAGAACCGATGCGCAGGCGCCTCAAGGCGCGCTTCGCCGGCGTGACGACGCGGCTTGCCGTCGGCGAACCGCGTCAGCCCGTGGTTTGACCTTGGCGCACGATCGGTTGGCAAGCAATGCTCGGCGCGATGGCGGATCGCTTGCCGCCCCGCGCTAACGCCTGTATCGCAATGCGTCGATCAGCACAGCCAGAGCTCGCGAAGACTGACGGCGGCTCGGGTAATACAGGTGATATCCGGGAAAAGTCGGCCACCAGTCCTTGAGAACGGCTTTGAGCCGCCCCTCGGCAATATACGGGCGGGCCAGTTCCTCGGGGAGATACGCAAGGCCGCAGCCGGCCAGCGCCGCAGTGAGCATCTGGTGGGTTCCGTTGAACACCAGTTGCCCTTCAACGCGCACCTTCACCTGGTGGCCTGCTTTTTCGAACTCCCAGGCGTATAGCCCGCCGTGGGTCGGCAGCCGCAGGTTGATGCAGTTGTGGCTTGTCAGATCCTGGGGCGTTTTCGGCCGCGGCCGCCTGGCGAAGCAGGACGGCGCGCCGACGACCGCCATGCGCAAGTCCGGCGCAATGCGTACCGCGATCATGTCCTTGGCCACCTGATCCCCGAGACGCACGCCCACGTCGTACCGTTGAGCGACGATGTCGGTCAGGCCGAAGTCGACGATCATTTCCACCTTGATGTCCGGATACTCGGGCAGCAGCCGCGCAAGTTTCGGTTGAAGGATCGTGCTTGCCGCGTGTTCGTCTGTCGTAATGCGAATCGTGCCGGCGGGCTTGTCGCGAAGCTCGCCTAGCGCCGCGATTTCCTCGTCGATTTCATCGAGCCGCGGGCCCACGGTTGCCAACAGCCGTTCGCCGGCCGGAGTGGGCGAGACGCTGCGCGTCGTTCGAGTGAGCAGACGTATGCCCAATCTCGACTCCAGGCCGCGAATCGTATGGCTGAGCGCCGATGGCGACACGCCCAGCTTCGCGGCCGCCCTGGTGAAGCTGCATTCGCGTGCGACCGCGAGGAATGCAAGCAGATCGTTGAGGTTGTCGCGCGCCATTCATGAATCTCGCTCATTGGTGTTTGCCGATTCTACAGTCTAGTCACCGAGTGGCGCAGCTAGTAAATTTGCCGCTGTAGGCGATTGAACGCACGGAATGCAGATCACGTGCGATGGATCGCAGCCCTGAACTGAATGGGAGACTATCCGATGGCTAATGAGCCGACAGTTGAACCCACCGCCGCGCGCAAGGCGTTCGGCGATCTCGCGCCCGCGCTCGCGGATTACACCGACACGGTTCTGTTCGGCGACGTCTGGCAACGTCCGGGGCTCTCGCCGCGCGACCGCAGTCTGATTACCGTTGCGAGCCTCGTCGCGCTTTATCGCGGCAACGAGCTGCCGTTTCATATCGGCAAGGCGCTCGACAACGGTATCTCTCGCGACGAGTTGATCGAGTTGATCACACACCTCGCGTTCTACTCGGGCTGGCCGACGGCCAGCACGGCGCTTTCGATCGCGAGGCAGGTTTTCGAGGGCCGCGACGCTTGACCTGATGATTGAGATCATAGAGCAATGTTTGTCACGCGCAGACTGAACGGAGAATGAAGCAATGGATTATCGATATCTGGGCCGCAGTGCCCTCAAGGTTTCGCCGCTGTGTCTCGGCGCAATGATGTTCGGCGGTGAAACCGACGAGGCGAGCTCGAAGCGCATCATCGACAAGGCGTACGACCAGGGCGTCAATTTCATCGACACGGCGGACGTGTATCACGCCGGCCGTTCGGAGGAAATCGTCGGGCGTGCCATTGCGGATCGCCGGGACAACTGGGTGGTCGCCACCAAGTTCGGCTTTCCGAGCGCGCCAGGGCCGAACGAACAAGGCCAGTCGCGCAAGTGGATCATGCAGTCCGTGGAAGCGAGCCTGAAGCGGCTCGGCACCGACTACATCGATATCCTGTACTTTCACCGGGCGCTTGCCGATGCGCCGCTGGAAGAGGGCGTGCGCGCGATAGGCGATCTGATCCGCCAGGGCAAGATTCGCTATTTCGGCGTATCGAATTTTCGCGGTTGGCGCATTGCTGAAATCGCGCGTCTCGCCGATGAACTCGGCATCGATCGTCCGGTCGCAAGCGAGCCGCTTTACAACCTCGTCGACCGGACGGCGGAAGTCGAGCAGTTGCCGGCCGCTCATCATTACGGTCTGGGTGTCGTGTCGTATAGCCCGCTCGCGCGCGGCGTACTCAGCGGCAAATACGCGGTGGATGCGCCGCCGCCCGCCGACTCGCGCGCGGGCCGTGGCGACAAGCGGATCCAGCAGACGGAGTGGCGGCCCGAGTCGCTAAAGATCGCGCGAACGATCGCGGAGCATGCAGCGAAGCGCGGCACGACGTCGATTGCGTTCGCTCTTGCGTGGGTGCTCAAGAACCGGCTCGTCAGCAGCATCATTGCCGGTCCGCGCACCGAAGCGCAGTGGGACAGTTACGTGGACGCATTGAAGCTGCGACTCGGACCGGACGACGAGACGCTGGTGGATAGTCTCGTTGCGCCCGGCCATGCTTCGACGCCGGGTTATACGGACCCGGGTTATCCGATCGAAGGGCGTCGCGTTGGCTGAAAACGTAGCGTGTGTCGCGGTCTCACACTGAGGCCGCAATGTGTTCCCGCAGCCATTGATGAGCCGGGTCGCGATGCGAGCGCTCATGCCATAGCATTGCCATCTCATAGCCCGGCACCTCCACGGGCGGCTCGACAGTTCGCAGCACGCCGGTGTCGCGCACCAGCCGCGCGGGCACCATCGCCACGAGATCCGTGCTCGCCAGCGCGGACATCACGAACAGGAAGTGCGGAACGGACAGCACGACCTTGCGTGCGAGGCCGGCCTTAGCGAGCACTTCGTCCGTGATGCCGATAAAGCCGCCGCCATCCGGCGAGACGATCACGTGCTCCAGCTTGCAGAACTGCGCAAGCGTCGGCCGGCGCTTCAAGCGCGGGTGGCCGGCGCGGCCTGCCAGAACATACCGCTCCGCGAAGAGCACCCGCCGGCGCAGTCCGGCGGGCGCCCCTTCGCTCGTGTGGAATGCCAGATCGACCTCTCCCTGCTCCGCTTGCCTCGCGATGCGCGGCGGGGCAGCTTCGACGACCGCGAGACGGGTGCCGGGCGCCGCCGCGCGCAAGCCGGCCAAGGCGGGCAGGATGATCGTCGATTCCGCGTAGTCGGTAGCGGCGACGCGCCACGTGTGGGTCGCTTCGGCTGGATCGAAAGGCCTGGCCGGCGCCACCGCGCGTTCGAGCGCCTCGAGCGCTTGCCGCAAGGGTTCGCGCAGGGCCTCGGCCCGCGCCGTGGGCCGCATTCCGCGCGGTCCCGGCAGCAGCAGCGGGTCCCCGAGGACATCCCGCAGTTTGGCCAGATGCACGCTGACCGACGGCTGCGAGAAGTTCAAACGTTCCGCCGCGCGGGTCACGTTGTGCTCCGACAGCAACACGTCGAGCGTGACCAGCAGGTTGAGGTCGAGCCTTCTGAGATTATTCATCGTAATACCTGCAATATGGGTAATTCATTTCCAATATACCGGAGCCGGGTCTATCTTGTTCGCTTCTCACCACGATTAGCAATAAAGGCCAGGTCATGAATGTTCTTATCGTCTACGCCCACCCCGAACCCAAATCGTTGAATGGTTCTCTCAAGGACTTTTCGGTCAAACGTCTCGAGAGCGCCGGGCACGTCGTGCAGGTATCCGATTTGTACGCGATGAAGTGGAAAGCGTCGCTCGATGTGGACGATTTCCTCGACAGGCAAGCCGGCGCACGCTTCGATCCATCCCTCGACTCGAAGCATGCGTTCGAGAATGGTTCGCAGAGTCAGGACATCGCGCTCGAACAGGAAAAGCTCAGATGGGCCGATGCCGTCATCCTGCAGTTTCCGCTATGGTGGTTTTCAATGCCGGCGATTCTCAAGGGCTGGGTGGAGCGCGTTTATGCGTATGGCTTCGCGTATGGAGTAGGGGAGCACTCGGATACGCGCTGGGGCGAACGCTATGGCGAAGGCACGCTGGCAGGAAAGCGCGCGATGCTGGTGGTCACGACGGGCGGATGGGAGTCGCATTACGGTCCGCGCGGCATCAACGGCCCGATCGACGACGTGTTGTTCCCCATTCAGCACGGCATTCTGTATTACCCCGGCTTCGACGTGTTGCCGCCGTTCGTGATCTATCGGACGAGCCGGATCGACGAAGCGAAGTACCCCGAAGTACGCGACGCACTCGGCGAGCGTCTGGACAAGCTTTGGACGACTGCGCCGATACCTTTCCGGCCGCAGAATGGCGGTGCGTACAAGATTCCGGCGCTTACGCTGCGAGACGATATTGCGCCGGGTCAGACCGGCTTTGCGGCGCACGTCGCCTAGAGGTGTCGCAAGCGCGGTCTCGTTCACATGCCGCGCGCGGCGCACTGCGATGCGTCGCGCGATCCTTCATTGCACCAAGCTGACGAGACCGTATGGTTCGTTGAAATTTGGTTGTAAGTCGCCGTTGCTAGAGTCGTCCCCAGATTTTGCCGCCGTATGCCGGACCGTGTTCTTCGGACATCGAGAAAGGGGAGAGCGACAAACCATGAATATAGCGCGTGCGTGCTGGCTCATTCTGACGCTGCTTGCCGCGGCACCTGCATGGGCGTTTCAGTCGAGGGTCGTCACCATTCCCAGCGCGGCGATGCATAGGTCGTTCGAGGCGACCGTCGTGCTGCCCGATCAATACAGGCACGGCAACACGGCCGGCCGTTTTCCCGTTGTCTATCTGTTGCACGGCTCAGGCGGCGATTACACCGACTGGACCGCGAATTCGCGGATCGGCAAACTGGCCGACCGCTATCACGTGATCCTCGTGATGCCCGACGGCGGCCACGAGAGCTGGTACATCGATAGTCCCGTCGATCCGCGCAGCCGTTACGAGACCTATGTGGGCACCGAGGTGGTGGCCTATGTCGATACGCATTTCCGCACGATTGCGAAGAGGCAGGCGCGCGCGATTACCGGGTTGAGCATGGGAGGCTTCGGGGCGCTGCATATCGCGCTGAACCGGTCGGACGAATTCGGTGCAGCGGGAAGTATCAGCGGAGCGGTGGACCCGCGTGGCTGCGAGGATGAACCCGGCATCGAGCAGGTGTTCGGCGATCCGGCCCGTCATGCGGACTTCTGGAACAACGAGGCTATCGTCGAGAATGCCCGCAGTTTGGGAAACGCGCACATTGCGCTGACGATCGATTGCGGGGTGAACGACTCACTGGTTCAATCGAATCGCATGCTGCACGAGCGGCTAGTCGAGCTCGGCGTGCCGCACGATTATGCGGAGCGGCCCGGCGGTCATACGTGGAAGTATTGGGCGAACGCGGTGCGGTACCAGGTGTTGTTCTTTGCCGGGGCGTTCAAGCGCAATGGGAGCCTCGCGGGAAATGCGCCGTTGCGTGCGCTCGAGCTGGGGTAGTCGCTAGCCGTCGACGGCTAGCGGCCATGGCATTCAATCCAATGCGCCGCATCAATCGATGCCGTGAAACACGGCGTCGTCCGGGCCGAGATATACCGGCGGGCGCCACGCTGCGTCGCGCATCGAATGCTGAACCAGCTTTTCGACGCCCAGCAGCACCGCGAAAATCGCCATCCGCACCGGAATGCCGTTATCCGTTTGGCGGAAAATCGCCAGCCGCGAATCGTGATTCAGGTCCACGCTCAGATCGTTCGCGCCTGGCCGGCTGTCACGCGGCAGCGGGTGCATGATCAGCGTATCGGTGCCGCACACGCTATCCACCAGTGCCTGATTGATCTGGAAATCGGGCGTGTAGCCCTCGAACGATTCGTCGCTAAAGCGCTCTTTCTGAATGCGCGTGGCGTACACCACGTCGGCGCCGCGCAAGCCGTTGGGCAGATCGCTGGTCTGCTCGATCACATGGCCGTTGCGCGAAATCTGCTCGATGATGTAGCCCGGCATTTCAAGCATGGGCGGCGAGATCAGCGTGAATTTGATGCCGCGATACAGCGCCAGCAGTTTGACCAGCGAGTGCACGGTGCGCCCGTATTTCAGGTCGCCGACGAGCGCGATATGCGCGCCGTCGACGATCTTGCCCAGCCGCGAGAACTCGCGCTGGATGGTGTACAGATCGAGCAGCGCCTGGCTCGGGTGTTCGCCGGGGCCGTCGCCGCCGTTGATCACCGGCACGTTGGTGGCGCGCGCGAATTCGGCCACCGAGCCTTGTTCAGGATGACGGATCACCAGCGCGTCCACGTAGCCGCTCATCACGCGGCTCGTGTCGTAGATCGACTCGCCTTTGGCCATCGACGAAAACGTGAAGCCGGTGGTGTCGCACACCGAGCCGCCCAGCCGGCAGAACGCCGCGCCGAAGCTCACGCGGGTGCGCGTGCTGGCCTCGAAGAACAGGTTGCCGAGCACCGCGCCTTCGAGAACGCGGGAGATTTTCCGGCGCCGCGCGATCGGCTGCATGATGTCGGCCACGCGAAACAGCGCTTCCACCGAGTCGCGCGAGAACTGATCGACCGACAGCAACTGCGGTTTGCCCTCGAACAGCATCTGGCTCGCGAGCGACTGCGAGTCTACGCTTTGCGTATATTTTTCGCCCGGCTCGCCATGCACAACGATTTCCGACACGAAGCGCTCGACGATCTCCGGCATGGCCCGCGATTCCTGCGAGTCGTCCGGCAGCAGCCACGTATCGAGCGCCCGGCGCGATACGCCGATACGGCCGGCGAAGGTGTCGCGGGTCATGTTCAGGCGACGCATCGCATCGCGTAGGAAGGCTTGTTGCGGGACGCTCATGCGGGCACCTGTCGGAAGGAAGGGAGTGTACGGGCGATATACGCGTTGCGTATATTAGTTTCCCTGCGGCAGAAGTCAAGCAATTTTGCGACAAGCTTTGCCAGGCGGCGCCGGACGCGGTTACACTGCGTTTCATGCATTCCGGCCAAACGCTCCGACCCCGCCCGTCAACCGCCGCACGCCTCGCTTTCGCGAGCGTCGCCGTTGCACGCGCGCGCAGCATGAACGTTAGCGCCAAAGCCAAAAAACAGCCGCTCATCTGACCGGAGCACGCTGTTCCGTCAGATGTGCGACGGAACAGCCGGTCAACGCCCGCCTGCGGCATTTCCTGTCTTACCTCCCTCGCACCGCTGTACGGAATCGATACGGTCGTCATCGAGGTAAGGACATGTCTATTTTTTCGGGTATCTGGGTTCCGCTCATCACGCCTTTCGCCGACGGTGAAGTCGATCACGCCGCGTTGCGCGCGCTGGTGCGCCGTTATGCCGACGCGGGCATCGCCGGGCTGGTCGCGCTTGGGACGACCGGCGAGCCGGCCGCGCTCGACGCCGCCGAACAGGACGCCGTGCTGGCGACGATTCTCAACGAAGCGAACGCCGCCGCCCGTGGCGCAGGCGATGCGCAGGCGCTGCCCGTGCTGGTCGGCGTATCGGGCAATCACATGGCGAGCATGCGCGAGCGCATCGAGCAACTGAACCCGCTGCCGATTGCCGGCGTGCTGATGGCCGCGCCGTATTACATCCGGCCTTCGCAAGCCGGCATCGTCGGCCATTTCACGGCGCTTGCCGATGCGAGCGAGAAGCCGGTCGTGTTGTACGACATTCCGTATCGAACCGGCGTGCGGCTGGAACTCGACACGCTGCTGACGCTCGCCGCGCATCCGCGGATTCTGGCCGTCAAGGATTGCGCCGGCTCACTCGACACCACGCTCGCGCTGATTCGCGACGGCCGCTTGCAGGTGCTCACCGGCGAAGACATGAATATCTTCAACACCTTGTGTCTGGGCGGCAGCGGGGCGATCGCGGCGTCGGCGCATCTGCGTCCCGAGCGTTTTGTCGCGTTGTATCGCGCGCTCGCGGCGGGCCGGCTCGATGAAGGGCGGCGCATTTTTCACTCGCTCGCGCCGCTGATCCAGGCGCTGTTCGCGGAACCGAATCCGGCGCCGGTGAAGGCGCTGCTGGCCGCGCAAGGGCTGATACGCGACGAACTGCGCATGCCGATGACGCGCGCCAGCGCTGCGCTGGTCGAGCGGCTGCGCGTATTGGAACGACAGGATACGCGAGAGCTGGAGGGAGTTTTCACATCGGTTTGAAAGACATTTCCATGTGCTTGCCTTGCATCGGTGCAGGTCGGGACTATTCTGAGATGATGCTTCGTGATGCCAGGTGATAATCGTCACACTTTCTTCACGATCCCCACCGGGTTGCGTCCGGTGCAAGCCTTATGCAGTTATCTCTGTTAGTTCCGTTTGCCGATGTCCTGTCCCATTTCAAAGTGCTGAATTCGCGTCACCTCCGCCGCGCACGGCTTGCTTCACCGTGCGCGGGGAGCCGCTGATGTCGTCGATGCTTTTTGCCGGCAGCCGTCTCAGCAGCGGCTCGGTCAGCTTCGTCACACGCCGTACCGCGGTCATCATCGCCGGGGGCGCGGCCATCGGCACGGCGGCGCTGGCGCTCGCCGTCGGCATCGCGATCGGCATGCACTGGCCGGCGCATGACGCACCCGGCCAGCAGGCGTCAGGCCGTATCGCGCGTGACTACGCCATCGGTGAGCTTGGCAAGCTGAACGCATCGGTGGCGCAGATCGAACCGCGCATTGCACGCCTGACGGAACAAGTCGGCGCGCTGCGTGATTTCGAGTCACGCCTGAATACGCCCCGGCCGTCGCCACGCGCGCCTGCCGGGCTGGGTGGGCCGGCTGAAGCCGACGACTCCGTCGCCGATAGCGAGGGCGGTCCTTTATTGCCGCCGCGCCGCTGCGTCGATGTGATCCCGCAACCCGACGGCCATGCCGACCCCGCGCGCACCCAGCAACAGCTGGATTGCATTTCCGCGACGCTGTCCGCGCTCGAACGGCAGAACGCCGGCCACGAGATGGCATACAACGCGTTTCCCGGCCGCATGCCCGCCGACGGCGCGCGCTTCGGCTCACCGTTCGGCAACCGCGCGGATCCGTTTACGCATCGCTTGAGCTTTCATCCCGGCCTCGATCTGGTCGCGCCCACCGGTACGCCGATTCTGGCGGCGGCGGGCGGTCGGGTGATCTTCGCCGGCGAAAAGTCGGGCTATGGGAACGCGGTCGAAATCGATCACGGCAATGGTCTCGTGACGCGCTACGGCCACGCGTCGCGCATCCTCGTGCGT
>DASPZL010000107.1:0-8142 GCA_035636295.1 Paraburkholderia sp.
TTTTCTGAATTCAACGGCGGCCTGCTGTCCTTTGTTTCCGCCGATGAGGTAACTGGCGGTCAGCGTGCCGAATCCGGTATGCCACCCGAGTGCCGGGCCATACCAGAAGGTGACGCTGTTCCGGTTCTGCATGCCGTTCAGGATCGGCGCGTCGGACCCCTTATATCCCTCCAGAATTCCCACTCTGCCACGCAAGGCAAAGGTGACGCCGCTCCATTGTCCGACTTTCACGTCGAGAGTCGTCGCGAAGGCGCTGATCCATTTGTTATCGACATAGAAAAGCGGAATCGGCGAGATCCTCGCGCTGTCGCCTTTGTACGGCGATGGTTCGATACCCACGCCGGCGCCAAGTCCCCAGTGGGTAACGTTGGTGGCGTTGCTCAGGACGGTGAAGCCGGAGCCTTCAGGGTTGTTGGCGTTTTGCGCCCGGACGATACCGGAACTCAGGAAAAGCGAGGCGGCGGCCAGTAAGACCCGGTATTCGCGGCGGCGATCTTTTCTCACGACACCCGCCAACGCTATCTGTGATGCGTTTGGAACACAGGCGCCTTCGCGCTGCGCCGATTTCGATGAAATTGCCATTCAGGAACCTCCAGTCGGGGACCCCGAGGTTACGCAGGAGATTCAACGGCATGATGTGCGGTATTTTTCGGCGCCGATACAATGTGTCGGCGCTGAAATATTGGAGGAGAACGGCTGACATCAATCGTGGGGGCCGCTCCGGTTAGCATTGGGAATGACTTATATGCCGCACGTACTGGTGGTTGACGATGAGGAGGACATCAGGTCCTTGCTGACGGGCTTTTTTCGCAAACACGGCCATGAGGTGAGTATTGCGACCGACGGACAAAGCCTGTTTGCGGCACTCAATGTCCAGCACGTCGATATCGTGATTCTCGACGTCATGCTGCCGGGTGAGGATGGCTTCAGCCTGTGCCGGCGGATACGCGCAACGTCGAAAGTGCCGGTCATCATGCTCACCGCGGTAGCGGATCATGTCGATCGTGTAGTGGGCCTCGAAATGGGCGCTGACGATTACCTGGTAAAGCCATTCGACGCAAGGGAGTTGCTCGCGCGAGTCAAAGCCGTGCTGCGCAGGACGACGCAAACCGAGGCTGCGGTGGCGGGTACGGAGACGAGGCCGGTACTTTCGTTTGCCGGGTGGCGTCTGGATATCGCCCGGCGGGAACTGCGGTCCACGGACAACACGCTGATTATCCTTTCCAGTAGCGAATTCGATCTTCTGCTGGTGTTCGCGGAGCACGCTCAACGGGTACTGACGCGCGATCAACTCCTCGATCTCGCGCGCGGGTCGTCGCATGAGGTCTACGATCGAAGTATCGACGTGCAGGTCGGCCGTTTGCGCCGAAAACTCGACACCGACACGGAAACGCCTTCCGTCATTCGCACTGTTCGGGGCGGCGGCTACATGTTCACTCCATTGGTTCGACGCGGATGAGCATCGGATTTCGTCCGCCGGATACGATCGCGTGGCGGATTGCGCTGACGGTTGGCGCGGCCATCATTGGTGTGCTTGTCCTCACTGTGCTCTTTAGCCACCGTGCCGGTCCGACGGCTAGAGAGACAGCGTTGCTGGACAGGGCCGACGACACGGTCCGCATGATCGATGCGGCTTCGGCGATTGACCGCCCACGACTGGCCGGCGCCGTGCAAATTGAGTCCATCAGGGCCGAATGGTATCCGGCCACCTCGGCGGTCGCCCAGCTTTTCGCCGCGGCGCGACCGGCTGACGCGGATTCGGACCTGGCCAAGTGGTTCTTGATGAATGGCCGCCAGCGTCGCCGCATATTTTTCAGTTCGGATGATCCGCTCTCCGACGGTATCCGATTCGATCGCACCCAGCATCCCCACGGCTATTTTCTTGCAGTTGAACTCCGCGACAGCAGCTGGGTTGTTTTTATAGCCACACACCGTGACTGGGGGCTGCTGCAACCCGCCCAGCTAGCGATAGCACTGGGCTGTGTTGCGTTGTCGATTCTCGCGGCATCGGTGCTTGCCACTTATTTTCTCTCGAAGCCGATCAGGCAGTTCGCGGAGGAACTTCGCCGGATCGGCGGCGATCCGCGTGCCGGCCCTGTCCGCGAAGCCGGGCCGAGAGAATTGCGCGCGGCGATTGCGGCATTCAACGCATTGCAAGCCCAACTGCGCAAGTTCGTCGAGGACCGAACGGTGATGCTCGCGGCCATGTCGCATGATCTGCGTACGCCCTTAACGAAGATCCGCCTTCGGGGGGAGTTCATCGAAGACGATGATCAACGGGCGCGGCTCTTCCGGGACGTCGACGACTTGCAAGCCATGGCGGACTCGGCCTTGTCCTTTTTCAGAGACGACTACAAGGACGAGGAGGCAACGGTGTTCGACTTCGCGGGACTCCTGCGCACCATTACCGACGATTATGGCGACCAGGGGCAGCCGGTCTTCTACGCGGGCCCCGATCGCCTGGCGTTCAACGGGCGCCCATTTTCCCTGCGGCGTGCCTGCATGAACCTTGTCGACAATGCGTTGAAATATGGCAATCGGGCGGAACTGCAACTGAACTGCTCAGCGACGCAAATCGTTGTCGAGGTTAGCGATCAAGGCTCCGGCATCCCGCCTCACGCGCTCGAGCAGGTATTCGCACCGTTTTTCCGTCTTGAGCAATCACGAAACCGTACCACGGGAGGGATGGGCCTGGGGCTGACATCGGCGCGGGCGGTGGTTCGTGCTCATGGCGGCGATATCACGCTTCGCAACCGGGAATGCGGGGGATTGCAGGTTAGCGTGACGTTGCCGCTGATGTCTTGATTGCAAGGCGCTGCTTCAGGCGTTCGGATGGGGCGCGCCCGCGCTCGCTCACGCAGCGTCGAGCCAGGCAAATTCCGCGAACCGGTAGCCCATCAAACGGCCCGACGGCGTGCCGGCAAGGCCCTTCACGCGGTTGCTGTGCGCATCGATGAAATTGATGAAGGCCGGAATGATGATGCTGCCTTTCTCGTAGACGATGGTCTGCATGTCGCCATAGATCTGCTTTCGCTTCGTTTCATTCTTCTCCTCACGAGCCTGCAGCAGAAGCTGATCGAACTGGGCGCTTTTCCAGCCGGATTCGTTCCAGACGGAGTCCGACTTGAAGAACTGCGTATAGAGCAGATCGAGCGTCGGCCGGGGAAGTATCGAGCCGTAAGTCATCGGATGCTTCATCCAGTGCGTCGACCAGTAGCCGTCCGCGGGCACGCGGCGCACACCGATCTTCAGGTCGGTCTGCAGGGCGGCCTGCTGCACCATCAAGGCGGAATCGAGCGCGGATTCGATGGACGGCGGCACCACGATCTCAGCGGCGGCCCCCGAGAGATTCGCCTGCTTGATGAGCGACTTCGCGCGGTCCGGGTCGTAGGTGCGTTGCGGAAGTCCGGCGAGGTAATAGGGGTGCCACGCCGGCACCGGATGATCGTTGCCGATCGTCGCATAGCCGCGCAGCAGCGTCTTCTGAATGCGCTCGCGATCGTGCAGGTACTTCATCGCCTGCACGAAGCCGGGGTTGCCGGTGGGCATCGCGTCCTGACGCAGGATGAGGTCCGTGTACAGGCCCGACTGGCTTTCGAGCACGCCGAAGCCGCCGGCTCGCTTGAGCCGCTCGACGTCGCGCGCGGGCACGGGCGAGACGAGCTGCACGTCGCCCGCAAGCAGAGCGTTCAGCCGTGCCGCATCGTCAAGAATGCCGACGAGCTGCACCTCGTCGAGATACGGCAAGCCCGGCTTCCAGAAGTTCGGATTGCGCGTGCCGACGCATCGGCCGCCCGGCGTGAACTCCTTGCAGACGAACGGGCCCGTGCCATTGCCTTTGGAAAAATCCTTGGTGCCGTCGGCGACGATCACGAAATGCGGCACCGCGAGCAGGGCGGGCAGGTCGACGTTGGGCGCGCTCAGCACGATGTCCACTTGCAGCGGTCCGGCGGCGCGAACCGATTCGATGGCGTCGGCGATCGATTTGGCCTTCGACGCCGTCGCGGGCTGCTTGTGGCGGGACAGTGAAAACACGACGTCGTCCGCCGTCAGCGGTTTGCCGTCGTGGAAATGCACGTTCGGCTTGAGCTTCACGGTCCACTGCTTGTGATCGCTCGTGTCGAACGCGTCCGCGAGTGCGTTCTTCACCTTGAAGTCGCTGTCGAATTCGGTGAGGCCGCTGTAGAAGATGAACATGCGCGAGTAGTCCGCCGTATGCGAGGCCTTCGCCGGATCGAGGGAATCCGACAGCGACTGGTTGGCCGTCGCCACCCGCATCACGCCGCCCCGGCGCGGCTTGCCGGCGGCCGCCGTTGCCGTTGCCGCGCCGGCCAGCGCGGACCAGCTCGCGGCCGTGGCGGCGCCCGCCGCGAGAAGCGTCTTCACGGCGCGCCTGCGCTCGAGGTCGGGGCTGTCGATATCCAGCGGCTTGGTCATGATCGGTCCTTTTGAGTGCTCGTCGATCGGTTGGGCGCATGCCTACATGGCGATGCAGAGGCGGTAGGCGTCGTAGATGGCCGTATGGATATCGCGCGATGCCGACGCGTCGCCGATACGGTAAAGGTGAAACTGCGCGTCGCCGTTCACGGCTTGCAAGACGGGCTGCGCCGCACCGCGCGCGAAGGCCGCGAGGTCCATCTGGCCGTCGTTCAGCGAATGCACGCGCGCCGCTTCGAAGAGGTCGCTCACGGCGATGGTTCCGCGTTCGACCACCACGTGTTCCGCTTCCATCTCGACGAGCTCATCGGTCAGTTGGTGCCTGAAGATCGCGCGTAGCATGCCCGCTGTGCCGCGCTTCACTTCCACGAGTTCGAGATGCGCCCGCACCGGTACATTCCATTTTTCGAGGTTGCGCATCCACACGAGGTCGTCGCCCTTGCCGCCGGTTTCCTGCGCGGGCACGGCGTCGAGAATGGCGAGGCGCACGTCGAGGCCCGCCGACACATACCGCTCGGCGCACAGATAAGCGTTGTGGCGGCCGGTGCCGTCGTAGATCAGAACGCGGCCGGTTTTCGGCGGCGTGTCCGTCAGCGCGTCGACCACCGAGCCGCACCATTCGCCGCCCGGCAGCGCGTCGAGATTGGGAATACCGCCGGTCGCCACGATCACCACGTCGGGACGGTGTTCGAGCAGATCGCCCAGCTCGGCGTAATGGTTGTAGCGCACATCGACCCCCAGCCGCTCCAGTTCGGCGAGACGCCAGTCGACGATGCCGATCAGGTCCTTGCGCCAGCTTCCCGACGCCGCCAGCAGCACTTGCCCGCCCGCGCCGGCGGCGGCCTCGAGCAAGGTGACCCGATGGCCGCGGTTCGCACCGACGCGGGCCGCCTCGAGCCCGGCGGGACCGGCGCCGACGACCAGCACCTTGCGCTGCACGGCCGCGGGTGCGATGTCGTGCGGCAGGAAAGTTTCGCGCGCCGTCGCCGGATTGTGGATGCAGGTGGCCTTCGTGTTGCGGCAATGCGAGCCGCCGACGCAGGGGCGCGCGGCGTCCTCGCGGCCGGCCTCGATCAGCCGGACGAGATGCGGCTCCGCGATGTGCGCGCGCGTCATGCCGACCATATCAACGAGGCCCTCGCGGATCGCATAGCGCGCGGTGGCGAGATCGGCGATCTTGGCGGCGTGAAACACCGGCAGCTGAACCGCGCGCCGGAACGCGGCGGCCTTGGAGAGCCATGGCGCCGACGGCATGAACATGCCGGGTATGCCGTTGACGATCAGCGACATCTTCGTGTCCATGCGTCCGTAGACCACGTTGAAGAAGTCGAAAAGCCCGGTCTGCTGGAGAATGCGCGCCATCTCCAGGCTTTCTTCGAAGCTGCAGCCATCCTCGAGCGCGAAGCGAAAGCCGACGGCAAACGCGTCGCCCACTTCCTTGCGGATCGCTTCGTGCACTTCGATCGCGAAGCGGCACCGGTTGGCCGCCGGGCCGCCGTATTTGTCGGTGCGCAGATTCACGGTCGGATCCATGAACTGACCGATCAGATGACCGCCCGCGTGCGTCTCCAGTCCGTCGAGGCCGCCGTCGACGCAGCGGCGCGCCGCGCGTCCGAAGTCGCTCACGATACGTTTGATGTCGCTCTCGTTCACGGCTTGCGGAATCGCGCGATGCAGCGTTTCGCGGCGCGCCGACGGCGCGAGCATCGGCAGCCACGGCTCGGCGTAGGGATCGCCGCGGCGTCCGAGGTGGGTGATCTGGCACATCAGCGCGGCGCCGTGGGCGTGCACGCGCTGGGAGAAGCGCCGCAGGTGCGGCACGACTTCGTCGACGCCCAGGTTGATTTGCTGGAACGTGTTGGGACTGTCGATGCTGACATTCGACGATCCGCCGAACATGGTGAGAGCGATGCCGCCCCTGGCCTTTTCCTCGTGATAGCGTTGATAGACTTCCTGAGGGAACTCGCTCTGGATGAGGCGGCTCGCGTGGCTTGTGCTCATCACGCGGTTCTTCAGCACGAGGTGCCTGAGCGTCAGCGGTTGCAGCAGGGGATCGGACGAAGTGGCCGGCCGCGCGTCGTCCACGTTATGCTGTGTCATGTCTGGGACTCTTATGATGGGGCTGCCGACAAATTATGTTTGCCATTAAGCCGCGTCAATTTACATGTCGGTCAACGCCGATAACATGGTGTTAGCAGATGGGACTTCGACTTCCTTCGCTCCAGGCGCTGCTCGTCTTCGAGGCCGCCGCGCGCCATTTGAGCCTGACGCGGGCGGCGCTCGAACTGAACGTCACACCGGTCGCGGTGAGCCGCATGGTGGCGCGTCTCGAGGACGCGCTCGGCTTCAGGCTCTTTGCCCGCACGAAGACCGGGCTTGCACTGACCGAGGAGGGCGCGAAGCTGCGCGTCTCGGTGGCCTCGGGCTTCGGCCAGGTGAGCGACACGATCGAGGAACTCAAGGGTCGGCAGGAGCAAGGTGAGACGGTTACGCTCTCCATCTCGAGCGGGTTCGCGTCGCAGTGGCTGCTGCCGCGCCACGAGCGATTTCACGATGCGTTCCCGTCGGTCAACCTGCGCTTGCAGGTGATGGCGAGCCGCCTGTACGGTCCGCTCGACGGCGCCGATCTCGGCATCCGCTTGCACAAGCCCGGCTCCGAGCGCGACGCGCTCTGTTTCTGTCCGGAGCTGATCATCGCGGTGTGCAGTCCGGGGTACTTCGAGGAACAGGGTCCGCTCGACGCACCGCGTCAGGCGGGCGGTCACACGCTCATTCACCTCGAGCCCACGACGCACACCTGGGCCGATTATTTCGAGTTGACGCGGGTGACGAACCGCGTATCGGCAAAGCACGTCAGCTATTCCGATCCGGGCCTCGCGTTGCAAGGCGCCATGCTCGGGCACGGGGCGCTCCTCGGCTGGCTTCTCGCGGTCGCGGCGCCGCTCAATACGGGCGCGGTTGTCGCCGCGTCGAACCGGGTGGTGGAGACGGGCTGCAATTACGTGCTGGAATGCCGCACGCGCGAGCCGTCGCGATCGGTGCGGCAGGTGGCGCAATGGCTGATCGACGAGATGCGCGCGGAGCTGGCGAAGGTCGCGCCGATACTGGCTTCGCTGGAACGGATAAGGAGTGGCGCATCGAATTGATGCCCGCAGGCGTAGTTAGCCTCGTGCGCCCGAAGCTTGACGACATCGATGAAATAATCGGCACGACCGTGCCGGCAATGAAGGCAATCGCCTGACATTTTCCACAGGAGCGCACATGATTTCCAACCGCAGTGAAGTGACGCAGATGATCGTTTCGTCGAAAGTCGCGCAAGCTCTCAAATGGAGCGAGATCGCGGAGCGCATCGGCGCGAGCAAGGAATGGACGACGGCCGCGTGCCTCGGGCAGATGACGTTCACGAAGCAGCAAGCGGAAATTGCCGGCGAGATCTTCGGTTTGTCCGAGGAGGCGGTGGCGTGGCTGCAGATCGTGCCGTATAAGGGTTCGTTGCCGACCTCGGTGCCGACCGATCCGCTCATCTACCGATGGTATGAAATCGTCAACGTCTACGGCACCACGATCAAGGAATTGATCCACGAAGAATTCGGCGACGGCATCATGAGCGCCATCGACTTTTCGATGGACATCCAGCGCGAAGCTGATCCGAAGGGTGACCGCGTGAAGGTGCTGCTGTCGGGTAAATTCCTGCCTTACAAGACG
>DASPZL010000108.1:0-40311 GCA_035636295.1 Paraburkholderia sp.
CCCGTCAGCGACTGCAATTCGCTCAGCGTGGTGCGCAACATGTCAGCCTGTTTCTGCGCGAGCGACTGCATGCCCTGGAAGGCCGTCTGATTCGCCTGAACCAGTGCTTCCATGTCCTTGCGTCGCGCTTCCATGATGGCGGGTACGTCGAAACCGGGGAGCTTGAACTGCTCCAGCATTTTGGTGAAATCGCCAAACGGATTGGCGGCGTCAGGTCGGTCCATGCGAAATCCTCCTTAACGGTTGAGTACTCGCCGGCGGTGCATCGCCGCGATGTGCTTCTCTGACGCATGCACCGGTGGCGTCGTGTGCGCCGCGCGTCCCGCGAAGGCGTGGCGTTCTGGGGTCGGACGGCACATCGTTTCAATCATGCGCCATCCGGGATCATTGCGCCACCGGGCACACCCTGGCCTCGATGCCGCGCTCCACGGCTTTCGCGGCCGCGGCCGCGGTTGCTGTCGGGTTGCATGCAAGGCTCGGTAAGCTATCGAGGCCGCTTCGGTAACCCGGAAAAACAGCATGTCGACTATCGTTGCTCCTGTGCCGACGCACTGTGGCGTCGGCGCTGTCTCGATGGGAGCGACATCATGAAAAAAAGATTTGCGAGCGCGGTGCTGGCCGCCGTTTTGACCATGGCCGCGACGGCCGCGCTTGCCCAGGAAGCATCACCGCCGCCGGCCATGTCCGCCCATGCGCATGGCGAGCCGCAGCGCGGCGACGGCCCGCCGCATGGACCAATGGGTCCGATGGGTCCGGGTTTCGCGGTGATCAACGATCTGGAACAGTTGCGCCGTCTGTATGCAATGGCCGGCCGTGAAGCCGACATCATCGCCGTGTATCACGAGGTGCTGAACAAGACGCAAGACCCGATGCTGCGTCACTTCGTGTACGACTCGCTGGCTCGCGAGCAGTTGAAGCCCGCCAATCCGGACCAGGCGATCGCGACACTGCGCACGAGTCTCGCGGAAGACCTCGCCGCGGCGAACAAGCCGCCGCGCGGCATGCCGCCAGGGATGCAGGCGCCGACTCAACCGCAGTGAGAAGCATTGCGCCATGAGTTTGCGCGGGGAGCCGCACAGCATGTTTGCGTCGGTGCAGCGGACACGGCAACTCCTGGAAACGAGCGAAGCGCAGGCTGGAAGCGCTTCCGCCAACACGCTGCGCAGCCCGTTCAGCGCGCAGCGTTAGCTGTCCCACATAGCCGCTTCACTGCCCACTTTTCATCTTCCGTCAGGTGATTGAGGATGAAAGCACTTTAACGCTAGTGCCCTGGGTGAAGAAGAATGCGCTATCCGCTGAACATGGCCGTTGCCGCCGCCCTACTCGTCTTCGTTCTTTGCTGCATCGTCAAGCTCGCCCTGAAGTGATGCCCGGCGCTCCAGCGCGCCGCACATGACTCGCCGACCTCACGCCGCACCCGGTTGAAGTCGATCCTCCGCCGCACACCGTCTGCTTTCATCCCACGTCCGCTGAATTTTTGGACCGCGCCGAACGCCGTCGAGAACGCAAGCGTCGGCTCGCGCGGCGGCGCCTCGCGTCATGACATCGCGCGAAATAATTGTTGAATGGAGCCCGGCAAGGGGCTCGCCCATACTTCGTTTCGCTGCCGGTGCGTACGAAACAGGACGCATGAGATCAAGGGTGTTTCACGTGCGAATGAGCTCACCGATGATCAACGATCCCACGGTTGCCCGATCATCGAAAGAGTTGTTCGAATAGCGGCACCCCGTGCCGACGACAGGATGAACATGTTCACTTTACTGAGTTTCATCAAAAGGAATGCCGCTCGTTTTGCATGCGCGGCGATCATCGGCTGCAGCGCGCTCCTGAGCGGTTGCGCCGGCGGCAGCGTCAACAACGCGAGTCTTACGAGCGCACAGCCGCAAGTGCGGCCGGACAATATTTATGTCTACACCTTCGCGAGCGATCCGGACCAGGTGAAGCTGGACGGCGGCATGATGCAGAAGTTGAAATCGCACATCGACGGTTCGGCGGCGGCGCAAAAACAATCCGTCGATGCGGCGGCGGTGCGCGAGCAGGTGGCCAACGAAATCGTGCATCAATTGCAGTCGATGGGTTTGCGCGCGATTCGCTCGGACATCCCCGCTCCCGCCGACCAGAACGTGTTGCTCGTGCAAGGCAGCTTCGACACGATCGACTCGGGGAATCGCCGGCGCCGCATTCTGATCGGTCTGGGCGCGGGCAAGAGCGAAGTGAGCAGTTCGGTGCAGATTCTGTATAAGCCGGCGGGCGGCGAGCCGCGGCTCGTGCAAAGCTTCAATGCCACCGGCGACAGCGGCAAGGCGCCCGGCATGGCGGAAACCGCCGGAGTGGGCGCCGCGGCGGGCAGTATCGCGACGTCAGCGGCAGTGGGCGGCGGCTTGCACGCCGTATCCGAAACCGAACGGGCCGGCGTTTCAGCGGACGCCAGGCGCCTCGCCGACGCGGTCGCCAAACAGGTGGAGCAGATCGGCGTCAGCGGAGGCTGGCTTTCGACGGAGCACAGCAAGCGGTCGTAAAGCGCAGCAGGTTTGAGCGGTAAACGGCGCGCGGCGGAGTGAAGCGAACATCACTCCGCCGCGTGCCTTTTTGCGCTTTCGTGTAGCCGGGCTTGGCCGTGTTGCGCCCGGTTTTTTTGCGGATGCTGGCGTCAGATCCGCGAGCGGCGTGTCGGTGCGGCCACGTGAGGCCGGGACCGGCAAGCGGTTTAAGCTTACGCCACGGCGTATCGTTCGAGCCAATGCGCGTACGGCGCCGGCAGCGTCCACGACGGCCGTTCGATGCCGAGCTTGCGCGCCGCGTGGTACGGCCAGTGCGGGTCGGCCAGATGCGCGCGGCCGACCATCACCAGATCCAGTTGCCCGTTCTTCACCGAGTGGTCCGCCAGTTCCGGCGTATCGATACCCCATGCCGACGACACAGGAATCCCGGCCTCCCGGCGCACGCGCTCGGCAATCGGCGCGAGGAACGCCGGCGCCCACGGAATCGCCGCCGTCGGCGTGGAGAAGCCGACGCTCACGCTCAGCATGTCCAGCCCTTCGCGCCGGAAATTCTTAGCCAGTTCGATCGATTCCGCGAGGGTTTCCTCGTCGCGTCCGTCGTACTCGATCACGCCGAAGCGCGCGGTCAGCGGCAGATGTTCCGGCCATACCTTGCGCACCGCCGCCAGCGTTTCCAGCAGGAAACGGCTGCGGTTTTCGAGGCTGCCGCCGTACGCGTCGTCGCGTTGATTCGAGTGTGTCGAGAAGAAGCTCTGGCCCAGATAGCCGTGCGCGAAGTGCAGTTCGAGCCATTCGAAGCCCGCGTCGCGCGCACGCCGTGCGGCGGCGACGAAGTCTTCGCGAACCCGCGCGATGTCGTCGAGCGTCATCGCTTTCGGCACCTTCGGCAAGTTGCCGCCGAACGCGATCGCCGACGGCGCGATGGTCTGCCAGCCGCGGCTGTCGCCGTCGGCGATGTGATCGTCGCCTTCCCACGGACGGTTGGCGCTGGCTTTGCGGCCCGCGTGACCGATCTGGATGCCCGGCACGGCTCCCGCCGCCTTGATCGACGCGACAACCGGCGCGAAGGCCTGGGCCTGCTCGTCCGTCCAGATGCCGGCGCAGCCCGGCGTGATGCGCCCTTCCGGCGACACCGCCGTCGCCTCGACAATCACGAGCCCCGCGCCGCCGCGCGCAAGACCGGCGAGGTGCACGCGGTGCCAATCGTTGATCAGGCCGTCTTCGGCGGTGTACTGGCACATCGGCGGAATGGCGATGCGGTTGCGCAAGGAGACGTCCTTGAGCTTGTAGGGCTGAAACAATGCGGACATCAGGCTAAACTCCTGTGAATAAGCTCGTACGGTAGTTCGATAAACATCGAACTATGAGTATCGCAGAAACCTTTACCATCTGCACAATGCGCACCTATAACCATCCCGCCGCTGAGGACTTCACGCTCGGACGGCTCTTCCATGCCCTGAGCGACCCCGTGCGGCTCGAGATCGTCCGGCGGCTGTCCGCGGTCGACGAAGCCACTTGTGGCGAACTCGACGGCGGACGCCCCAAGTCGAGCGTGTCCCATCACTTCCGGATCCTGCGTGAGGCGGGACTGGTGCGCACGCGCGTCGCCGGCACCGTGCATCAGAATTCGCTGCGGCGCGCGGAACTGGACGCCCGCTTTCCGGGCTTGATGGAGGCGATTCTCAAACAGATCGCCAAAGAGCCGGCCTTGAGCGAACCGGCTTGAGCCGCCGCCGGGCCTGAATCGCCGCCGCTCGAGTTAGCCGAACGGGCCGAACCGGCCGGGCGAGCGCCGGCACCGCGCACTCATCCGCGCCAGAGCCCGCGCATGAGCGCCAGCAGCGCGGCCGGCGCCGTGCCTCTCGACAATAGCCGTCGAAATTATGACGCGCCCTGCCGGTTTCCCTGACGTGATCCTCATCGAGCGACGTGAACGCGCGGCACTTCGTGCAACAGCCGGACCTCGCGAGCGCTCCACCTTTGATAAGTAGACGGTGTTCGGGGCATGGGTGGCAACCTGCGACAAAACGTTCAGCGTGGCGGCACTATGCGAATCAAATTTTTACATATGATAATGATTCGCATTTCCACTATAATACGTCCGAACAAAGGTTCCGACCGCGTCATATCGGTTGCCAACGGGGCTGCCAGCGGGTTGTCCGCGGCATCGGCCGCATGGCGCGCGAGGAAACCAGAAAAACGCCGCCCGGATTCCACTCGCGCCCCGGGACGGAAAATCGACCACCACGCCAACCCTTCCCTCCATGTCCGTTTCGCGTTTGCATACAACACGGCAGGCAGCGCCTGCCAGAACCGCGGCCAACCGCGCCGCCATCCTCGCCGCCTTCGCAGCCTTCAGTGTTCCAGCCGCCGCGTCAGCCCAGACAACCCAGCCTACCGATAAGAACGGCGGCGCCGACAGCACCCTGCCCGCCGTCAAGGTTCAGGCGGCCAAGGACGCGCTGCCGGGCGATCTCGCCCCGACCTTCGGCGGCGGCCAGGTCGCGCGCGGCGCCGACTTCGGCGTGCTCGGCCAGCAGAAGAATCTCGACGTGCCGTTCAGCATGACGACCTACACGTCGAAGCTGATCGAAGACCAGCAGGCGCGCACGATCGCGGACGTGCTCGCCAACGATCCGGCCGTGCGCACCGCGTACGGCTACGGCAACTTCGCGCAGGTGTTCGTGATTCGCGGCTTCCAGCTGCAAGGCGACGACGTGTCGCTCAACGGCCTCTACGGCATCACGCCGCGTCAGCTGGTGGCGACCGATGCGCTTGAACGCGTCGACGTGTTCAAGGGCGCGAATGCGTTTCTGAGCGGCGCGTCGCCCGCGGGTTCGGCGGTCGGCGGCGGCATCAACCTGCAACTGAAACGCGCCGACGACAAGCCGCTCACGCGCGTCACGCTGGAAGGCACCGGCTCGGGCGAGATCGGCGCGCATGTCGACGTGGGCCGCCGCTTCGGCAGCGAGGACCAGTTCGGAATTCGCGTGAACCAGGCGAACCACGACGGCGAAACCGCCATCGACGGCGAGCATCGGCGCGACAACACCACGGCGGTCGCGCTCGACTGGCGCGGCGACAAACTGCGCCTGTACGGCGACTTTCTGTATCAGCGCCAGCGCGTCAACGGCGGCCGTCCGACTGTTAACGTGAGCGGCGACTTCGTGCCGGAATCACCCGCCGCCACCTACAACTACGCGCAGACGTGGAGCTACACCTCGATCGAGGACACAGTCGGCATTCTGCGCGCGGAATACGACTTCGTGCCGGGCTGGACCGCGTACGTCGCGGGCGGCGCGCGCCACACGAATGAGCACGGCGAATACTCGTCGCCGACCGTCAGCAACGCCGGCACGACCGCATCGCGGCTGGGCGTGCCGCATCAGGAGGACGCGACCTCCGCCGAAGCAGGCGTGCGCGGACACTTCACCACCGGTCCGGTCACGCACTTCGTGACGGCGGGCGCGTCGATCGTGCGCGTCGACTCGCAGTCGGCCTACACGCTGAGCAATTCGTTCCCGACCGATCTGTACAACACGCCGCAAGTGCCGTCGCCGGCAACGGTCTATTCGGGCGGCAATCTGTCCGATCCGCAAACGACGGCGCTCACGTTGATGCGCAGCGTCGCCGTATCCGACACGCTCGGCTTCCTGAACGATCGCGTGCTGTTCACGATCGGCGCACGCCATCAGTCGATTCATGCGAACGCATTCGACTACACCGGCAAGCAGACCGAGGCCTACAACGACTCGATCACGACGCCGCTGTTCGGCCTCGTCGTCAAGCCGTGGCAGAACGTGTCGTTCTTCGCGAACCGCAGCGAGGCGCTGACCGTCGGCTCGCAGGCGCCGTCCACCGCGCTGAACTTCGGCGCGCTGTTGCCGCCGCAGCGCTCGAAGCAGTATGAAGTCGGCGTGAAGTACGACAACGGCAACTACGGTGCGTCGCTGGCCGCGTTCCAGATCGAGAAGCCGTCGACCTATACGAACAGCGCGGGCTACTTCGTCGCGGACGGCAACGAGCGGCATCGCGGCATCGAGGCGTCCGTGTTCGGCGAACCGTACAAAGGCGTGCGCGTGATCGCCGGCGCGACCTACATCAACGCACAGCAGCTCGACACCGCCAACGGCGCGACGGACGGCAAGCGGGCGATCGGCGTGCCGAGCTTCATGTTCAATCTGGGCGCCGAATACGACGTGCCGATGGTCAACGGCTTGACGCTGACCGCGCGCTGGACGCACACCGGTCCGCAGTATCTGAACACGACCAACACGCTGTCGATCCCCACGTGGGATACGGTCGACCTCGGCGCGCGTTACGCGGCCGTGCTGTTCGGCAAGCCGACGACCTTCCGCGCCAGCGTGCTCAACGTCGCCAACAAGTCGTACTGGGCGTCGACGACGGGCGGCTATCTGACGCAAGGCGCGCCGCGCACGTTGCTGCTTTCGATGACGACCGACTTCTAAGCGTTGTCTCACGCAGGTCGCTTTTGAGGCGAGCTGGAAGCAGAAAAAACGCCGCCGGGTGATGAGCCCGGCGGCGTTTTTATTGGCACGCGCCGTACGCTACGGGGCTGCTTTTATCGCGCGGGAGATGCGCATGGCGACGGGCTTGCGCGTGGTGATGAGTTGCGTGTGCGCTGGGTCACGTTGCCGTGCGCCGACGCACTCAACTATCCAGCGCGTGACTTCATTCGCGACATGATGCAGGCCGGCGACCGCGGGAGATTCGATACCGCAAACGCTAACGCCCCTGCTCCGTTTCCACAGGCTCGGCCGCAACATGCGCGGCCTCTTGCTGCATTTCCCTGGAACGCAAAACCCAAACACTGTCCACGCGATCCGACCTGATTCGCTGACGCGTTTTGCGCCACATCCATGCGAAACACAGCGCGCCGAGCGCCGCGCCGATGTCGACGCCGAGCGGAGCCGCGTCGGCGGAAAACCACAATCCGCTCGACGGCACGAGCCGGCCGACCAGGCTCGCCAAAGGAATCGCCGCCGTCGAAAGCGTAGCCAGCGCAAGCAATTCCACCGAGCCGCGCGCGGCGCCGCGCAACATCGCCCACGCGATCGCGGCAACGAAAACGGTGTAGTAGATGCCGATATGCCACGCATGCAGATCACCGGCGCGGCCGGCCAGCAGCTTGCCCGCCGCGAGCGTCAGCGAAATACCGCAGATGCAGCCGAGCGTGACGCCGACCGTCAACGACGCCATCACGAAGGTCGAGCGCCGCTGCGTGACCGGCACGCCGTCGCGCCGCATCGCCTTGCGCCGGCTTTCGATCCAGAGCAGGTTGCCCGAGTAAAAGAGAAACGCGCCGGCGAGACCCAGCGCGAAATAGCCCCAGCGCACCGGCGCGCCGCCATAGCTGCCGAAGTGCAGCGCGTAGAACGCGCTCGTCGACGCCGACCAGTTGTTGCCGTTGCCCTCGCCCGGCAGGAACTGCGCGTTGAGAAACGCGCCGCTGACCGGGTCCATCAACGCGAAGCCGCCGTCGCGCGCGAGATAGCGTGCATCGTCGCCGGCGACGAACACCGTCGCGCCCGCTTGTCCTGCTCCGCGATAACGCAGCGCCGTCGGCACAAATCGCGGCGCGCGTTCACGCACTTTCGCAAGCAACTGCGCGGGCGGCAGCATCACAGGCGCCGACGCCGCGCCTGAACGCGGCCCGCCGGACGCTTTGGCAAAGAACGGATTCTGCGCGGTCATCATCGGCTTGAGCGCGCCTTCGTAGATCAGCTTGTCCTGCACGTCGAAGATGTAATCGCTCAAACCGAACGCGACCACCGAGAGCGCCATCACCACATGAAACGGCAAGCTCAGAATGCCGACGGCGTTGTGCGCATCCAGCCACATCCGCTTCAGATTCTTGCCGATGCGCAACGCGAATAGGTCCTTCACGAGCGTCGGCAGCAGCACGATCACACCGGACACCAGCGCGAGCCCATACAGCAGCGACACCACGCCCATCACGCCCATGCCGACGTCGAAACCGCCGGGCACGCCGGCCGTCATGTGCAACACGTCGATGAAGCGCGCCGCGTCCGAAGGCCGGCTTTGCGCCGCGTGCAACCGGCCCTCGCCGTCGAGCCATGCATGCCAGCGCTGCCCCGGCGCGGGTTGCCACGAAAGCTGCACGCGGCCTTCGTCCACGAGCGCGAGCGTGAACAACTTTCGCGCGGCAGGATAGGTATTGAGCGTGCGCTCGATCAACGTATCCGCGCGCCCGATCGGCACCGAGGGCATCGCTTCGACCGCGGGCGGCGTCGTCCATGCGCTCAGCGAGTCCTTGAACATCGTGATCGCGCCCGCGTAAAACGCGATGAAAAGCAGCAGACCGGCAACGATGCCGGTCCACGTATGAACGGTTTTATAGACGCGAAGAATGTCGCTGCGCATGCTGAACGGAAGATGAAACGAGCGGCGTACCGCTCGCGGGATAAACGGCTGACGCGCTCAGACCGGCACGCGCTGACAGAGCATGACGAGCGCGAACGCGGTGAGGTTGGCCAACGCGAGCCAGCCGCATGCGCGTGTGCCGCTGCGAAACAGGAACGCCGCCGAAGCGACCGCGATCCACAGCGGCGGCACGAGCCACATTGCGACGTGGAATTTGCTCGCGGCCGTGAGACCGCCCGGCGACAGACGCGCGAACAGCGCGCTCGCCGCAATCGCGAGGCCGAAGCCGCCCGTCACGCCCGCGACGAATTTCGTCATCAGCCCGCGCTCGATCGAATCGGCCGCGCGCCGGGTGGAGGAGGCATGCGTCATCGCGCGACGCGCCTCGTGCGCGTGCGTTCGATGAGCGCACCGACGAAGGGATACGCCGTCAGGATCGCCATCAGCGTCGTGACGACGACCGACAGCGACGTCGCCGGCTGCATCGCGCGAGCCGCGCAAACGAGCGATGCCACGACGCACACAGCCGCCGCGATGCGCGTCGGGCGCGCCGGCCACGGCGCGCGCAGCCAGCGCTGGCCGGGCATGCCGAGATAGAACAGCAAAGCGCCGGCGAATGCCGGCGCGACGATGAAAACATTCCCCATGATTCGACGATGCGGCGTCCGCGGCCTTATCTTGTTAATGCGAATCGTTATCATACACGCGGGGACGCACTTCAAGCAGGAAAGGCGCCGCTTCGCCGACGCGCACGTGCGCTAGCTGAATCGGTGCGTCATCGGAGCGTGAGCGCGTTGGGTGTCGATCGAGGTTACTGTGCAACGCGGCAAAGAACTAGGTGCCGAAGCCCGCATGAGGTTGTGAACCCGATTCACGAGTCTCGGCCCACTCCCGCACCGCCTGCGCGAACAGCCGGAGCACGGTCGGAGGATGGCGATTCGCCGGGTAATACAGACATAGGCCCGGAAACGACGGACTCCATTCGGCAAGCAGTTGCACGAGCCGGCCGGCGGCCAGATGGTCGGCAACCAGGTATTCCGGCACCCATGCAATGCCGATACCGAACAGCGCCGCTTCGGCCATCAGGTTGAGATTGCCGAGCGTCATGGGACCCTCGACGTCCATGCTGGCGCTTTTGCCTTGATGTTCGAGGTCCCAGCGGTAGAGCGCGCCGCTTTCAAAGCGGAAACGGATACACCGGTGCTGCGCCAGATCGTGCGGCGCCTTGGGCGCCTCACGGCCCGCGAGATAATCGGGCGACGCCACCGCGATGAACCGCATGTCAGGGCCGAACCGGATGGCGACCATGTCGCGCGGCACGTCCTGAAGCACGCGAATGCCCGCATCGAAACCGTCCGCTACGATGTCCACGAGCCGCGTATCCACGACGATTTCCACGTGAATGTCCGGGTACGTCGCGAGGAAAGCAGGCAGCACGTACCGAAGAAGCGGCTTCGCGGAGGATTCGGACGCGCTGATGCGAATCGAGCCCGATGGACGGTCGCGCGCGGAAGCGACTTCGTTCACGGCATCTTCGAGATCGGCGATCGCCGGTCCGACACGCCGCAGCAGTTGTTCGCCCGCTTCGGTCAGCGCGACCGAACGGGTCGTGCGGTTGAAGAGCCGCACGTCGAGTCTCGCCTCGAGACCTCGCATCGCATGACTGAGCGCTGATGGAGAAACGCCCAGCGTGCGCGCCGCCGCGCTGAAGCTTCGCTGATTGGCAATGGCGACGAAAGCAGTGAGTTCGGAGAGACCGGCTCGCAGCATAAGTGAATTTTCCTCAATACCTCGTGAAAGTGTAGCCGTATTGTTGAGCGGCGCACAACAGCCTAAGCTCAACCTCTATTGAACGTTGGGCGACGCCGATCCGCGCTGCAGACGGCGTGCGCCCGCGCCCGCAACTTGTCGAAGGGAGAAAGAGATGCAGAAGCGCGCATTGGGAAAGAGCGGTCTCGAGGTGTCGGCCATCGGCTTGGGCTGCATGGGTTTGAGCTTTGGTTACGGTCCGGCCACTGAAAAAGCCGCAGGCATCAAACTGATTAGGGATGCTTTCGAAAAAGGCGTCACCTTTTTCGACTCGGCCGAGGCCTATGGCCCGTTCGTCAACGAGGAACTGGTCGGCGAGGCCGTCGCGCCGTTTCGCGACCAGGTGGTGATCGCCACCAAGTTCGGCTTCAAGGACGGTGACTCGACCAAGGGTGTCGACAGCCGGCCCGAGCGCATCCGCGCCGTCGCCGAGGCGTCGCTCAAGCGCCTCAAAACCGATCGTATCGACCTGTTCTACCAGCATCGCGTCGACCCGAACGTGCCGCTCGAAGACGTGGCCGGCACCGTCAAGGATCTGATCGCGGAAGGCAAGGTCAAGCACTTCGGCATGTCAGAGGCGGGCGCGCAGTCGATCCGCCGTGCGCACGCCGTGCAGCCGGTGGCCGCGTTGCAGAGCGAGTATTCGCTGTGGTGGCGTGAACCGGAAGAGACGGTGCTGCCGACGCTGGAAGAACTCGGCATCGGCTTCGTGCCGTTCAGTCCGCTGGGCAAGGGCTTCCTGACGGGCGCCATCGACGCGAACACCACGTTCGACAAGACCGACTTCCGCAACATCGTGCCGCGTTTCTCCGAGGAAAACCGCAAGGCCAATGCAGGCCTCGTCGACGTGCCAGGCCGGATCGCCGACGGCCGTGGCGCCACGCGCGCACAGATCGCGCTCGCCTGGCTGCTCGCGCAAAAGCCGTGGATCGTGCCGATTCCGGGCACCACCAAACTGCATCGGCTGGAAGAGAATGTCGGCGCAGCGGCTGTTGAACTGTCGGCTGAGGACCTGTCCGCGATCGAAGCGGCACTGCGGCAGAACAAGGTGGTCGGCGATCGTTACCCGGCGCACCTGCAGCAGCGCGTCGATCGCTAAAGATTCTCTACTATTGCAAACTACCGCGTCGGCCGGTCGTGGCGCCGGCGCGGCCATAGCGCCCTCACAACGCCATTCCGTCCCCGCCGGCAGTCCGGCTCATGATCCTTTCAGTGGTCGTGGGCACTCAATCAAAGTTCGCATCCCATGCGATCTCCTCTTGCCGCAGCTTTCTGCTACGCTGACCGCCAACTTTCAGACAGCCGCTCATGCTCACCGGCTGTGTAATCAGTTGTTCCATCGTTCGTAAGCGGTATGGACCACAAATGTTTTACATTTGTATGGTTAACCCCGATTTAAACGTAAACGAGCAAAAAGGAACATCTAATTTGTTGTTTTGATTTCCATTCTGAACATAAGCACCCCCGCCTCGTATACGGAGCGGCGGCATAAAAAAGCCGGAGACAATGGATGAGCAACGCCATACCGGGCAAGGTTCCAGGCCGCATGCCGCCTCATGGCGCCCGTGAAGGCTCGGTTCGCCCGCCGGTTTCGGACGCGGATGTCACCCGCTTGAGCCGGCCATGAACCCGCACGCCGCAATCCCGGCTACCTGACGCGCAGCAGCAACCGCAGCACCAAAGAAGCGACACAAAAAAGGAGAGCAATTTGGTCTTGGAACTGGAGCGGGTCACCGTCGTTTCGGGCGGGCAGACGCATCTGTACGGCGTCGATCTGAGGCTCGTCCCCGGTGCCATCAACGTGCTGCTCGGGCCTACCCAGGCGGGCAAGACCACGCTGATGCGCGTCATGGCAGGACTCGACAGGCCGGCCACGGGCCGTGTGCTGGCCGACGGCCGGGACGTGACCGGCGTGAGCGTGCGGCAGCGCAACCTCGCGATGGTGTATCAACAGTTCATCAACTATCCGGCGATGACGGTGTTCGACAACATCGCGTCGCCGCTCAAACTGCAAAAGACCGCCGCCGACGAAGTGAAGCGGCGCGTCAACGAAGTCGCGGCGAGGCTGCATATCGAACATCTGCTGCAACGGCGTCCGGCCGAACTGTCTGGCGGCCAGCAGCAGCGCTGCGCGCTCGCGCGTGCGCTCGTCAAGCGCGCTTCGCTGGTGCTGCTCGATGAACCGCTCGTGAATCTCGACTACAAGCTGCGCGAGGAATTGCGCGTGGAACTCGCCACCCTCTTCGCGGACGGCAAGACGACCGTGGTCTACGCGACGACCGAACCGCTCGAGGCACTGCTGCTCGGCGGCTATACCGCGATCGTCGACAAGGGGCGCGTGCTGCAGCACGGCCCGACGCTCGACGTGTACAACGCGCCCGCCACCGTCGAAGTGGCCGCCGTTTTCAACGATCCGCCCATGAACATGCTCGTCAGCGATCTGACCGCGGACGGCACCGCGCGTCTGCCGATCGGCATCGAGGTGCCGCTCAGGCATGCAGCGAACGGCGCGGGCACTTGCCGCATCGGCATCCGCCCAGGCCATCTGCGGCTCGCGCCGCGCACGGCGCAATCGATCGCCGTGCCGTGCCGGCTCGAACTCGCCGAACTGAGCGGCTCGGAAACCTTCTTGCACTTGCATACGCAGACAGGCGGCATCGACCTCATCGCGCAGTTGCAGGGCGTGCATCAGATCGAACTCGGCACGCAGCTCGATGTGTTCATCGACCCCGACGAACTGTTCATATTCGGCGCGGACACCAAACTGCTGTCCGGCCCGGAGGCGACTCATGGCGCGCATTGAGTTCCAGAATCTCGCGCACGCGTATGGTGCGAAACCGGGTGCGAACCGTGGCGGCGCCCCCGCATCGCTCGACGATTACGCGTTGCAGCCGATGAGCATGGTCTGGGAAGACGGCGGCGCTTATGCGCTGCTCGGGCCTTCCGGTTGCGGCAAGTCCACGCTGCTGAACATCGTCTCGGGACTCGTCACGCCGTCGGAAGGCAAGGTGCTGTTCGACGGACGCGACGTCACCGCGATGAGCCCGCGCGAGCGCAACATCGCGCAGGTTTTCCAGTTCCCGGTGATCTACGACACGATGAGCGTGTTCGACAACCTCGCGTTTCCGCTGCGCAACCGCAAGATTGCCGCCGCCGAAGTGCAAAAGCGCGTGCACGAAGTCGCGGAGATTCTCGACATGACGCGCGAACTGCCGCGCAAGGCGAGCAATCTGTCCGCGGACGCGAAGCAGAAGATTTCACTAGGACGCGGACTCGTGCGCAAGGACGTCGCGGCGATCCTGTTCGACGAACCGCTCACCGTGATCGATCCGCATATGAAGTGGATCCTGCGCCGTCAGCTCAAGAAGATTCATCAGCAACTGAAACTCACACTCATCTACGTCACGCACGATCAGGTCGAAGCGCTCACATTCGCCGACGAAGTGGTCGTGATGACCAATGGCCGAGTCGTGCAGAAAGGCGGACCGGAAGCGCTGTTCCTGCGGCCGGATCATTCGTTTGTCGGCTACTTCATCGGCAGTCCGGGAATGAATCTGTGCCCCGTCGATCTCGATGCCGATGGCGTGAAAATCGGCTCGCAGCGCCTGCAACTCGATGCGAACACGCTCGCCACGCTCAAGCATGCGAACGGCACGCTGACCCTCGGCATCCGCCCCGAGTTCGTGCGCCTCGCCGGCAGTGGCGAGGCCGGCACGGTGAAGGCGCAACTGCTGCGCACGCAACAACTCGGCAACTACCAGCTGGTCACCGCGCAATGCGACGGCAATGTGTTCAAGGCGAAGGTGGACCCTCATGTTCAGTTGAATGAAGGTCCGCTCTGGCTGCGCCTCGCCGCGCCCGAAACCGTGTTCTTCGCCAACGACGAAAGGATCGCACGATGAACAAGCCCATCAACCAGAAGGCGTGGCTGCTGGTCGTGCCGGTTTTCATCTGCGTCGCGTTCTCCGCGATCCTGCCGCTGATGACCGTGGTCAACTATTCGGTGCAGGACATCATCAGCCCGACGCAGCATGTGTTCGTCGGCACCGAGTGGTTCCGCGCGATCATGAACGACGGCGATCTGCGCGGCGCGCTCGGCCGGCAGATCATCTTTTCCGCGTGCGTGCTGCTGTTCGAGATTCCACTCGGCGTCGGCCTTGCGCTGGCGATGCCGGCTTCAGGCTGGCGCGCGTCGGCGGCGCTCGTCGTGCTGGCGATGCCCTTGCTGATTCCATGGAACGTGGTCGGCACCATCTGGCAGATCTTCGGCCGCCCGGATATCGGCCTGCTCGGTTACGTGCTCAACGCCTCGGGCATCGAATACAACTACACGGCCAGCCCCACCGCCGCGTGGGTTACCGTGCTCGTGATGGACATCTGGCACTGGACGCCGCTCGTCGCCCTGCTCTGTTACGCCGGTCTGCGCGCGATTCCCGACGCGTTCTATCAGGCCGCCGAAATCGACGGCGCGAGCCGCTTCGCCGTGTTTCGCTACATCGAGTTGCCGAAGATGCGCGGCGTGCTGATGATCGCCGTGCTGCTGCGCTTCATGGACAGCTTCATGATCTACACCGAGCCCTTCGTGCTGACAGGCGGCGGCCCCGGCGATTCCACCACGTTCCTGAGCCAGTATCTGACGCAAAAGGCGGTCGGCCAATTCGATCTCGGCCCGGCCGCGGCGTTCTCGCTGATCTATTTCCTGATCATCCTGCTGCTGTGTTTCATTCTTTATAACTGGATGGAGCGCGTCGGCAAGGGCGGCCCGGCGACCACGGGCACCCCGGGCACGCCAGGCGCCATGGGAGACGACAATGCGCAATGACCGCCGCTGGACACGCACCCTGGTGCTCCTCGTCTACATCCTGTTCGCGCTGATTCCGCTCTACTGGATGCTGTCGATCTCGCTGCGCACGAACGAGGAAACGATGTCGGCTTTCGCCATCTGGCCGCATCTCGTGACCTTCGATAACTACAAGGTGATCTTCACCGATCCCTCGTGGTACTGGGGCTACATCAATTCGATCATCTATGTGCTGATGAACACGGTGATGTCGGTGCTGGTCGCGCTGCCCGCCGCGTATGCGTTCTCGCGCTATCGCTTTCTCGGCGACAAGCACATGTTCTTCTGGCTGCTCACCAACCGCATGACGCCGCCCGCCGTGTTCCTGCTGCCGTTCTTTCAACTCTATTCGAGCGTCGGCCTGATGGACACGTATATCGCCGTCGCGCTCGCTCACATGCTGTTCAACGTGCCGCTCGCGGTGTGGATTCTGGAAGGCTTCATGTCCGGCGTATCGCGTGAAATCGACGAGACCGCTTATATCGACGGCTATACGTTTCCTGCGTTCTTCGTGAAGATTTTCCTGCCGCTGATCAAATCGGGCGTCGGCGTGACGGCGTTCTTCTGCTTCATGTTCAGTTGGGTCGAGCTGCTGCTCGCGCGCACGCTGACCACCGTCAACGCGAAACCGATCGCCGCCGTGATGACGCGCACGGTGTCGGCGGCCGGCATGGACTGGGGCGTGCTGTCGGCGGCGGGTGTGCTTACCATCGTGCCGGGCGCGCTGGTGATCTACTTCGTGCGCAACTACATCGCCAAGGGCTTCGCGATGGGGAGAGTGTGATGCTGACGTGGATGTACTGGACACCCGAGGTGGCGATCTTCTTCGGCTGCGTCGTGCTGATGCTGGCCGGCATGACCGTGTGGGAACTCCGTTCGCCCACCATCGAACGCAAGGGTTTTCTGCCGATCGCCACCACGCGCGGCGACCGGCTGTTCATCGGCCTCCTGACGGCCGCGTACATCAATCTCGCGTGGATCGGCATCAGCGCCGAAGGCGCGAACGCGTGGCCCGGCTTCGCGGCCTCGATGCTCGTGCTTCTCGCGATCATGTGGAAAGGCTGACGCTGCCGCGCAACTGAAAACACCGGCTCCCGTTGATGCCCCGGGCGGGCGCAGGAAGATGATCCAAGGGGTGTGGAGACACAGGAGAAGACCATGCAACAGAGGAGACGGATCGTCGCGCTCGCGGTCGCGGGCATCGTCGCGGGGGCCTTTGCGAACCACGCGGCGTTGGCCGGCATGCCTGAGGCGCAGAAATGGGTCGACAGTGAATTCCAGCCCAGCACGCTTTCGAAGCAGCAGCAGATGGACGAAATGAAGTGGTTCGTCGATACCGCCGCGAAACTGAAATCGCAGGGCGTCAAGGAGATTCATGTGGTGTCGGAAACGATCGACACGCACATGTACGAATCGAAAACGCTGGCAAAGGCGTTCACCGAAATCACCGGCATTCAGGTGAAGCACGACATCATCCAGGAAGGCGACGTCGTCGAAAAACTGCAGACATCGATGCAATCCGGCCAAAGCATTTATGACGGCTGGATCTCCGATTCGGATCTGATCGGCACGCACTACCGCTACGGCGTGATCGTGCCGCTGTCCGACTATATGGCGGGCGAAGGCAAGCCGTACACGAACCCCGGCCTCGATCTGAAGGACTTCATCGGCACGAGCTTTACGACGGCGCCCGACAAGAAGCTCTATCAGTTGCCCGACCAGCAGTTCGCGAACCTCTACTGGTTCCGCGCCGACTGGTTCGCGCGCAAGGATCTGCAGGACAAGTTCAAGGCGAAATACGGCTACGATCTCGGCGTGCCCGTGAACTGGTCCGCATATGAAGACATCGCCGACTTCTTCACGAACGAGGTGAAGACGATCGACGGCGAGAAGGTCTATGGGCACATGGACTACGGCAAGAAAGATCCGTCGCTGGGTTGGCGCTTCACCGATGCATGGCTCTCGATGGCGGGGGAAGCCGACAAAGGCATTCCGAACGGCATGCCGGTCGACGAATGGGGGATTCGCGTGACGCCGGATGGGTGTCATCCGGTCGGGGCGTCGGTCTCGCGCGGCGGCGGCACGAACAGCCCGGCCGCCGTCTTCGCGACGACGAAGTACATCGACTGGCTGAAGAAATACGCGCCGCCGGAGGCATCGGGCATGACGTTCAGCGAAGCGGGTCCGGTGCCGGCGCAAGGCAAGATCGCGCAGCAGGTCTTCTGGTACAGCGCGTTCACGGCATCGATGCTCAAGCCCGGCAACGTGACCAATCCGGACGGCACGCCGAAGTGGCGCATGGCGCCGTCGCCGCACGGCCCGTACTGGAAGGACGGCATGCAGAACGGCTACCAGGACGTCGGCTCATGGACCTTCTTCAAGTCGACGCCGCCCAACCAGCGCGCCGCCGCGTGGCTGTATGCGCAGTTCGTGACGTCCAAGAGCGTGTCGCTGAAAAAGTCGATCACCGGTCTCACGTTCATCCGCGATTCCGACATTCATAGCGACTACTTCACGAAAAACGCGGACAAGTACGGCGGTTTGATCGAGTTCTACCGCAGCCCGGCGCGTGTCGCGTGGACGCCGACCGGCAACAACGTGCCGGACTATCCGAAGATGGCGCAACTGTGGTGGAAGAACGTCGCGACGGCGGTGGCGGGCGAGAAGACGCCGCAAGCCGCGATGGACAACCTGGCGAAGGAAATGGACCAGGTGCTGAGCCGGTTGCAGCGCGCGGGGATGAAGGTGTGCGCGCCTCAGTTGAATGCGGAAAGCGATCCGTCGAAGTGGCTATCCGATCAGCACGCGCCGTGGAAGAAGCTCGCTGACGAGAAGCCTAAGGGCGAAACGGTCAAGTACGACCAGTTGCTGTCGGCGTGGAAGGCAGGCAAGGTGCGGTAACTGAGCGGCCGTATGGCGGGAAGGGTTGAAGCGGGCGGCACTTTGGGTGCCGCCTTTTTTTGCTGCGGCGAATGATTGCTTCGAATACGACGCTAAGCCACGTTAGCTCAATGCCACGCAACCGGGCCGGATCAACCCGCATACCGCGGCTCCGGCAAACCACGCACGCCGAGCCCCGAAACAGCAAACAGCCCGCCCTTGTCTTTCTCCTTCTGCGGAATCCCCCACATCGGGCGCCCCATCGTCGTGACGTACAGCACGTCGAGATTCGGACCGCCGAACATCACGCTCGTCAGATTGCGCACGGGAAACGGCACGACGCGGTCCAAACGCCCGTCCGGCGCGAAGCGCAGGATGCGTCCGCCGAATACGAGCGCGCTCCACACAAAGCCTTCTTCGTCGACAGTCGCGCCGTCGAAGGTGCCGGCCATTTCGCGCGCCGACGCGAATACACGCCGGTTCGCCACCGCGCCGGTCTCGATGTCGTAGTCGTACGCGTACATCAGTTTTTCGTAGGTATCGGTGAAATACAGCGTGCGATTGTCCGGGCTCCAGCAGGGTCCGTTCGAACAACTGATGCCGCCGTCGAGCCGCGTCACCGATCCATCCGTATCGAGCCGGTACAATGCGCCGCTGCGGGTCGGGCGCTGGCCGCGATCCGCGTCGTAGCGGTCGTGATCGTAGGCCATCGTGCCGGCGATGAAGCGGCCGCGCCGGTCGACCTTGCCGTCGTTAAAGCGCGTCTCGGGTTCGTCGCGCTCCGGGTCGGCGATCAGCCGCACGGTCTGCGCATCGAAGTCGTAGAAATGCAGACCGTTAGCCAGCGCGATCACCGCACCGCCCTGCTCTCTCAGCGCCATCGAGCCGATATGCGTCGGCACGAAGTAGCGCCGCACATCGCTGCCGTCGGCACGGCAACTCGCGATTTCGGCGGCGGTGCTGTCGATCCAGTACAGTCGCTGCTCGGCGACGTCCCATAACGGACCTTCTCCGAGATGATTATTTGCATCGACCAGCAGACGAGTTTCGATCATCGTTGTCTCCCAGGGTTGTCGATTGCCGACCGCATGCACGCACGACAGGCGGTGGTCGTTCAGTGATGCCAGGTTTCCTCAAAGCTCGCTGGTTCTCTTGCGGTGCGCGAGCAGCGCCATCAACTGCCGGTCGCGCCAGCGGCTGCGCTCCTCGATCTGCGTGACCGGCAACGCTTCGCGCCGCTCCGCGTCGAGCGCCGCAATCGTTTCGGGCGACCAGTCGAACGGTTCCGACTCCGCCGCGATCGCGCGATACGTGCCGCCGTAGCGCGCGCAGTAATCCGTCACGCCGCCCGGCGCGTTGAGGTCGATCGTCTCGAACGGACCCATGAACGACCAGCGCATGCCGAGACCATCGCGCATCACGCTGTCGAGGTCGGCCGCGGACGCATAACCGCGTGCATACAGGTTCATCGCTTCACCGAGCAGCGCGCCTTGCAGACGGTTCAACAGAAAGCCCGATATTTCCCGGCGCACCAGCACCGCCGTCTGACCCACGCCGGTGTAGAACGCCCGGGCACGCTGCATCGTTTCATCGGAGGTCCACGGCGCACCGCACAGCTCGACGAGCGGCACCAACGACGGCGGATTCACCGGATGCGCGACCAGGCACCGCGCGCGCCCCGCAAGCCCTTCGGTAAACGACGACGCGGGCAGGCCCGACGTCGAACTGGCAAGCAGCGCATCCGCCGGTGCAAGCCGGTCCAGCTCCGCGTACATCGCGCGCTTCGCGTTCACTACTTCCGCAATGTTTTCCTGCACGAGCGTTACGCCGTCCACGGCCTCGGCGAGCGCGGCAACCGTCGTGATTCGCGCGACCACATCGGCCGGCGACTCATCGAGCAAGCCGAATTCCTTGAGATCGTCGACGCTATTGCGCAGTTGCGGCAGCGCGGCGTCGAGCGCGGCAGGGTCGGCGTCGTGCAGACGCACAGCGAGACCCGCGCGCGCAAACACGATCGCCCACGCGCAGCCGATCCGGCCCGCGCCGATCACGGCAACACTTTCGCTCATGACGTTCCCTCGATCACTCGTTCTTGCATTGTTCGCCACTGTGGTTCTCCCAAGGTTTGCTCGCTGCGCGTGTGCATCACGCCTTCTTGTCGCGCAGCGTGATAACCGCGGCCAGCACAACCAGCCCGTTGATGATGTCGCGTACCGCCGGCGGCACGGTGGTGCCGGCCAGCAGCGTGCCGAGCGCGGTCAGCAGCAATGCGCCGCCGAACACGCCGAGATAATGCCCGCGCCCACCGGTAATCAGCGCGCCGCCCACCACGACGATTGCAATGGACGGCAACAGATATGGGTCGCCCATGCCGAGAAACGCCTGATTGCTGAAGCCAGCGAGCAACAGCCCGACCAGCGCGGAACAAAGACCCGAGAGACAGTACACCGCGATCAGCGTCGCGCCGACCCGCACACCGGATAGTTTCGCGGCGACCGGTGAATTGCCGACCGCGGTCACGCGGCGGCCGAACGGCGTTCTGTGCAACAACAGCAACGCGAAGGCAAGAAACAGCGGTACGCACCATGCCGCCGGCGATAGCGGCCCGAGCCGGCCGTTCGTGAACGCGCTCAATACCGGCGGCGCCCATCCTTGCGGCGACCCGTTGCAATAGATCAACGTGACTCCTTGCAGCAAGCCGTTCGCCGCCAGCGTGACGACGATCGGCGGCAGTCCGAGCGCCACCACGCCAAGCCCGTTGAAGAGCCCGATCAGCACGCCGACCGCCAGCACGAGCGGTATCGCCCACATTGCGTCGACGTTGACGCCGCGCGTGAGTCCGGTCAGCAGCACGCCGGACATCGTGATCAGCCACGGCACGGACAGATCGAGCCCGCCCGTGAGGATCACCGCGCCCTGCCCGAGGCCGAGAATCGCGAGGAACAAAGTCAGCGTGAGCAGACTGCTCGTGAAGTTCGCGCTCACCAGAACACGCGGCCCATATACGACGGCCGTCACGGCCAGCACGGCGACGAACAGCACGTAAGCCGGCACGATGTACTTGACCCATTCGCGGTTTCGCTCGATCCAGTCGCCGAGCAAATTGCCCTTGAGTTCGGTGTTTTCAACATGCCGATAGTCGCGCACCTCGAACGCAACCTGCCGCGCGCGAACGTTGCGGGCCCGCGAACCGGTGCGCCACGCATGCACGCATTGCGCGAGATAACGCGCCGTATGATGCGCGGCCGACTGCCGTCCGATCGACGAACCGAGGACGGCGAGAATCAGGATCACGGCTTCGGCAATCGTCGTGAAGAACGCGGACACGTTCAGCACGAGCAGGATGTTGACGGTGATCATCAGCGTCATCGCGGCGAGCACGGTGCCAACGCAACCGCCGCGTCCGCCGCCGAGCAGCGTGCCGCCGAGCACGACCGCCGTGAACATCGAGAGCAGCAACGGCCGGCCGACGAGCGGGTCCGCCGAGCCCGTTTGCGCCGACACGTAAAGGCCCGCGAGCGCATAGAAAGCGCCGGCGAGCGCGTAAGTCGCGATCCGGTAACCCGTCACCGGCACGCCGTTCGCGCGGGCGCTGTCCGGATCGCTGCCGAGTGCGTAAATGCCGACGCCGAAGCGCGTCTGCCGGATCAGCCACCACGCGATCAACGCGGCAAGCAGAACACCGGCGGACATCGGCAGCCGCTCGGGAATCAGGTCCGACGTCACGAAGTTGACGAACGCATCGCCGACGCTGCCGCCCGGCTTGTTCTGAATCAGCAGCGTGAGCCCCTGCACCATGAACATCGTCGCCAGCGTCACGACGATCGACTGAAGCCGGAACCACGCGATCAGCGCGCCGTTGATCAAGCCAATGCTCGCACCGATCGCCACGATCAACGCGACGCCACCCCATTGCTCGAGCGGCGAGCCCGCCACGAAGCGAACCGCCAGCACGTTGGAGAGCGATACGACTGCCGACGCGGACAGATCGAAGCCGCCCGTCAGGATCACAATTGTCTGGCCGATCGACGCGAGCGCGAGCGTCGTCGCGCTGGAAATCACCGAGCCGATGTCGTAAAGACCCACGGGCGTCGCCGAAAGCGAGACCCACGCGGCGACCATCGCCAACAATGCAACGAATGCGATGATCATGCCGCGATAACGGTCGAGACGCGCGCCGAGCGCGCGGCCCGCGCCGTGCTGCCCGGCTTCGCTATCGGCGGATACGACTGGATGGTTCATGATGGTCTTCACTGCTGTGTCCTCAACGCTGTGAATCAGTGAATCGAGGCCGCAAAAAACACGCTCGCGTGTTAGCTAGCGAGCATCTTGCGCATCACGTTTTCCTCGGTCAGCGTGTCGCCCGCGAGCGCGGCGACATTGCGTCCGCGGTAGACGACCGACACGCGGTCGCACACGTTGACGAGTTCCGGCACGTCGGTCGAATAAAACAGCACCGCGCCGCCGGCCTTCGCGAATTCGCGCATCAACACGAAAATCTGATGTTTGGTGCCGACGTCGATGCCGCGCGTCGGATCGAACATCAGCCATACGCGGCTTTGCGTGAGCAGCCATTTCGCCATCGCTATCTTCTGCTGGTTACCACCGGAAAACGACAGGCACGGTTTGTACACGGCGCGCGGATTCACTTCCATCTGCGCGAGCGCGCGTTCGATCGCGGGACGTTCGCGCTTGCGGTCGATCAGCCCGAAGCGCGTGAAGCGTCCAATGACAGGCAGCGATACGTTGTCGCCGCCCGGCAGCCGCAGGAACAGTCCCTCGGTCTTGCGGTCTTCCGGCAGGAAACTGGTCGATACGCCGCTCTTGAGCGAATCGGCGGTGGACGTCAACGTGACCTTCCTGCCGTCGATGCGAATCTCGCCCGCGTCGATGAACCCCGCGCCGAACAGCGCCTGAAACAGCTCGCGCTGGCCCATGCCCTGCAATGCCGCAATGCCGTGAATCTCGCCCGCCTGCAGAGTCAAATCCATTCCATTCACCACGCCGTCGATGCGGATGCCGGCCGCCTCCAGCGCGGGCACAGGCGGCGACGGTGGCGGCGGCGCCGTCTCCTTCGGCGGATACTTCGCGTCGAGCGAACGGCCGATCACGAGCCGGATCACTTCGTCATCCGATATATCCGCCGTATCGAATGCGCCGACGTCGCGGCCATTGCGGTAAATCGTCATGCTATCGCAGAACTCACGCACCTCCTGCATGCGGTGCGTGATGAACACGAACGTGACGCCACGCGCCTTCAGTTCCTCGATCCGTCTTGCCAACCACGCGACGTCGCGGCCCGACAGCGCGGAGGTCGGTTCATCGAGCAGCAGCACGTCGGGCTCGCGGATGATCGCCTTCGCGATCTCGATCTTCTGTCTGACCGGCAGCGCGAGATCGCCAACGAATGCGCCCGGCCGCACATCGGTTAACTCGAGGCGTTCGAGCCATTGCGCGGTCAGCCGTTGCGCTTCGCCGCGCCGGATGCGGCCGAACCAGCCGGTCGGCTCATACGACATCAGCAGATTCTGCGCGACGGTCAGGTCGCGCACCAGCGTCATTTCCTGGAACGCGGTCTGCACGCCCGCGCGATGCGCGTCCTTCGGGCCGCGCATGTGCACTTCGCCGCCCATGATCGAAATCCGTCCGGCGTCCGGCCGAAGCAGTCCGGACAGCAGCTTGACCGTGGTCGACTTGCCCGCGCCGTTCTCGCCGAGCAGCGCGTGCACCGCGCCTCGGCGCACGTGGAACGATGCGCCGTCGAGCGCGACCGTCGCCGCGAAACGCTTGCTGACGTTCGACAGTTCGACCGCGTAGCCGCCTGGCGTCGCTGTCATCTCGCTTGTCGTCCCGCTATTCATCGGCGTTCTCCTGTTGGTGGGATTCAACGAGCCGCGTCAGTCAGGCTTGCCGCTTAGCGCCGCGTTGAAACCCACTTCCTTCGTCTCATCCGAATAGATGTCGGCGAACCAGCCCGGCGGCACCTTGTCCGGCGGGAACGCGCTGCAGCCCGCCTTGAGTTCGTCGATCGAGCCGGTCGCGCACAGCTTCGACTGCGCCGTTTCGACGAGCGGCAGTTTCAAGGTCACGTGGCTCGGAAAGTCCTTGCCTTCGAGCTTGCCGACCGCGAGCTTCAGCGCATAGGCGCCCGAGTACGGCGGCGAGCCGTAAGAGATCGACCGGTAGCCGATCGCGCGATACGTGCCGTTGCCCTTCACCGAGCCCGGCGGCAGCATCTGGATACGATGGCCGTTCGACGATTCGCCCGCGCACGGGCGGATCTTGTCGTCGGCGATACCGGCTTCGAGCTGCATCGACGCCGCCGTGAAGCAGCCGACCTGCATCCACAGTCCGTCGATCTTGTCCCAACTGTTGGTCGCGAGAATCTTTGAGAGCTCCGTCTTGGCCGTGGCCTGGCTCCACATGCCGACGCCCTCCGCGACGACCTTGATGTCGGGGAACTTCGCGAACACCTGTTTGGCCGCTTCCGTGCGTTCGCGATCGACCGACGTGCCCGGCACGCCCGTGATCATCACGATGTTGCCCTTGCCCTTGATCGTCTTCGCGAGCCATTCGGCGGTGACGCGCCCCGCTTCATGCTGGTCGATCGTGATGTTGTGCGCGCAGGGCTCGGTCACTTCGCCGTCATAGGCGGCGACGATCACGCCCTTCGAGCACGCGTTCCTGATCGCGCGGTTGAGCGCCGTCGGCGAGATCGGATAGATGACGATCGCCTTCGCACCGGCTTGCACCATCGAGTTGATCTGCTGGATCTGTTTTTGCGCGTCGGTGCCGGCCACCTGCACTTCGAGATCGACCTTGTCGCGCAACGCCGGCGTCGCGGCCATCGCCTTGACCATGTTGGCGGCTTCGGTCTGCCAGTCGTTGCCCACATAGCTCATCGACAGAAATATCTTGTACTTGCCCGCCGCCGCGGCGGATCCCGGTGCGGCCAATGCGACGGCGCACGCGGCGCCTAGCATCAGATGGCCGGCCAGGCGCCCGGCACGACGAATCGACTGCGTGATACGGTTCATGTCTTCCTCCAAACGATCTATGTGTTTATTGGTGTTCGACGTGTGGCAAGCGGGCGGATGGCGGCAACGCCAGCCCCGCGGAACCGGGCACGACGTCGGGGTCATGACCGGGTACGACAAAATCGGCGATCTGCCGGATACGTTTGAGCGATGCGAGTTCGGCGGCCGTCTCGTGCACGATGCCGACCGGCACCGCGTCGACGATGTTCTCCATGCAGTTCGCGCAGTCGCCGGTGATCACGACAACACCATCGGCCGTATCGACCGCGATCGACTGGTGGCCTGGCGTATGACCGGGCGTCGGCACGACGCGCACGCCGGGGATGATGTCCGCGACGCCGTTGACGAACTGCCAGCGGAAATACGCGAGCGGTTCGCGGCCGAGCAGAAACTCCTGGTAGAACGTCGCTTGCGTCGGCAGCGGCCGGCCGGCGTATTCCCACTCGGCGTACTGCACCACGAAGCGTGCGTTGCGAAACAGCGTATTGCCGCCCGAGTGGTCGTAATGCAGGTGCGTGTTGATCACGATGTCGACCTCGTCCGCGCTCCAGCCGACGTATTCCTTCAGCGCGCGTTCGAGGCGCTCTTCCGGCGCCTGCTCGCAAGGGCACACGAAGCTGCTGACCCAGCCAGGATCGTGAATGCCGGTATCGACGACAATCTTTTTGCTGCCGCCGACAATCGCCGTCGACCACACCGGGATACGAATCGATTGCCCGAAGTAACGTCCGCACACCAGCGACGAATGATCGACGGTCAGCCAGCCGGTCGGCATCGCGACCACTTTCAGCGAAGACGGAGTCTGGTTCACGGTCTGCTCCTCGCCCGGTCAGAAATTGACTTCGCTCGCACCCTTCAGCCCGAGCAGCGCGCGCGCCTCGGCGGGCGTCGCGATTTCCAGCGACAGCCCTTCGATCACCTGACGGATTTTCACGACCTGCGCCGCGCTCGATTCGGCGAGCTTGCCCGCCGAAATCCACAGCGAGTCCTCGAGACCCACGCGCACGTTCGAACCTTGCGCGACGCCGAGTGTCGCGAGCGGAATCTGGTTACGTCCCGCGCCGAGGATCGACCACACATAGTCCTTGCCGAACAGGCGATCCGCCGTGCGACGCATGTGCATCAGATCCTCCGGATGCGCGCCGATGCCGCCGAGCAAACCGAACACGCTCTGCACGAAGAACGGCGGCTTCGCGAGATTGCGGTCGACGAAATGCGCGAGGTTATACAGATGCGAGATGTCGTAGCACTCGTACTCGAAGCGCGTGCCATTCGCGCCGCACGAGGTCAGGATGTATTCGATATCGGCGAACGTATTCTTGAAGACGAGATCGCGGCTGTTCTCCAGATGCTGGCGCTCCCACTCGTGTTCGAAATGCTTGAAGCGCTCGAGCATCGGATAGAGCCCGAAGTTCATCGAGCCCATGTTCAGCGACGCCACTTCCGGCTTGAAGTAATGCGCGGGCCGCAACCGCTCCTGCACCGTCATGTGCGGACTGCCGCCGCTCGTGATGTTGATCACCGCGTCGGTGTTAGCCTTGATTTGCGGCAGGAATTGCGAGAACACCGCCGGGTCCTGCGTGGGACGGCCATCGTTCGGATCGCGCGCATGCAAATGCAGAATCGCCGCGCCTTCCTTCGCGGCAGCGAGCGCGGCATCGGCAATCTGCTGCGGCGTCACCGGCAGATGCGGCGACATGGAAGGCGTATGGATCGCGCCGGTCGGCGCGCACGTGATGATGACTTTACGGGTAGTAGCCACGGAATGTGTCCTCTTGCAGTTCGTGAAATCGAAAATGCCGCCGGCGTCACAACACCTCGACGTTGCCGCACACCGAGATCGCCTGGCCCGAAATGCCGCTGCCGGCGGGCGAGCACAGAAAGAGCGCGGTTGCGGCGACTTCTTCCGGCGTCGTCATGCGGCGCAGGGAAATCTTCTGCAGATACTGCGCTTCCATGTCCTCGTAGCTGAGGCCGAGTTGCGCGGCGCGCGCGGCGATCACGCGTTGAATGCGCGGCCCGCGCACAATGCCCGGTTGGATCGCGTTGACCCGAATGCCTGCCGGTCCGAGTTCGATTGCGAGACTTTTCGTGAAGCCGACCACGGCCCACTTGGTCGCGGAATACGGCGTACGGTAGGCATAACCGAGGCGCCCCGCCACCGACGACATCGCGATGATCGAGCCGCCCTCGGGCGCCGCGCGCAGCATCGGCACCGCGCGGCGCGCGAAATAGAACTGCGCGTTCAGGTTGATCGCGACGGTGCGCTCCCATTCGGCGACGTCGAGTTCCTCCACGCCGCCTGTCGGACCCGCAATGCCCGCGTTGTTGACGAGCACGTCTAGACCGCCGAGCGTGTGCCCGACGTCTGCAAAAACGCGTGTGACCGCGTCCTGATCGGCCACGTCGGCGAGTGTCGCGCCGATAGCCGCGTTCTCAGGGTCCGCGCACAACGTGTCGAGTGTTTCCTGACTCGCGTCGCAAACATGAACCCGTGCGCCCGTCTCGACGAACGCGCGCGCAATCGAAAGCCCGATACCGGAGCCGCCGCCCGTTACGAGCACGCGCAAGCCGGCACGCGGCTGCAACATCTGCAAGACCGTCATTGTCTGTCGCCTCCATCCGTTGTTATGCGTGAGCCGCCTGTTGCGACGGCTTTGCTACGAAAACATCGTGTACCTGGAACTGCGTGTTGCCGCGTGCCTAGCGAATCGCCCGCTTCGGTTCTGCTTCGGCCTGTGCCTGCAGACGTTCCCTCAAATCCTGCGCCGCCTCGCCGATGTCTTGCGCGATCCCCGCACGTGCGCCCGCTCCGTCGCGACGCCAGAGCGCGTCGATGATGATCCGGTGCGCGACCATCGAACGGCGCATGTGCGGCACGTCCGGTGCGACGAGGTTCAGGAACGGACCGATGCGCATCCACAGGTTCTGGATCGTCGCGAGTGTCAGCTCGCTGGCGCCATGCGTGTAAATGCTGGTGTGAAACGCAAAGTTGCTGCGCAGGTACTCGGATACCTCGCCGGCTTCGACATGCGCGTCCATCTCGTCGTAGATGCGCTGCACCGACTCCACGTGTACGTTCGTCATCCGCGCTGCGGCGCGTTCGGCGACGCAGCCTTCGAGCGCGATCCGCACGTCGCGGAGTTCTTCGAGCAGGTCCAGCGTCATGGGCGGCACCATCAGTGCGCGCCCTGGGCCGTCTATCAGCGCGCCCTCGGCTTGCAGTCTGGTAAGCGCGCCGCGAACCGGCATCGTCGACGAACCGACCGCCTCCGCGACGACCCGCAGGCTAAGCGGCTGCCCCGGCGCAAAACGGCCGCTCATGATCGCTTCGCGCAGTTGCAGATAGACCTTGCCCGCCATGGTTTCGCGCGCCACGGCTTCCAGCTCGGGCAGGCCATTGGCGGCTGAACGTGTTGCCAATTCGCGTCTCCGTTTTTCAAGCGATGTTGTGATGTGTGATCACAGTTTAGATAAGTGTGATCACACTACAAGGGCAAGTCAACGGAGATCGAGTAGGGGAATACGCCAGGGCGCGTTGGCTTATGCCGCACTGCACGCGTCACCGAAGCCGGCAAGGGGTGCACCGAATACTGAATTAAGCGGAATCCCTGGATCACGAAGAAAGCGCGCGCAGTGTCACCCTGAACTTCGGCCGGTTCTCTGTCTTGCATTCGCCGTTGTCGTTGTCGTTGTGACCGCAACATGTTTCATCCGCTTAATTCGCACCATTTCACCTTGACATCTCACGCAGTCGCGACGCCCATGCGCTTTCGTTGTGTGGATATGGCTGCTGGCGTGCGCCCTGCATCGCAGCATGCGGCGTGTTACAAAAAATTCCCTGGCGGCGCAGTTCGTACGACCTAAATTCCTTTCCATTCTCCTGGCAGTTGTCGTTGGCGCAAATGAGACGCCAAGGCGGGCGAACGCCCATAAGCCAGGAAGGCAGACCGTGTTCGTACCGAAGTCCGTAGCCGGCGCGCTGACGGTGTCCAGCGCTAGCGGCCTGTAGCATTGAAGCGGCAGCAGAACTGACAAAAAAATGGCGAACAAGGTGGGCGCTTTCGAGACGTTATCGCTGGCGCATCCGCCGAGCCGAGCAATGCAAATATCCCCTTTTCAGGCTGCGTGGAAGCTGCCGCTCTCACTGTTACGGGTCGCATATAGAAGAGGAGTCTTTCATGCGACGCAACAAGTCTGTTCAATATCTCGCCGGAATTCCGCTGGCCGTCATTCTGGCGGCCAGCACGACAAGCTGGGGTGCGCCCACTCTGGTCTCGGGTGCCAGTCCATTTGCGAGCTGCAGCATTGGCGGGCCTGGCACAATCTATGTGAACGCGGAGGTCGAACCGTGGTTGGCCGTGAATCCCACTAATCCGTCCAACCTCATCGGTGTGTGGCAACAGGACCGGTGGTCGAACGGCGGCGCGCACGGGCTCGTGGCCGGCTTTTCGTTTGATGGCGGCCAGACCTGGAAGCAGACGACCCTGCCTTTCAGCGCCTGCGCCAATGGTCTTGGATATGAGCGTGCTTCCGACCCATGGGTATCCATCGGCCCGGATGGCACCGCCTACTCCGTGTCCATTTCATTTAACCAGTCCAACAACAGCAATGCCGTGGGCGCGGCCGTTTCCCGGGACGGTGGCCAGAGCTGGGGGAATCTGAGTGTTCTCATCGCCGACAATGAACCGACGCTGCAATTCTTCAACGACAAGGAATCGGTGACGGCGAATCCCATCAAGGCGGGTGTTGCCTATGCGGTCTGGGACCGGCTCGAACTGCCGAACGGCAACCCATATGCCAACTTGCATACCGCCGCCTTCAGGGGGCCGGCGATGTTCTCGAAGACCATCGACGGCGGTTTGACGTGGAGTTCGCCGTCAGTCATCGTGAACGTGCCGTCACGCCAGCAGACGATCGGCAATCAGATCGTGGTCAACTCGCAGGACGGCACGCTATATAACTTCTTCGATCTGATCAGCCCGCCATTCAGCAAAGCGGCCGGCAAGGTCGCGTTCATCAAATCGACCGACGACGGCGCCACATGGAGCAAACCTCAGATCATCGCGGGTCTGCAAACCGTCCCAGTCACGGACCCCAACACGGGACAGGCGGTGCGCACCGGCGACATCATCCCCGAACCGGCGATCGATCCGGCGACAGGGCAGCTCTATGTCGTCTGGCAGGACTCGCGTTTCAACGGCGGCCAGTACGACGAGATCGCACTGTCGACGTCGATGGATGGCGGGCAAACGTGGAGCGCGCCCATTCGCGTGAACACGCCCTCCGGAAGACCTGCGTTCAATCCGTCGGTTCGCGTCAATTCCGCCGGGACGGTTGCCGTCACGTACTACGATTTCCGCGACCTCGCGACAGGTAACACGTCGACGCTGCCGACAAACTACTGGCAAACGACGTCGAGCAACGGCGGGGCCAGTTTCGGCAGCGAATTGAAGCTGTCCGGCCCATTCGACATGATGACGGCGCCCGTAGCCGAAGGATTTTTCCTCGGTGACTATTCGGGCCTGGATGCAAGAGGCACGTCCTTCCTCTCGTTCTTCGTTCAAACGAACTCAGGCAACACGTCCAATCGCACGGATGTCTTTTTTGTTGCGCCGTAGCTCCCTGCGAGTTTAGCGAGGCCCCGACCGCCCAGATGCTGCTGGGCGGTCGGGGCTTTCGTTAACGCCGGCCGGAAAGAAAGCCACTTCGCCATCTATGCCATCATCCGGCATATCAACCGGAATAATGGAGATCAGGATGAACGGCAAATGGTTTTCGAGGTTCTCCAGCTACCTTTCCACAATGACAGGAAGGCCCGCCACCTTTGCCGTGGCCGTCGGGCTGGTGGTCGCCTGGGCGTTGACCGGTCCGTTGTTTCACTTCAGCGACACATGGCAACTCGTGATCAACACATCGACCACGATCATCACGTTCCTGATGGTCTTCCTGATCCAGAACACGCAGAACCGCGATACGGCCGCCATGCAGATCAAGCTCGACGAACTGATCCGCGCGATGGAAGGCGCGCACAACGCGCTACTCGATCTCGAGGAACTCGAAGAAAAAGATCTGCGCCGTTTCCGCAGGCAGTACGAAAAACTGGCCGAGGAAGCGCGCTCCGCGCTGCGCGAAGGGGGCACCGACACCGATTCGCCGTTCATCGACAACAGGCATGACGATGACGATGACCGCCGAGGCAAGAAGGATCGCGACGGCAAGCCGGGCGCCGCGCCGCAACGCCGCTAGCCGAGGTGCCGAGCGGCTGCAACTGCGGTTGCGGTTGCGAGCGTGTCACCCGTTCTTCTATGGACAAGAGACATGGTCGCTCTTCGAGCCGACATAGATGCTGCCGACTTTGCATTTAGAACTGGACTTCGCGCCGTTGACCGTGAAGTGCGCATTGGCGGGCTGATGGCATCCTTTCGTCACTTCCAGCACGCAAGCCTGTGGCCCATCGATGATTTTCTTGAGCTCTGTGCTCTCGTTTCGCAGATATTCCGTCGCCGCCGTTTGCGTGTATTGCGCGACGTTGCTGTTCGCCTGGCTGTCCCAGCCGTCCTTGAATCGAATCGCCGCTTGACCGGGCGTGCTGGCGACAAGTAGTACAGAGAGAAGAAAAATAAACCTGAACATGTCGTTCTCCTAGGGTTGATCCGCCTTTATTGTCTTTCTGACCGCAGCGCGTATCCATAGAGCAAACGACATGTGGCGCACTGCCCATGCCGGGCGACACCATTCGACGGAGATTCAGGCACGTCGACCGGCCGTTCTCAGTCGAGCACAACCGGATCAATCTCATTGCCTGTCAAACCAAACCGCAACATGCGACGTCGATGATCTGCTGACCCAAGATAGAGCCGTAAGTACTGGTCAAAATTGTTCCTTAACCCGTGATTCGTCTTACTGAATGAAAACGCTCCTTTAGGAAACGAATAGCCGGCGATACGATCGTGTGCATGGGGCACCGCATCGACGAGTTCGTGGCCAACCCGGTCAGCAAGTATCCGGTTGCCAAGTGCGGTGCTGGCATATGCATCGATCCTGCCGGCGCAAAGCGCGTCGATTGCCTCACCCTGCCTATCGAAAGGTACTATCTGGCCGTCGGCCACGCCTGCTGATTGCGCAGCCTCGCGCTGCACCTGGCCGACGACAATGCCGAGACGGGCCGTATTGCATTTTGCAACTGACTCGTAGCTGTCCAACTTCATTGGATTGCCGGCTCGCACGAGAAAGCCGTCGGCGATCGCCCATACGGGCAAACTGAAGTCCACGCTGACCATGCGCTGCGGCGTAACGAAGAGCGGAACGTTCATATCCCAGAGCCCGTTTTCCACGCCGGGCAGTAGCTCAGCGAACGTCGTCAGACGATGCTCGACTTGTGCGACGCCGATGGCTCGTAAAACCACTTCGGCCAGCTCGATGTCCGCTCCCGTTGCCGAACCGCTGGCATCTGTCCAGCCGAACGGCGGTTCGTCAAGATATGCGATCGTCACCTTCATGGGTCAATCTCCTTACCAACGCGTTGACGCACTCAATCTACGTTGCCTGCCCGATTGCTTTACGGCGGCGATCAACTCGGCGGCCGCGGACGACGTCGTGTTTGCGAACGCATAGAACTGAACACGGGGCAGCGCCGGCATTCCATCGGACTTGCCGAGCACACGCAACTCGTCGCGCAACTGACTCTGCGCGACAGGAGTGACAGCAAAACCCGCATGTGCGGCGGACAAACAACCGGCCATGCTATTGCTCTCGAATACCAATCGCCATGGTTTGCGCGCACGAGTCAGCGCGGCAATGGCCGCTTCGCGATAGACACAAGGCTCCGGAAACACCGCAAGGAGCACTTCATCGTCGGAATCGAAGGCACTACCGGAATCGAATGCCCAAACCAGTTCCTCTTCCCACAGCAGCGTGCCGTTACCTGCCACGCGCGAGCATTGCTTGCCAAAGACAATATCGAAGCGGCGCCCCAAGTCCTTCACAAGGTCGGCCGTAATGCCGACTTTCAGTTCCACACGCGAGCCGGGGTGTCTGCGCCGGAACATCTGCAAGACATGCGGCAGCCACGTACCCGTAAAGTCCTCCGAAGCGCCAATGCGCAGACGCTCGGCGGCCGGCGGATTGCGCAGGCGGGCACGCAGCTCCTGTTCGAGATGGACGATATTACGCGCGTACGCGTAAAGCGTTTCACCCGCCGGGGTCAGCTTGAAGCTGCGAGTGGTTCGCGCAAGCAACCGCGTTCCGGCGGCCTGTTCGAGACGTTTGATATGGCCGCTGACCGCAGGCGCCGTCAGCGCCAGTTGCTCTGCCGCGAGCGCGAAACCACCCGTGTCCACGACCTCGAGAAAGGTGCGTAACAAAACGATGTCCAACCCGACTGTGCCCGTTTCCATGTTCAGCGCGGCTTCCGAATAGATTTCGAAACGTGAAGAATATCATCGAATTATTCATCAATTCCCTGCGCGAAATAGCTTACCGTTATCCCCTCGACATTGACCGAGGAGCGCACTCATGGAATATGCGTCTATTAGCACTTCACTGTTGAACATAGGCTATCTGCAGTGGAATCCAGTCGGGCAACGTACCGCCGTACTCGTGCATGGCTGGCCGGATTCTCCGGAAGGCTGGCGGCAAGTTGCCGCGCGCCTGGCCGATTCCGGCTATCGGGTCCTGTGCCCGGCTTTGCGAGGTTTCGGCCCTACGCGCTTCCTCAACGCGGAAACACCGCGCAGCGGTCAGCTTTCGGCGTTGGGACGCGACCTGCTCGAATTTGTCGATGCGCTGGGCTTACATGAGCCAGTACTGATCGGACATGATTGGGGCGCACGGGCCGTGGCCAATGCATGCGGCCTGCGCGAGCGCGCAGCGTCGCATCTGGTCATGCTCTCCGTTGGCTATGGCACGAACGATCCGCATCAGACGTTGAGCTACGAGCAAGCCCGCAACTACTGGTACCACTGGTTCATGGCGACGCCGCGAGGACAACACGCGATCGAACAGGATCGACGCGCGTTGACCCGTTTCATGTGGGATACGTGGTCGCCCGCCAACTGGTACGCGGAACACGACTACGAAGAGGCAGCCGCGGCGTTCGACAATCCCGACTGGGCCAGCGTCGTTCTGCATTCCTATCGTCATAGATGGGGTTTCTCACCCGGCGATGACCGATATGCGCAGGACGAAGCCGCGTTGAATCCCGCCCCCGTTCTATCGGTTCCCACACTGGTTCTGCATGGCGGTGCGGATACCTGCAATCATCCGAATAGCTCTAGCGGCAAGGAGAAATTCTTCAGCGGGCGCTATCAGCGCACCGTACTCGATCTCGTCGGACACTTTCCGCAGCGAGAAGCACCGGACGAAGTGGCGCGTGCGATCCTGAACTTTTGTGATCCACGCCCAAGCCCAACGACTCGCTGACCGCTACAGCCGTGCGTAAGGCTGCGACAACGCCTTTGCCGAACGGATGAGGTCCTCCAGCATCGTCGCGCGCTTTTCCGGCGCGGTGTCGCGGCTCGTCATGAAGCAAAGCGCGGCGACTGCCACGCCCGAGCGGTCGCGAATGGGCGCCGCCATGCAGTATCGAAACGTATGCGAGAGCCCTTCGGTGCAGCAGTACCCCAGTTCGGCAGCGCGTTCGACGTCGCTTAGAAACTCCTCGAATTCGACGCGCCGATTATTGTCGAGGACGAAGTCTTCATCTGGAATCAACGCGCGAATCTCGTTCGCACGCAGGTGCGCGAGCAACAGGCGGCCCGTTGCGGTCCACGGAATCGGCACCTTCACACCGATGTCGGAACTGATGTTGAACGGCCGCGAGCTGTTTTCCGACAGCACCACCGTGTATTTGTTGCCTTCTAACATGCACAGTTGCGCGGTCTCGTCGTGGTTGCGGACCAGCGCGAGAATCGCCTGATGAGCACGGCTGATCAGATCGTTGTGTACTGCATAGTCGGAACCGTAATAATGCATCTCGCGGCCGAAAAACACACTACCGTCCGCAGCCGTTTCGAGCCATCCCGCTTCCGTGAGAATGGTGACGAGTTCGTAGATGCTCGAACGTGGCGCACCGGTCGCTTCAATCAACTCGCGCATCGTCATTGGACGCCGCGCGATATGCAACTGCTTGAGTATGCCGACGACGCGGTCAACTCCCCTCGCCCTCGATGATTCAGGTGCAGACATGCATTCGGCTCCGTCGGCGACAGGGTTGGTTAATGGTCGAGTACGCGATGCAGGAACTGGCGCGTGCGTTCGTTCTGCGGATTCACAAATATCTGCTCGGGAGCGCCCTGCTCCGCGATCACACCTTTATCCATGAACACGACACGGTCGGCGGTCTTGCGTGCAAAGCCCATTTCGTGTGTGACGACAACCATCGTCATGCCATCGCGCGCGAGTCCACGCATGACCTCCGTTACTTCGCCGACGAGTTCCGGATCGAGCGCGGACGTGGCTTCGTCGAAGAACATGATGCCCGGCTCGACCGCCAACGCCCTTGCGATCGCCACGCGCTGCTGCTGCCCGCCCGAAAGCTGGCTTGGATAATGATCGGCGCGATCGGCGAGACCTACGCGATCCAGCGCTTCAATCCCACGCTTGCGCGCATCCGCCGGGCTCATCTTGCGCGCCTTGATGAGCGCGAGCGTCACGTTGCCAAGCGCGGTCTTATGCGGAAACAGGTTGAACTGCTGAAACACCATGCCGACATGACCGCGAATTTCCCGCGCGCGGCGCGTGTCGTGCAGCGGCACTTCGTTGACCCAGACCTCGCCCGCATCGGCGGTTTCGAGACCGCTCATGATGCGCAGCACCGTGCTCTTTCCCGAACCTGAGGCTCCGATCAGCACGAGTACTTCTCCCGGATGCACATCGAGGTTGATACTCTTCAGAACCTGCGTGGCACCGAACGACTTGCTGACGCCGGCAAGATTGATGATCGGCTTCGACGTGATGGCACTGGTCATGACAACAGGCTCCTTCTTCGGTCATGGTGGCGCACCCACTGCGACAGTGGAAAGCACACAATGAAATACAGCACGGCGACTAGTCCATAGATTTCGACCGGCTTTCCAACCCGGTCGACGATGGCCTGGCCGCCGTGCATCAATTCCGACATGCCGATCATGCTGACGATCGACGTATCCTTGATGAGCGACAGATACTGGCCGATGAGCGGCGGCATGACGATCTTCCCGGTCTGCGGCAGGACCACCGAAAAGAAGGTCTGCGTCTTGCTGAGCCCGAGAATCTGCGACACCTCCCATTGCCCTTTAGGAACCGCCTCGATACCCGAGCGGAACACCTCGGCGATATAGGCGCCTTGATAAATGCTCAGGCCCAACGCTCCCGCCGCGAACACGTCGATCGCATAGCCGAAATACGACACGCCGAAATAAATGAACATCAGCGTGATCAGCACGGGCGTGCCGCGAAACAGTTCGGTGTAGAGCCGGGCAATGCGCGGCGTGCCCCACGGCCCGAATGAGCGCAATACGGCCGCGAGCAGCCCGATCAGCGTGCCGCCGACAATCGATGCCGCGGATAGCAGCAACGTCATCAGCAATCCCTGAAGCAGGATCGACAGGCTGGTCAACAGCAATTCGCTAGACATGTTCGATCTCCGGTTGAGGCGCTTACGTGCGATCGGCTTGTCGCGCGGTGAAGAGCGGCCGGCGCGCGCGCTTCTTCATGACGAGAGGCGGATGAAAAATCCGCGTGCCGATCTGACCCGCCGCCCACGAGAGCACGTTGCTCAGCACCAGATAGGCGGCCAGTGTGATCGAGAACGTTTGGATGTAGAGCAGCGTGCGCGCGTTGATGACCGTCGCGGTTCCGCTCAACTCCGGCAGCGCGATTGCGGATAGCAGCGACGTGCCGAGCAGAAGCTGGATCAGGTTGTTCACGATCGCCGGATAAACGGCGCGCGCCGCCTGCGGCAGAACGACCTCCATGAAAATTTGCGAACGCTCCAGCCCGAGGATCGACGCCGCCTCCAACTGACCGCGCGGCACCGACTGGATGCCCGCGCGAAACACTTCAGCCAGATAAGCGCCGACGTTGACGCCCAGTGCGATCACGCCGGCCGTATACGCATTGAGCGTGATGCCGAGTGAAGGAAGGCCGAAAAATACAATGAAGATTTGCAGCAGCACCGGTGTGTTGCGAATCGCCTCGATATAGACACTCGCGATCATGCGCAACAGCCTGATGCGCGATGCGCTTGCGAGTGCCGTCAGCAAGCCGAGCAGCATCGCGATGGCGAAGGCCAGCAGTGTGACCTGGAGCGTCAGCCACGATGCGCGAACGAAGTCGTTCGAATAACCCGCGAGGGTCGCCCATTCATAGCTCATGGTTCCTCCGTCTCTCGCGCGGCGCTCGGCAACCGAGGATCAGTATTGCGGATTCAGCGGAAAGCGCGGCTCGGCGCCGAACCATTTCTTATAGAGTTGCGCGTTCATCTTCGACGCATTGATCTGGAACAGAAACAGGTTCAAATAGTTGAGCCAGACCTGATCGCCCGCCTTTACGCCAAATGCATTGTATTCGAGTGGAACCAGCGCTTCGTCGGTAACGGTCAGGCTCGGATCGAGCGATGCCTGATATGCGAGGAAGTTGTTGTCCTCGATCATCGCGTCGGCCTGGCCCTGCTTCACCGCGAGGATTGCGGCCTGCGAACTGTCGAATTCCTGGATCTTCACCTTCATATTCAGTGAGCGCACTTCGTCGCCGTTGGTCGAACCCTTGACGGTTGCAATCGTGCGATCCGCCATATCGTTAATGGACTTGATGCCGCTGCTCTTCTTCACGAGCAGCGCCTCGCTCGCCACCACGTAGGGATTGGTGAAGGCAATTTCCTTCGCCCGTTCGAGGTTGCGGGTGAAGTTGCAGAACACCACGTCGACCTTGCTGGTTTGCAGATTCGGAATGCGGTTGGCGCTCGTCGTATTCACGACTTCGAGCTTGACGCCCATCTGCTTCGCCAGTTCTTTCGCGAGATCGACGTCGTAGCCATCGGGCTGGCCATCCTTGTTGTAAAAGCCGAACGGCGCAAAAGTCAGACAATCGCCCACTCGCAACGTCCCGCGCTGAAGAACCTGTTTCAGCGTCGAATCGGCCGCGGTTCCTCCTTGATCCGGCGGGGCGACCTTCGTGCATCCGGCGAACACGAGCAGACCGGTCACAGCGAACAAACAGGCGAATCTGGCGCTTTCTCTGACAAATCTCATTTTGGGTTCCGATCGGAAGTAAAGAGTCGGTGCGATTGAAATCGGCGATGATCGTGCTCACGCGTAATTTTCCGATATACCGGAATACAATCCGACACAGCAGATAAAGCGCAGTGTTTCACGGAAAAAAAATCGTTGCAATGGGTACAAAGCGGAATGCGGACGCTTTTCTCCCGCGTGATTAGCCGCTGCGGCGACGTGCTTTTGCTTTTCCCCGTCTTCCCGTTTCCTGGCGTTTGAGCGTGGAGAACATCGGCATTCGTTCCTGAATCCACCTGAGCAACTCGAGCGGACCCGGGGCGAGCGGCCTGTCGATCTTGGTCAGCACTCTGGCTTGCACGCCTTCAAACAACGGATGTGCAATAGGGATCGTTGTCAGTTCGCCGGTCGCGATCTCCCGGTACGCAGCAAATTCGCCGATGAGCGTCATGAAGTGATCCGCTGTGACGAAGCGCTTTAACGCGCTCAGCGAGTTCGTCGTCAACGTGGGGCGGATCGTGACGTTCTCGGCCACCTCCAGCATCTTCACGACATGGCCGATGCCGAACGTCGACGGCATCAATGCCAACGGATACGCGCGAAGATCGTCGATACTCGCCGGCCCTTTTCTTTTGACGAGCGGGTGATCGCTTCTCAGCAATAGCACGACAGGTTGAGGCGAGCTGGCGCGATACTCGATGCGCGGATGGGGCGGCGGATTGTACGCAAGCCCTATATGCGCCCGGCTTTCCGCAACGTCGTCGAGTATCGCCTCCACTGCCAGCGTGTCGAGGCCGATGTCCAGATTCGGATATTGCGCGCAGAACGGCGCCAGCACGTTGTCAACGAGCGTATCCACATAACCTTCGCTGACGGCCAGCTGGATATGGCCTTTCTGAAGACCTCGCAATGCGTGAAGCTGGTCTTCGAGCTTTTCCTGTTGCGAGCGATAGCCCTGCCAGAACTCGAGCAGATGAGCGGCGGCTTCCGTAGGCTTTACGCCTCGCGCCTGGCGCTCGAACAGTGTGGCGCCCAGTTCGTCTTCGAGCAGCTTGATCTGCCGCGTGATAACCGACGGCGACGTATTGATGTTCTCAGCGGCACCGCGAATGGTCCCGTGAGTCAGTACTTCGTGGAAGTACCGAAGGCGCTGTTGATTGATCTCTCGCATTTTATCGCTCCGACGCGGTTGCTTTAGCGTTGTTCACAGAGCAACGATATGTGAACTTAGTTGCTCTTGCTACCAGCACTTTACCCTGCCACCATGAAGTCATCTCAGGGAGGAATAGCCATGCCGAACCAGATCAATGCCCGTCGCCGTCGCCTGCTGGGGACGACAGTTGCAGGTTTCAGTTTGCTGGAATTGGGGCTGAGCGGACTCGTTCACGCGCAGTCGAGCGACATTGCACGCAGCACGAATACGGCAACACGTACTGCTTCGTTTGAAAACATTCGGCAGGTCAATGCCGGCACGCTCAATATCGGCTACGCGGAAGCGGGCCCCCGGAATGGGCCGGTCGTCATCCTGCTGCATGGATGGCCTTACGACATCTACAGTTTCGCTGAAGTCACCCCGTTGCTGGCGGCCGCCGGCTATCGGGTCATCGTGCCGTATCTGCGAGGTTATG
>DASPZL010000109.1:0-31775 GCA_035636295.1 Paraburkholderia sp.
AGGTCCAGATCGTAGCGCCCAGCCGGCACGCGCGTTTCGTTCTGGCTAACCGAGTGCGTGAGCACTTGCACGGGGGTACAGGCCATTGCCGTCAGCAACGCTGCGCCGAGCAGCACGCGCACGAGCGTCGCGCGAATGGTAAAGGTGCTCATGAATGAAGTCCGTTCCGGTTGACCGATCCTGCTCACGATAGCAGTTCGCGTACTCTGCCCGCAAAACTCGCAAAAAACTTGACGAAGGAGAATGATCGTTCTACCCTTCGTGCATGCCTACCGAATCTCATACTGAAACAGCGGCGCCCGGCAGCGCGCGCGATCGTCTGCTGGACGCGGCAGAGGCGTTGATCTACGCCGGCGGCATCCACGCAACCGGCGTGGACGCGATCGTCAAGCAGTCCGGCACCGCGCGCAAAAGCTTTTACACGCATTTCGAATCGAAAGACGCGCTCGTCGCAGCCGCACTCGAGCGGCGTGACGAACGCTGGATGAACTGGTTCATCGCGGGCACGCAGCGGCAGGGCAAGAGTGCGCGGAAACGCCTGCTCGGCATGTTCGATGTGTTGCGCGAGTGGTTTGCGTCGGCGGACTTTCATGGCTGCGCGTTTCTGAACGCAGCCGGTGAAATCGCTTCCGCCGACGATCCGATCCGGATCGTCGCGCGCGAACACAAGGAGCGCCTGCTTGCCTTCGTGCGAACCCAATGCGATGCATACGCCGCGGAGTCGCAGCACATGGACGCTCGCCGCGCCGCGCGCCTGTCGCACCAGTGGTTGATTCTGCTCGATGGCGCCATCGCCGTCGCGCTGGTGAGCGGCGAGGCCGCCGCCGCGCTCGACGCGCGTGCCGCCGCCGCGGTCTTGCTCGACGCCGAGCGCGCCGGCGAGTCACGCTCATCCGCAAGCAAGCCCCGAGCAAAACACCACCATTCCGGTGAACCGCAACCTGACTGAGGAACCATCATGGCCGATCCGATCGAAACCCGCCCGCCGCTGCCGCCGTTCACGCGCGAAACCGCGATCCAGAAAGTGCGCGCCGCTGAAGACGGCTGGAACACCCGCGACCCGGAGCGCGTGTCGCTCGCCTACACACCGGACAGCGTGTGGCGCAACCGCGCCGAGTTCACGCATGGCCGCGCGGAGATCGTCGGACTGTTGCGCCGCAAATGGGCGAGGGAACTCGACTATCGCCTCATCAAGGAATTGTGGGCGTTCACCGATAACCGCATCGCCGTACGCTTCGCCTACGAATGGCACGACGATTCGAACAACTGGTTCCGCTCCTACGGCAACGAGAACTGGGAGTTCGACGAGCACGGGTTGATGGCGCGCCGTCACGCCAGCATCAACGACCTGCCGATCCGCGAAGCGGACCGCCTCTATCACTGGCCGCTCGGCCGCCGTCCCGACGATCATCCGGGCTTGTCCGAGCTCGGGCTCTGAATATTCTTGCGAGCTTAAGGTGAGCGCTTGCCGCGCGTTCACCGCTCTGCCATCGGTTCTCCGTTATTGTTGTGTTTCCAGACTGCGAGGCACGTCTTGTGCCCGCGCGTCCGAGCGCGTCCTCAACATCGCCCGTGCGGCTTGAGGTACAGTGCGCGACGGACGGCAAGCACCAATACCCGGAACATAGATGACGCCGGCGCTCGACCGGTGGCGGAGAGAACATGCATTTTCGGCAGATAAAAAAGCACATTCGTCACACCGCTCTCGTGCTCGTCGCGAGCGTGGCCGGGGCGTCCGCCGCGCATGCGGGCAACTGGTGCGACGGCGGCGTATGGGTCGACGCCATGATCGGCTCGTATCACATCAACCCAGACCCAGGTACTGATTTCGAACCGTTCAATCCGGGCCTCGGCGTGGAATGCTGGCTCAACAATCAATGGGCGCTGACGGCCGGCGGCTTTCGCAACTCGCTGCGGCGGCCTTCTTACTATGGCGGCGGCGTCTGGGCGCCGGAATTCGCGCACTGGGGCATCGTGCGAATCGCGGCGATGGGCGGAATCATTTCGGGCTACAACTATGGCAACTGGGGCCTCGGCCGCGACCATACGATCGGACCGGTGCTCGCGCCGCTCGTGATGGTCGAATACAAGCGCGTCGGGGCGAACTTTATTGTGATTCCACCGATCCCCTCGGACAATCTTCCGTTCACGATCGGATTTCAGTTGAAGGTGAAGTTCTAAAAGCCGAATAAAAAGACTCGGAAAAACGCACCAGGTCCGTTCAGCTCGTCAAGCGACGCCCAGAGCCACGATGTCCAGCACGTGAATGGCGTCGCCTCGGCGTCGGCAAGCTTGCGCGAGAAAGCGCGGATATTGCGCGAGGCGATGTCGATTTTCCTCGTCGGGCACGACACGAACTCATGCAATATGCAGCCGGCTCAAGACCGTGCGCGGGCGCGCGACGGCGCGCAATAAATACGCGCCCTGCTGCGAAAAGCGCATCAGAGGCCGCGCCTTCAATTATTCGCTCAGGCTCCTGGAGAGCGCGTGTCATTATCAGTGAGCGTTGCGTGGATCCGGAAGAACGACACGGCCTTCGTCAGCGCGGTAGTCTGCTCCGCGAGTGAGCTCGCAGCCGCGGCAGCCTGCTCGACAAGCGCGGCGTTCTGTTGCGCGACTTCATCCATCTGCGACACCGCGCCCGTCACCTGCTCGACACCTTCGCTCTGTTCTGCGGATGCCGCTGCAATCTCGTTGATGACGTGACTCACGCGACGAATCGAAACCAGCACTTGAGCCATCCGCTCGCCGGCCTCACCCGCGAGGTGCGATCCCGCATTGACGTTACCGACAGACGAGCGGATCAGATCGCTGATCTCCTTGGCGGCGACAGCGGAGCGCTGCGCGAGCGCCCGCACTTCGCTTGCGACGACAGCGAATCCCTTGCCGTGTTCACCCGCGCGCGCGGCCTCGACGGCAGCGTTGAGCGCGAGGATATTCGTCTGAAACGCGATACCTTCGATCACGCCGATGATCTCGGAGATTTTTTGCGAGCTCGCATCAATCTGTTCCATCGTCCCGATGACCTGTTTGACGACGTCCGCGCTGTCCGCGGCTGCATTCGAGGCAGTTCCGGCGAGCGCCGTAGCCTGCCGTGCATTGTCCGCGTTCTGCTTGATAGTTTGGGCCAGTTCTTCCATGCTCGCCGCCGTCTCCTGGAGGGCCGCCGCCTGCTCCTCAGTCCGCTGCGACAGGTCCGTGTTGCCCGAGGCGATTTCCTGTGTGGCGGTCCCGATCGAGTGCGCACTGCTCGTCACTTCCCGGACGGTCGTAATCAGCTTGTCCTGCATGCTCGCCATGCCGCCGACAAGGCGTCCCATTTCGTCGTTCGCATGCACATGGATCGGCCTCGTGAGGTCGCCGCGCGAAATGTGGTCGAAGTGTTCGAGCGCCGCACTGATCGGCCGGCCAATCGCTCGATGCAGATTGACCGCGCACGTGAGCGCCGCGACAAGCGCAACGATCACCCCACCCCAGGTGATCGCGCGGAATAGATGAAAAGTCGACTGCGCCGACGCATAGTTTTGGGCTCCCAGAAGCGTGTGATAGTGATCAAGCGCATTCGATGCCTTCGATAACTCGACAGAGATCGGCGGCACAACCGTCATCGCGACCTGATCGGCGCCCGCATGGTCGCCTTTCCTGATGTCATCCATCATCGGCAAGATTGCGCGGTCGACGAATGCCTGGCGTGCGGCGTTCACCTGTGTTGCGAGCGCCGCCTCTTCGGGTGCTTTCGGCAGGCTCTGGTAGTGTTGCCACGCCCGCTGGGAAATCGAAAGATAGGATTGCGCTCGCGTCACCAGCTCATCGACGCCGGGCGCTTCCGGATGAAGCAGCGCACGGTCGAGCGTGGTGCGCACGATGGTCAGGTTCAGGTTTGCGTTGCCAATGGAGATGGCCGAGTCGAGCGTGTTGGCGTAGGCATCCTGCAAGGCCTCGTTGCTTTGCTGCATGCCGAGGTGGCCAAGTGTGCCGACGATGACGAGCATCGCACCGAGAAATACCAGCACACCGTTAATTCTTGTTCTAATGGAGATGTGGGAAAACATATTCTGAGGAGCGGGGCGCATGGTGGGCTTTTAAAGCCGCTAGGTTATTCGCGCAACCCGGCGTTATGATTCACCCAAAATCACATCTTTATTAACTTTCGGTGAAAACTGATATCGCGTCTCACCTGCGGTTTTTTGTGCTGCTCGCGCGGCACGGCAACCTGTCGGCGGTCGCCCGCGAACTCGACCTGACGCCTCCCGCCGCGACCAAACGCCTGTCGCAACTGGAAGCGCGGCTGGGTGTGCGGCTCGTGAACCGGACCACGCGCAGCGTCAGTCTGACGAGCGAGGGCGAGACCTATCTGCACCACGCCACGCGCATCCTCGCCCAGATTCGCGAGATGGAAGACGCGGTGTCGTCCAGCAAGTCGGTGCCGCGCGGCTTGCTGCGCGTGAATGCGACGCTCGGGTTTGGGCGCACGACAATCGCGCCGCTCGTCTCGGAGTTTGCGAAACGCTACCCGCACGTGGAAGTGCAGCTCGACGTGACGGACCGGCCGATCGATCTCGTCGAAGGCGGTGTCGATCTCGCGATCCGCTTCGGTTCGCTGCCCGACAAACGGCTCAATGCGCGGCGTGTAATGTCGAACCGCCGCTTCATGTGCGCGTCGCCCGCCTACCTGCAACGGCATGGCACGCCCGCGACGCTCGCGGATCTCACGCAACATCTTTGCATCATTCACCGTCAGAACGACGACGCGCACGGCATCTGGCGCTTCATGCACAACGAGCGCAGCGAAGTCGTGAAAGTGCACGGCATGCTGTCGAGCAACGACGGCGACATCGTGCTCGGATGGGCGCTCGACGGTCACGGCATCCTCGTGCGCTCCGAGTGGGACCTCGCGAAGTATCTGGAAAGCGGACGGTTACGCGTCGTGCTGCCGGAATTCGTGCAGCCGTCCGCAGACCTGTTTGTCTATTACCCGAACAAACGGAACCAGTCGGTGCGAGCGAGAGCGTTCATCGACTTTCTGGTCGAACGTTTTCGAACACCGCCGCCGCCGGCAACCATAGCCTCCACCTAACGCACAAATTGACGTAAGGCCGGCTCCGCTTCGCAAAGGTGAGCCGTTCCAGGAGGTGAGCAATCGCCGCCATCGGCGCGCACCTTCGATAAGGTGAGGATTTCCAGGGAGTGCTCCTCGTAGCCGCTGATGGTGATTCGCCACGCGTTCAAAAACTCACTCAAGTGTGTCTCGGCGCAACGCCGATATCGTCAATCCCCTTACATCTTCTTCCATATGCAAACAAAGCGTGAGCGCGCCGCGGCACGCCGGGAAAGCCGGCAACGCCGCGTGCGCTCCGCTGCACGCCGACGCTTACCGCAGCCTGTTCCCACAGCAACGGTTTTTCACATCGAGGTTGTAACGGTTCCGTAAAACATGATCTTTCGCGGATTGATAAGTTGCGGATGACGCGTGCCGCCGCCAATCGAGCGACGGCTCGGCGTAACCGTAGATATAGCGAAGGAGCAAGCATGAAGAAGCTGTTGGCAATTGCGGCGCTGGCCGCCTTGAGCGCAACCTTGAGCGGATGTTGGTGGGGGCCGCCGCCGGGTTGGGGCGGCGGCGGTCCGGGCGGTGGCGGTCCTGGTGGCGGTGGCCCAGGCGGCGGCCATGGCGACGGGCCGCACGGCGCAGTCGTCGTTCCCGGCAACGTCGCTCAGGGTTAGTCAGCAACCTAAGCAGGCCGCACCTAGGCCGGAAACGTAAGCGACACCTCGAAGCCACCATCGGCGGCGTTATCCGCGTGAAAAGCGCCGCCGTTGTACCGCACGAGGCGTCGCACAATGGCGAGACCCAAGCCGCAGTGCGCATCGCCGCTGCGCGCTTCGTCGAGCCGCACGAACGGTTGCAACGCGCGGTCGAGTTGACCGCTGGGAATGCCGCCGCCGTGATCGCGGACCTTCAGCGTGTAGTGGCCGTTGTCGCGGAACGTCGAGATTTCCACCGGCGGCTCGCCGTAAGTGAGCGCGTTCTCGATCAGATTCGTGAGAATCCGGTCGAGGTCGACAAGCGGCAGCCCAAAGCCGTCACCGGCTTGCAGATCGAGACGCACGAGCGCATCGTCCGCGAGACTGTCGCCGTAATGCCGGCGGCAATGCGCATCGACACTGGTGCTCGGCGAGGTATCAGCCGTCTCACGCGCGAAATCCAGAAACTGCGTGACGATGCGCGACAACGATTCCGCGTCGCGCAAAAAACCGCGGCGGTTCGCTTCGTCGGGCAGCAGATCGGCGCGCACCTGCATGCGTGTGATCGGCGCGCGCAGATCGTGCGCGACGCCGGCCAGCATCACCGCGCGCTCCTGCTCGGCCTGAGCGAGTTCATGCACCATCTGGTTGAAGTCGCCGATCAGTTCTTTCAATTCTCGCGGGCCGCTCGCCTGCACGACCGGCGCGCGATGGCCGATGCGAAACTCGCGCGCCGCATGAGCGAGCCGATGCAAAGGCCGCTGCAACTGCCACGCTCCGGCCAATGCGATGATCACCGCTAACACGAGCATCGTCGCCGATGCGCCGAGAAAGCGACGCGCCGGAAGCATCGAGTTTTGCAACTTGAGCCAGCCCGGATTGCCCGCATAACGCACCCACACCGTGCCGCTATCGGCGTCGGTTACCACCTGGCTGCCTGGCGGCAGCTTCGCGCGCAAATCGCGCTCGAACGGACCGCCGGTGTTCTCACAAGGCGCGGGGCAACCATATGGAATCGCGTCGCGTGCGTTTACATGGGAAATGCCGAGCGTCGCCGTGACGTCCGAAGCGGCGAGCGCGCTGGCGTGCTGGGCCTCGACCGCGAGCAGCAATGCGCGTTGCGCATGGCCGGTGTCGATCTGGCCACGTTCACGGTCCACGAGGACCATTGCGGTGATGTGCACGAGCACGATCAGGCCCACCGTCATCAACGAGAGCCGGCCGAACAGCGTATTAAAGGGATTGTTCATCGTCTCCGCCGCCGGGCACGAACATATAGCCGATGCCGCGTATCGTCTGAATACGGCGCGGGTTGGCGGGGTCGTCTTCGAGCAGACGGCGCAGGCGCCACACGGGCACGTCGATACCGCGTTCGGTCACTTCCGAATGCGGGCCATGCAGCAGGTCGACGAGCTTCGAGCGTGACAGCGTTTCCATCGGATGCTGGGCGAGCACTTCGAGCAGCGCATATTCGCTGCCGGTCAGCTTGAGCGGCTCGTCGTCGCGAAACAAGGTACGGCTCGCGAAATCGAGCCGGAAGCGGCCGAAGCGCAGCGCTTCGCGTTTGTCGGCCGGCGCCGCAGCAGCTGCGGCAGGTTGCGCGTGTCTGCGCAGCACCGCATGAATGCGCGCGAGCAGTTCTTGCGGCATGAACGGCTTGCCGAGATAGTCGTCGGCGCCGAGTTCGAGACCGACCACGCGGTCCACGCCGTCCGCGCGCGCCGTCAGCATGATCACGGGAATCGTGTCGCCGCTCGCGCGCAATTGACGCAGCGCGCTAAGCCCGTCGACGCCCGGCATCATCAGATCGAGCACGATGATCGAAGGCCGCTCGCGTTCGAGCCGGCGCGCCAGATGGTTGGCGTCGTGCAGCACGGACATTTCGATGCCGCGTTGCTGGAAGAAGGTTCTGAGCAGGTCACGAAGGTCGGCGTCGTCGTCGACCAGTAAAACCTGAATGGGCGTGTCTGACATGGCTGAGCCCTGATCGAGGAGGACAGTGGACGGAAGGCGCGCTCGCGCGCTTGCCGTACGCCGCAATATAGCGAATCGTGTGGCAGCGGCGGTTTCGGGTTCTTATTCGCGCTTACAGTTTATTACTGTGTGGTTCGGAGGGAAGCCGAAAGGTGAGAAGATTCGGGAGCCGGCGTGGTGAGAATAATGCTACCTGTGCGCGCACTTTATGTTCAAAGGTGAGGGAATCCGGGAGCACTTGCCCGCCTCGATCAAATCGGCGATTGTTAACCCGATAAAAGACATCCCATGCGGTCCATGGGATTCAACGCGGTTCCAATCAAGCGACCATCACGCAATGACACCCCACGCTTTCGGCAAGGAAATCAAGGCGGTGCTCGCCTCGCACGCTGACCCGCAGCGCGCTCTCGCCATGCGCGCCTATATGCGGAACCAGTTCGAGTTCATCGGCGTGCCAACTCCACTGCGGCGGCAAGCGGTATTGCCGGTGTTCAAGCGGCTTTCGGTGGAAAATGCCGAGCACCTGCTGGCGTGCGCCAATGTCTTATGGTCCATGCCGCAACGCGAATACCAATACGTTGCCACCGACCTGTTGGCGCGCAAATGGAAGACGCTTGCTGTTGCCGATATCGCCCCTCTGCTGACCATCGCTCAACGAAACGCCTGGTGGGATTCGATCGATCCGCTGGCGGGCGTGGTCGGCGACGTGTTGAAAGCAGCGCGAGCGCAGACGCCGCAGGCGCAGGCCTCGATGGATGCGGCGCTTCAGCATGAATTCCTGTGGGTTCGGCGTATCGCGATGATTCATCAACTCGGCTGGCGCGGGCATACAGACGAAGAGCGTCTGTTCGGATACGCCCGTTCGTTGGCGTCGGAAAGCGACTTCTTCATCCGCAAGGCGATCGGTTGGGCCTTGCGCGATTACGCGTGGCACGCTCCCGAGGCGGTGAGCGGCTTTCTGTCCGTATCGCGGGACATCATCTCGCCGCTCACTTTGCGCGAAGCGTCGAAACATCTGCCGCCGATCCGCTAATGCTTCGCGCGCTCGACATCCGCTGCTCAATCGGCGTCGTGCGCCAACGCAACGCGCGCTTTCGCCTCCGGGCTATCCGCGACGAAATACTTCTTCGCCCATGAGCCGTTCGGCGCAAGCATCAGGCGCTGATGGGTGCCGTTGTTCTTTTGACGTATCGCCAACGCGCGCGCCCGATAGTGCTCATAAAGCCGCAGGAATTCCGCGAGATACGTGCCGGCAAGGCGGCGGTCGCGAATCTCCAGCAGGTTTTCGTCGTTGAAGTGTTCCGAGTTGTTGCTCATATTCGCCGAACCCGTGTAGACGATCGGATTCGCGCCTTCGGCGTCGATCACCAGAAACTTGTGGTGAATGATGACGGGCGCATAGCTTGGCGCGCTTTCGCCGGGAAAGAGCCGCAATTCGGGTTCGAAGCCCGCGGGCACGGTGGCCGGCGAAAAGTACTCCGCATCGATCACGTCGTGCTTGTCGCGGCCGCGGTGATAGAGCTCCATGTTGGCCAACGCCGTGGTCGTGACGATTTGCCCGTTTTGTTGAGCCTTCTCCGCCGCTTCGGCGGATTGCGCGCTGATGTGATTCACGAGGCCGAACATCATCCGCCCTTTGTCGCCTGCCGCGAAACAGGCGTCGCGCAGCGGCGCGTCGGTCGGCATGAAGAGACAAAACACCACGGAGTGTTTCGCGTTATTGATCGCGTCGACGATCGTGTCGATCTGCAAACGCGAGTCCTTCGGCTCCGGCGAAAAACAGACGCGGACCTTCGCGGTGCCGATCTCGATCGAATCGGACCAGCCCGGCGCGAGCTTCGCCGTGGCGGCAATGCTCGGGTTGCCGGCGAGGCTCTTCGCGCGATCGCTGTAGAGCGTGGCGAGTTCCGGCGAATCGAACAGATGAAGCACGTTGGCCTGTTCGGTGATGCCTTCGGTGGTGAAGTTGGCCGAACCCGTCAGCACGCGCGCCGGCGTTGCCTGCCCATTGCCGTTGTCCACGACGATGAACTTGTCATGCATGATGTGCGTCTTGTCGCGCGGCGCGAAGGTGGCGACGTCGGCGAGCCGGTCGACTGCGGGCCGATTCGGCGAGGGCGCGGGCGGCTTGCCCTTGCGCACCACTTCGTGCGAATCGTAGACGATCGCGAGCGACGACTTGCCCTGTTTCTTGCCGAACGCTTCGAAAGCGGGAATCGCCCATAGCGGATCGGTCAGGTGATACACGGCCGAAGCCGCGCGGTGTGCATGGGCGAGCGTGAGGTCGAAAACGTCCTGCAAATCGTTCGCGAGCCACGTGCGCAGGCGCAACGCCTGTTCCGCCGAGGGAGCCGCATGCGGCGCCAGATGCAGCGCCGCGACTTTGCGCGCGAACGCCTGCGAGCTGACCACGGCGCGGTTGAACCACGTGCCGACGTTCGATTCGATATGCGCGGGCAGTGTCAATTCACATTCGCCCTTTTGCGCGTCGAGTAACTGCGGCACATCCGGCGTGCCGACAACCGGATAGACGAGATAAGTGAATGACTTTTCCCGATCGGGTTCGTCGATACGCGCGTCCCACCACATGAATTTCTGAATCGGCGCCTCGTTCGACGGCGCGTCTTTCTGCGTGTCCGGTACGGCGCCCTTGAAGGTCAGGCGGTTCGGCAGCCAGCTGCTGGTTTCGCGCTCCTGCCCGTTGGCCGCGAGAAAGCCCGGTGTCCGTTTGATGGCGAAGCCGAGGAAGTCTTCACGCGTGGCGCCTTCCGGCCAGTCGAAGGCGAGTAGCACGAGTGTCGGGGACAGATAGCTGCGGACGCTGACGTTCATCAGTTGGCTCCACGGTGACGGATGGTGAAGTTTTCAGTCTGGGCGCGCATTTTGTTGGAAAGGTGACAGACACAAAATAAAGCGGCATTAATTAACGGCGCCGCATGCGAAAACTTTAGAAATATATTCGACGCGTTGGTCTGCGTGCAAAACCCTGTAGTCATCGCTTAGTAACATGCGTCAGCAATACTCGGCGACGCTGCAAGTACGATCAATTTCGTAAAAAACGCGCTGCTCCGACCGAGAGCTGACGCGAAGGCCACACCCGGGGGTTTCACATGACTATCCGTCATCGCATTACGCTATTGGTGGTTTTGATGTTCGTCGCCTTGTCGGCGATCGGCGGTTACGCCGTCTATCAGACGCGCGGCAGCGCAGCCGAAGTGCGCAAGGTGACTGAAGGCGTGGTGCCCAGCGCGCTCGCCTCCGCCGATCTCGTATCGCAGGTCAAGGACGTGCAACTGGCCACGATGACGCTCGTGTATGCGCCCGACGGCGACATCGTTGCCCAGGCTCAGGACGAACTCAAGAAGAAAAAAGTCTTGCTGCAACAGGCGCTCGCGCTGCAAGCCAGGGACGCCGCGAGCCACGCGCAAAAGGGTCTTGTCGACCAGGCCAACGACAGCCTGGAAAATTACTTCTCCGCCATCGCCGAGACGGCGAAAATGAAGGCCGCCGGCAAGAACGAACTTGCGCAGGCGTATCTGTTCGCCAACGTCGCGCAGTATCGCGATGAGCTTGAAGGCATTGTCGAAACCTTGCGGGTTGAGAAAAACCGCGAGAAAGACGAGGCGATCACCGCGCTGAACGCCACGCTCGCGACCACCACAACGGCCATCGCGATCGTTACCGGCATCGCGATCATTCTGCTGACCTCGATCGGCTCGCTGCTTTATCGTCAGATCACGCGCCCGCTCAGCCGCATGCAGGCGATGATGAGCGAGATCGCATCGAGCCAGGACTTCACGCGCCGCGTGCCGGTAGGCCGGCTCGACGAGATCGGCCATTCGATCGTCGCCTTCAACGGGATGATCGAAAAGATCCAGGAAAGCTCGGCGCAACTCAAGCAGAAAACCGCCGACATTCAGGCGATGTTGCAGAACATGCAGCAGGGCATTCTGACGGTGATCGACGGCGCCGTGATCCACGCGGAGTACTCGGCGTATCTCGAAGACATCTTCGAAACGAAGGATATCGCCGGCCGTGGCCTCATGGATCTGGTGTTCTCGGAGACCGATCTCGGCTCGGACGTGCTTTCGCAAATCGATGCCGCGGCGCATGCGTGCCTTGGCGAAGACTGCATCAACTTCGCCTTCAATCAGCATTTGCTGGTGGGCGAGATTTCGAAGCGCATGCCCGATGGCCGCGCGAAGATTCTCGATCTCAGCTGGTCGGCGATCACCGACGAAAACGACACCATCGTGCGCCTGATGCTCTGCGTGCGCGACGTCACCGAACTGCGCAAACTTGCGGCTGAAGCCAGCGAACAGCGTCGCCGTCTCGACATGATCGGCGAGATTCTCGCGGTCAGCGAAGAGAAGTTCCATCACTTCATTGAAAGCTCCGCGGGTTTCATTAGTGAGAACGAGCGAATCATCCGCAAGCATTCCGAGGCGGATCACGCGGCGATTGCCGAGCTGTTCCGCAATATGCACACCATCAAAGGCAACGCGCGCACCTATAACCTGCAGCATCTGACCAACGTCGTCCACGAAACGGAGCAGAGCTATCACGAACTGCGCCAGCCGGACGCGGATCGTTCCTGGGATCAGGAGCATTTGATGCAGGAGTTGACGCGCGTGCGCGAGGCCATCGAGAGTTACGCGACGATCAACGAACAGAGCCTCGGCCGCAAGGGCAAAGCCGGTGTGAACGATGCCGGCAACGTGGGCGGCTATGTGATGGTCGAGAAGGAACATATCCAGCACACGCTGAGCATGCTGGATCAAACCGACGCGAACAAGCTTCACGAATTGCAGTCGATGCGCGACGCCATGCGCCGGACCTTGCGTGCGCTGGGCAGCGAAAGCGTGCGTGACGCGCTGTCCGGCGTGCTGGATTCGTTGCCGTCGCTCGCGAGCGAATTGGGCAAACCGGCGCCGGTCGTGCGCATCGATGACAACGGCTATCGTCTGCGCGGCCAGGCGGGCCGCACGCTGAACAACGTGTTCATGCATCTGCTGCGCAATTCGATGGATCACGGCATCGAAACCGCCGAGGCCCGCAGCGCGCAAGGCAAGGCACCGGCCGGCACGATCGGCATCGAAGTGGGCGTGGACGGCGGCGCGCTGCAGATCACGCTCAGCGACGACGGCCGCGGCCTCGCGCTGGAACGCATTCGCGGCATTGCGCTCGAGCGCGGCTGGATTCGCGCCGACGAACCGCTGAGCGACGAAGCGATCGCCGAATTCATTTTCCGGCCCGGCTTCTCGACTGCGGAAACGGTCACGGAAGTCTCGGGCCGCGGCGTCGGCATGGACGCCGTACGCGATTTCCTCAAACGCGAAAACGGCCGCATCGAATTGCGTTTCACCGACGATCGCAAGGGCGCACCGTTCCGCCAATTCCAGACGATCGTCTGCCTGCCGGATAGCGTCACCGTCGATACGCTCGGCGTGGAAGCGCGCGGCGATGCCGGCGAACTGCAACTCGGCGCGATGGCGGACTGAGCACCGATTAACGGCGGCGCGACGAACTACGGAAGGGTAAGTGGTGATTCAACAGTATGTATTGGCGGCAGTGGCAGGCAGCGCGGTGACCGCGCTGTTGGCGTTGGCCGCGCACAAGTTGCATAACGCGAAGCTGACGGCGCGGCTGCGCGCCGAAGCGCAAGCCGAGATCGGCACGCTTAAAGCCGGCCAGTCGGACCACGGCGAAACAATCCGCGAACGCGAGCAGGCCGCGCAAGACATGGAGGCCCTGGTCGCACAATTGCGCGAGGAGCTTGCGCAGCAGTCCGCAAGCGCGGACGAATTGCGCGCGGCACTGAAAGCCGCCACCGACGATAAGGACCAGTGGGCGGATCAGGCGCAACGGATCGCGGGCGAAGCCGCGCGGCTGAAGCATCTCGGCGCGACGTTCGAGCGCTGGCACGAGCAGATGATCTCGCTGATGACGCAGAACCACGACATGCACGCGAAGAATCAGGAACTGTCGTCGATCGTTCGGCATGTGGTGATCGTGTCGCTGAATGCGTCGATCGAAGCCGCGCGTGCGGGTCCGGCCGGCCGTGGTTTCGCGGTGGTGGCGAGCGAAGTGCGTGCGTTGGCCGCGCGCTCGGAAGAACTCTCGAAGAGCTATCGCGACAGCCTGCACCGCAACGATCTGACCACCACGTCGACGTTTCAGGACATTCAGGCGGGCGGCAAGATGATCGCGGCCTCGCTTGCCAGCGTCGAGTCGCTGGCCAACCAGTTTCGCTCGACCTTGCACTAGGGGCTGACGTGATTACGGCCCAGGCAAAAGACAGCTTCGAACGCATTTTCCGCAAGGCGTCGCAGGCGCGCTTGCCGATGGGTCCAGGTGACACCTGCGAAATCGTGCCGCTCGGTGCCGGCACCGACACAGGCACGGATGCGACGAAGGGCACTCAGGTGGTCGTACTGACCATCTCGTCGATCGTATTCAGACTGCTGCTGATCCTGCATTTCGACGAAAACGACGGCATGCGCGGCTATTACCTGAAAGACGACGTTGAGCGGCCGTTTCAGGAAGCCTTTCTGGAAATCTGCAATCTATGTTGTGGCGCGATGAACCAGGAACTGCTGCGCTATTTTCCCGACCTCGGCATGTCGACGCCTTATGTGTTGAGCGCGCGTTGCTTGCCGCATCTGCGGGAATTGAAGCCGGATTTCGTGTCGGCGTACTCGGTCACGCTCAACGGTTCCGTGCAACTTGCCGCGACGGTATGCGTGTGCGCCGATGCGCCGGTCGACTTTGTCGCGGATACGAGCGCGATCGAGGAAACCAGCGGCGAGTTGGAGTTGTTCTAGGTGTTGTCATAGGAAAAAACATGTCGAAAATTCTAGTGGTGGATGATTCGGGCACGGTGCGCGATGAAGTGGCCGGCTTTCTGAAGAAGAACGGTCTGGACGTCGACACGGCCGTGGACGGCAAGGACGGTCTCGCCAAGCTGAAGGCAAGTCCCGGCATCAAGCTGGTGATCAGCGACGTCAACATGCCGAACATGGACGGCCTGACGATGGTCGAGAAGATTCGCGGCGAACTCGCGAACAAGACCGTCAACGTCATCATGCTAACAACCGAAAGCAGCCCGGCGATGAAAGAGCGTGGCAAGGCGGCCGGTGTGAAAGGCTGGATCGTGAAGCCGTTCAAGGGCGATGCGGTGCTGGAAACGTTCCGCAAACTGGCGAGCTAAACGCTGCTCGCGCGGCAGCGTGGCACAAAGGTGAGAGTTTTCGGGAGCCGCGCGCCGGTGAGTTGCAAGGCGCGATTCGCCGTAACGATAGCCGTTAAAACACGCTAATTGCGCGGATAAACCAGCCGACGCGGTGGTCATTGCCGGCCTTTGTATTGTGTCCGCGGGCTCAAAGGTGAGGATATTCGGGAGCCGCGGGTAATCGGCAATCCGTGAGTCGCACGCGTCGTTCATCCTCACCCTCCAGCCGCGCGCATCGCCGGCTGACACATCGTTCGATTCGTCGTTCGACAAGCCGCCGCTTACCTGGGTATGCAAACTACTCGACCCGCTTTAAAGGTGAGAGTTTGCGGGAGTGGCCTGTTTGGAACCATCGGTGCCCGGCCCAGCATACCTTTGCGGCCTGCCCCCAAGTTCGAAAGGTGAGGGTTTTCGGGAGCGATCCGATGCGTGGCTCGCGTCAAACCCCAATCGTCGCGTGTTATAGGTGAGGGTTTTCGGGAGCCGGCTCGCTATCCGTGAGCAGCAAAGCGATGGATCGACGTGATCGGTTTCGAACTCGCGCACCGCCGGACGCGACGCGATTACCGCGCCCGGCGTGTCGATTATCGGCATGTCAGCCGAAAGGTGAGAGTTTTCGGGAGCGCTAGTCGCGCTCGTCAAGCGTGCTTCGCGATCTCGCGAATGTCGGCCACCGGCGTTTGCCCGAATGCATCGCTGAAGGCGTAATCGAGCAATTGAGCGGCGCATTGTTCAGGCGTCGACAGTTGGCCGTTGCGCTTGAGGTCTTCGAATTTTTCGCGCATGGGGAACTGCTCGGTGCCGCTGTCGCGAATTTGTGCCTGCATGTTCGTATCGATCACGCCCGGCGCGAGACTGCAAATACGCAGCGCGCGATTCTTGTCGAGTGCGACGGCGCGCGCGTGATGATCGAGCGCGGCCTTGGTCGCGCAGTAGATGCTCCAGCCGGCATACGCATTACGGGCCGCGCCGCTGGAAATATGCACGATGCGCCGATCGCTCGCGTCGACGCTCGCTGCGGCCAGCGCGCTTGCGAGGATCAGCGGCGTGGCCACATTCAGGCTCACCGCGCTTGCGATGGCCGCCGCGTCTTGCGCTTCGATCGGACCGATCGGCTGCACCATGCCGGCGTTGTTGATCAGCAGGACGGTTTGCGCGCCGCTCAAGAATGCACGCAGCGTATCGGTCGCGATCCACTGCGCGACGCGTGCGGGGTCGGCCAGTTCCAGTTCGATTTCTTCGAGCTGCGCCGGAAAGCGCTCCTTGAGCGGGGCATGACGCGAGCGGGACAAACCCAGTACCGCGACGTTGCGCGCGAGCAGTTGTTCGGCAAGCGCCGAGCCCAGGCCGCGAGTGTGGCCGGTGACGATCGCGCGGATCGGAGAGGAGGAGGTCATGGCGTTCCTTGTGATCGTTGGCTTGAGGAGGCCGTTATTTTCGCATGCACATTTCATGCGTGCAGCGGCGCCGCGCATCAGGCCCGCGCTCTTGTGCCGCTCTCAACTGGAGCGAAAGCGCTCGCGATACTGCATCGGCGTCACGCCGATTCGTTTCGTGAAGACAATCCGCATGCGATCCGCGGTGCCGAAGCCACAGTCGTACGCGATGGTCTTGAGCGCCGCGCCGCTGCTTTCGAGCAGCTTGCGCGCCGTGTCCACGCGCGCGCGCTCGACGAATTCATGCGGGGTCACCTGAGTCTCCTGCACGAATACGCGTGCGAAGTTTCGCGCGCTCATGCCCGCGACGTCGGCCAGTTGCTTCACCGTGAAGCTCTCGCGAATCCGTTCCATGACGTGCGCCTGGACTTTGGCGACCGGCGAGGAGTCGTCGGCGGGCGCCGTCAGGTAGGGGCTGAATTGCGACTGGCCGCCTTGCCGCTGCGCGAACACCACCAACCGCTTGGCGACGGCGAGCGCCGTGTGCGGACCGTGGTCCTCAGCGACTAACGCGAGCGACAGATCGATGCCGGCCGTCACGCCCGCCGACGTCACGAGTTGTCCGTCGCGTAGGTAGATGCGGTCGAAGTCGACGCGCGCCTTCGGAAACTGCGCCGCCAGTTGCGCCGCGTGTTGCCAGTGCGTGGTGACGTTGCGTGCATCGAGCAATCCCGCGTGGCCCAGTGCGAAAGTGCCGGTGCAGATCGAGCCATAACGGCCGCATTGTGTGGCGACGTTCGCCAGCCATTCCAGCAATCGTGGGTCCGGCGCTGTGTCGTCGGGCAGCGAGGGGCCGCCCGCGACCAATGCGAGATCGAATGGGCCGCGCGCCTCGTCGAAGGTGGCGTCGGCGGTGAGCGTCATGCCGTTGGACGCGCGCAGCGGACCTGGCTGCGCGCTCAGCAGCGCCACCTCGTAATGGTCCTCGGGCGCGATGAAGCGGTTGGCTTCGGAAAAGACGTCGACGGGGCCGGCGACATCGAGCGCCTGCACGCCGGGAAAGATCGCGATCGCGACGGTAGGCATCGAAAGGCTTCCTTTGACGATGGACGGCATCCGCGAGCCACGGCAGTCAACGCGGTGCGTTTGGCAGTGTTCAACGGTCCGCGGCGATTGTCCGTGGCGACGCGTTGGCCAATACTGAGCTTCATCGGACGCAGCGCTTTTACAGCACAAAAAAGCGCCACGGGCCAGCATACCAAACGCGCTTTGAACTCACAAAGAGCGCGTCCCGTTCATTCGAGCAATCATCGAGAACCCATGGAGCGCTTCACATGACCACGATCGCAGGCATCAAGATTCCCGACAGCATGATGGCGCGCGAAGCGACGCAACTCGTGCGCGATACGGAAACCGAGTTGCTGTATCACCATTCGCGGCGCGTCTTCCTGTTCGGCTCGCTGGCCGGCGCGCGCAAACAGCTGAAGTACGACGCGGAACTGCTGTACATCGGCGCGATGTTCCATGACATGGGCCTCGTCGCGCCGTATAGCAGCGAGCATGATCGATTCGAAGTGGACGGCGCGAACGCGGCGCGCGATTTTCTGCGGCGTCACGGCATCGGCGAGGACGATATCGAGCAGGTATGGAACTCGATCGCGTTGCACACCACGCCTGGCATTCCGCAACATATGAAGCCGATGGTCGCGCTGGTTACCGCGGGCGTGGAAATGGACGTGCTGGGTCTCGCTTACGATGAGTTCACCGAGCAGCAGCGCCATGAGGTGACTCATGCGCACCCGCGTGGCGCGCATTTCAAGGAAGGCATCATCGACGCGTTCGCGCACGGCACGATTCACAAACCGGAGACGACTTTCGGCAACGTGAAGGCGGACGTGTTGGCGCTGAAGGATCCGCATTACCATCGCGGGAATTTCTGCACGATGATTCTTGGCTCGGCGTGGAAGGAATGAGGTCGTTGACGGGGCGCCGCACCTGTTTTGCGCATCTGGCGTCACAATAGGCGGATCGCACAACCGCCCGGCGCCCCGCCATGGTAATCAAAAACCTTCTCCGCAAACTCGACCTCACCACGCTGCAACTCTTCCTCGCCGTCTATGAGGAGGGCACGCTCACGCGTGCCGCCGAGCGCGAGGCGATTGCCGTCTCCGCCGCGAGCAAGCGCCTGCTCGAACTTGAACAGGCGGTCGGCGCCACATTGTTCAAGCGCAACGCGCGCGGCATGACGCTCACGCCGGCCGGCGAAACGCTGCTGCATCACGCGCGCCGTGTGATGCGCGATATCGAAAACATCGGCATCGAACTGGCCGGCCATGCGAGCGGCGTGCGCGGTTATGTGCGGATGATGGCCAACCTGTCGGCGATCGTCGAATTTCTGCCCGAGGATTTGCGCGTGTTCCAGTTGCAACACGAGCGCGTCAAGCTCGACCTTGAAGAGCGGCCGAGCGGCGGCGTAGTCGAAGCGGTTGACGACAGCCTCGCGGACCTCGGCATCTGTTCCGGTGATGCCGACACGCGCGATCTGCACGTCGCGCATTATCGGCGCGATTCGCTGGTGCTCGTGATGCGCGACGATCATCCGTTGGCCGCGCGCGCCAGCGTCGCCTTCGCCGAAACGCTGGACGGCGACCATGTCGGCCTGCACGCGGCCAGTTCGATCAACGCCCGTACTCACATGGCGGCGCGCCAGGCAGGCAAGCCGTTGCGGCTGCGCATTCACGTGCCGGGCTTCGACGCGGTCTGCCGGATGGTGCAGGCCGGCATGGGCGTCGGTGTCTTGCCGCTGAAGGTGTATCACCTGATGGGGCGTCCGCTTGGGCTGGTCGGCGTGCCGCTCGAGGACGACTGGTCCGAGCGCAGCCTCGTGCTGGTGGTGCGCGACGTCGAGGCGCTCTCGCCGGTGAGCCGCCTGCTGTTCGACCATCTGCGCTCGATCGAAGCCTCTGAAGCCTCGAAGGACGCCGAAGCCCCGCCCGCCGACGCGGTAAGCTGAGCGTTCGCCGTTCGCGAACGATCGTTGGCGAATTGCGGTTGGACGCCGCCGCGGCGTCGCCTCTAAGCTGTCTCTCAACACGAAATCAGCTTTGGAGACAGCACAATGGGTGGACCCCTCCAGGGTATCCGCGTCGTCGAGATCGGAACCCTCATCGCCGCGCCATTTGCCGCGCGCCTCATGGCCGAGTTCGGCGCCGACGTCATCAAGATTGAAGCCCCGGAAACCGGCGACCCCCTTCGCAAATGGCGCAAGCTGCATGAAGGTACCTCGCTCTGGTGGTATCTGCAGTCGCGCAACAAGAAGTCCGTGTGCGTGAATCTGAAGTCGGCCGACGGCGTCGATATCGTCAAACGGCTTGCCGCCGATGCCGACGTTGTGATCGAAAATCTCCGCCCCGGCGCGCTCGAAAAGCTTGGCCTCGGCTGGGACGTGCTGCACGCGATCAACCCGAAACTGACGATGGTCCGCATCTCCGGCTACGGACAGTCCGGTCCGTATCGAGACCGGCCGGGCTTCGGCGCGATCGGCGAAGCGATGGGCGGCATTCGCTATACAACCGGCGAAGTGGACGGCGCGCCGGCGCGTGTCGGCGTGAGCCTTGGCGATTCGCTCGCGTCGCTGCATGGCGTGATCGGCGCGCTGATGTCGCTGCTGCGCGTGAAGACGGGGCAGGGCGAAGGCCAGGTGGTGGACGTCTCGCTCGTCGAAAGCGTGTTCAATCTGATGGAAAGCCTCGTGCCCGAATACGACTTGCTCGGTCACGTGCGGGAACGCAGCGGCGGCGCGTTGCCGGGCATCGCGCCATCGAATACGTATCGCACGGAAGACGAGGGCTTCGTTGTGATCGCCGGCAACAGCGATCCGATTTTCAAACGCCTGATGCATGTGATCGGCCGCGCCGATCTCGCCGACGACCCCGCGCTGGCGCATAACGACGGCCGCGCGAAGCAATGCGCGATGCTCGATCAGGCGATCACCGCATGGACCTCGCACCATTCCACCAACGACGTGCTGGCCGCGCTCGAACGCGCGGAAGTGCCGGCGGGACGCATCTACTCGGTGGCCGACATCGTGGCCGACCCGCATTACCAGGCGCGCGACATGTTGTTGCAAGCGCAACTGCCAGGTGGCGCGTCGGTGAAGATGCCCGGGATCGTGCCGAAGCTCTCGGACACGCCGGGCGAAGTGCGCTGGCAAGGTCCGGCGTTGGGCGAACATACCGGCAGCGTACTGAGCGAACTTGGATTCGCCAACGATGAGATCGAGCGGCTGCGCCGCACAGGAGCCGTGCAATGAGCCACGCAATGAGCGCCCCGCATTTCGACAAGCTGATCGTGCAGGAAGTGGCGCCGCGCGACGGCTTGCAGATCGAACCCACATGGGTCGACACCGCCGACAAGATCGCGCTGATCAACGCGCTTTCCACGGCGGGCTTCACGCGCATCGAGGCGGGCTCGTTCGTCTCGCCGAAAGCGATTCCGTCTTTGCGCGACGGCGAGGCCGTGTTCCAGCAGATCGAGCGGCATCCGGGCGTGATCTACGTCGCGCTGGTGCCGAACCTGAAGGGCGCCGAGCGCGCGCTGGCATCGCGCGCAGACGAACTCAACCTCGTGATGTCGGCGAGCCAGACGCACAACCGCGCGAACATGCGGATGAGTTGCGAGTCGTCGCTGATCGCGTTCGGCGATATCGTGCGGCACGTCCAGGGTTCGGGCGTGTTGTTGAACGCCACGGCGGCAACCGCGTTCGGCTGTCCGTTCGAAGGCAAGATCGACGAAGACCGCGTGATCGGCATTGTCGATACGTATCGCGAGATGGGTATTCAGGGCATCACGCTGGCCGATACGACCGGCATGGCGAACCCGCGCCAGGTGGCACGGTTGGTCACGCGCGCGCTCGAACGGCTGCCTGCCTCGGCGCTCACGCTGCACTTTCACAACACGCGCGGCCTCGGTCTCGCGAATGTGCTGGCTGCGTATGAAGCGGGCGCACGCCGTTTCGACGCCGCGTTGGGCGGTCTCGGCGGATGTCCGTTCGCGCCGGGCGCGTCGGGCAACATCTGCACGGAAGACCTCGTGAACATGTGCGATGAAATGGGCATCCCGACGGCGATCGACCTGGAAAAGCTGCTCGCGTTGTCGCGTGGATTGCCTGCGTTGCTCGGCCATGACGTGCCAGGACAACTGGCGAAGGCCGGCCGCAACCGCGACGTGCATGCAGTGCCCGAATACGTTCTACAGATCTGAAACTCCCTTAACCGATTACACGACCGGACGGCATTGCCGAATCCGGCATTGGAGACAAGCATGAGTGACCTTGGCGCAGTCGCAACCGGCAACCGTGAGCGCAACGCGGACGCCGCCGCCGCCATCATCCGCAAAGTCGCGTGGCGGCTTATGCCGCTGATCATGATCTGCTATCTGTTTGCATTCTTCGACCGCATCAACATCAGCTTCGCGAAGTTCCAGTTGCAAAGCGATCTTGGTTTGTCGGATACCGCGTATGGTCTCGGCGCGAGCCTGTTCGTGATCGGCTATGTCTTGTTCGAAGTACCGAGCAATCTGTTTCTCTACAAGGTCGGTGCCCGGCGGTGGATCGCGCGGATCATGATTTCGTGGGGACTGGCGACGGCGGCGATGGTGTTCGTCAGCAACGAATGGCAGTTCTACGGGCTGCGTTTTCTGATCGGCGCGATGGAAGCGGGCTTCGCGCCCGGCGTGCTGTATTACCTGACGCTGTGGTTTCCGCCGAGCTATCGCGGGCGCATTACGTCGATGCTGTTTCTGGCGTCCGCGTTTTCCGGGTTGGTCGGTGCGCCTCTGGCGGGTCTCGTGATCGGGCATATGAACGGCGTGCTGGGCATGCCGGGATGGCACTGGCTGTTTCTGCTCGGCGGACTGCCATGCGTCGTGCTCGGGTTCATGGTGTTGAAGCTGCTGAAAGATCGTATCGACGATGCCGGCTGGTTGTCGTCGAAAGAGAAGTCTTTTCTGACGGCGCAGATTGCGCAGCAAAGCCGTCATCCGGAGACGGGGCATTCATTGTTGGGCGCGATCAGGACACCGGGATTTTTGACGCTGGGCCTTGTGTACTTTCTGATTCAGGTGGGATCGTACGGCTTGAATTTCTGGGCGCCGCATTTGATTCGAGTGGCGGGAACCCACAATCCGACGGTGATCGGCTTGCTGACGGCGGTGCCGTATGTGTGCGGCGCGATTTGCATGGTGGTGGTGGGGCGCTTGTCCGACGCGAGTGGCGAGCGGCGCAAGTTTGTCTTCGGTTTGCTGGTGATGTCGGCGATCGGGTTCTTTGCCGCCGGGTTCTTCGATAAGCAGACCACGTTGCTGATCGTTGCGCTGGCCGTGATGGGGGCGGGCGTGGTGGCTTCGATTCCGGCGTTCTGGGCGCTGCCGCCCAAGCTCGTGACGGGCGCCGGCGCGGCCGGCGGCATCGCTTTGATCAATACGCTCGGACAGTTGGGCGGGATCGTGAGTCCCATCATGGTGGGGCGAGTGAGGGATCTGACGGGCAGTACGACGCCGGCTTTGTACGTGATCGGCGCGATGAGCCTGGTTTGCGCGGTGATTGTGTTGTACGGGTTGCCCGACTCGCTGCGGCAGAAGGATGGGAGGCATTGAAGCTGCCCTCTGCCCGTTGCTGAGCCGAGGGCCGATACGCCTGCCGAATCAATCACTTGGCAGGCCTATGCGCAGGTTGTCCACAGGCTTGCCAACATTTTAGGTGGACAAGTTTTCGTCTCCAGCGCGGACCGCCGAGGCACAGGCCAAAACAAAAACCCTCTAAGCCTTCAGCGCCGACCCCGCCGCCGCTTCCTGCGATTGCACCTGCAAAACCGCATCCCGCTTGTCGAGCAAATGCTGCCGAAGAATCGCGCTCAACTTCTTCCCATCTCGCGCCTCAAGCGCCTTCAACATCTCATCGTGATCATGAATCGCACGGTCCCACTTGGGGATCTGGAAATTCGACCGAAACCTTAGCGCCTGCAAGCGCCGGTTGACCGCGATATAAGTTTGCCGCAGCGCCGAATTCCTGGCCGCTTCATTGATCTTGTCGTGAATCGCCTGATTGCGGCTGTAGTACCCAGGCAGATCGTTTTGCGTGCGGCAGGCGAGCATCGCGTAATGCAGCGCCTTGATCTCGGCCAACTCCGCTGCCGTCATCCGCTCGGCCGCCAATTCACCGGAAAACGCTTCAAGACCACTCATCAATTCGAAGGTCTCGCGCAACTCCGCTTCCGACATCTTCGACACCGACGCGCCCCGATTCGGCGAAATCTCGATCAGCCCTTCGGCAGCCAGCACCTTCAGCGCCTCACGCAGCGGCGTGCGTGAAATTCCGAGCGTTTCGCACAATTCGCGCTCGTTCAGTTTCTTGCCCGGCTCGAGCACGCCTTCGACGATGAAGCGCCGAATGTGCTCCACCACCGTGTCGTGCAAACGCTGCCGCTCGACCTTCGGCATGAGTTGTGAAGCCGTCATGCTGGCATCGAAATCCGAATTTTGCATACAAAAGCCCTCAACATCGCGTTACATGCAATTTTATCGGAAGCGCGCAGATTAGGTAAGAGCGCGGGTAAACACCGGTGCTCGCAAGCAATTTTCGCCTTGGGATCGTCACAGTTCGTCTGATATAGTTTTTTGAATGCAAAATTCAATCGGAGGAACCCAATGCTCAAGCTAGACTTTCATCCCGCTGGCCGACACTTCCTGCAGATTCCGGGTCCCAGCCCGGTGCCCGACCGCATCCTCCGCGCGATGAGCTATCCCACCATCGACCACCGCGGCCCGGAATTCGGCGAACTCGGCCTGAAAGTGCTCGAAGGCATCAAGAAAATCTTCAAGACGCAGCAACCGGTGGTGATCTACCCGGCTTCGGGCACGGGCGCATGGGAAGCGGCGCTGTCCAACACGCTGAGCCCCGGCGACCACGTGCTGATGTTTGAAACGGGCCACTTCGCCACGTTGTGGAAAAAGATGGCGGAAAGCCTTGGGCTCAAGCCGGAATTCCTCGGCCTGCCAGGCATTGAAGGCTGGCAGCGCGGAGTTCAGCCGCAGATGATCGAAGAACGCCTGCGCGCCGACACGCAACACGCGATCAAAGCGGTATGCGTCGTCCACAACGAAACCTCCACGGGCGTCACCTCCGACATCGCCGCCGTGCGTCGCGCGATCGACGCCGCCGGTCACCCGGCGCTGTTCCTCGTCGACACGATCTCGGGCCTCGCCTGCGCCGACTACCGCCACGACGAATGGGGCGTCGACGTCACGGTCTCGGGCTCGCAAAAAGGTTTGATGCTGCCGCCGGGCATCAGCTTCAACGCGATTTCGCCGAAAGCTCTCGCCGCCAGCAAGCAGGCGAAACTGCCGCGCAGCTTCTGGGACTGGACGGAAATCGTCGAGATGAACAAGACCGGCTACTGGCCGTACACGCCGAACACCAACCTGCTTTACGGGCTCTACGAAGCGCTCGAGATGATTCTCGGGGAAGGGCTCGATAACGTGTTCGCCCGTCACGAGCGTCTAGCCGAAGCAACCCGCCGCGCGGTGCGCGCGTGGGGTCTGGAAATCCAGTGCGCCGATCCGGCTGTGTACAGCCCGGTACTCACCGGCGTGATGATGCCCGACGGCGTCGATGCCGATAGGGTGCGCAAGCTCATCTATGAACGCTTCGACATGTCGCTCGGCACGGGCCTCGGCAAGATGAAAGGCCGCATGTTCCGCATCGGTCATCTGGGCGACTGCAACGACCTCACGCTGCTCGCCACGCTCGCCGGCTGCGAAATGGGTCTGCGGCTCGCGGGCGTATCGCTAAAGGAAAGTGGTTTGCCTGCCGCTATGGAGTGGTTGAGCGAGCCGACGCATGCGTCGGGCCTGAAAGCCGCGGCCTGAACACGACAGTCAACGCTCGAAAAGCAATAAGCAACGGCGTTAAGTAATAGACAGTAAGCAACAAACAGCAAGCAGCAAGCGATTCGCAGCAAGGGAAGGCGGGGGCACTTCCCTCACGAAAGCCGCGCACAGAACGCGGCTTGAACAATATGCGATATGCCCGCGGCGCGTGTCGCTGTTGGGCGACGACGCTGCGCGCCATTCCAGGCGCGCCGTCGATAGACTGCAATGGAGAGAGACGATGAAGCGGTTTCGTGTGACCAGTGCGACCAGTATCGTTCTTGTGATGCTATGCATCATGTACTTCATCACCTACCTCGACCGCGTCAACGTCAGCACTGCGGCTGCGGGTTTCGGCAAGGAATTTCATCTCTCGCATACGGAAGTGGGCCTGGTGTTCTCGGCGTTCGCGTATCCGTATCTGATCTTTCAGATCATCGGCGGCTGGGTGAGCGACCGCTTCGGCGCGAGACGCACGTTGCTTTTTTGCGGCGCTGTCTGGGGCATTGCAACCTTGCTGACCGGTTTCGCCGGTGGCCTGATCTCGTTGCTGGCCGCACGGGTGTTGCTCGGCTTCGGTGAGGGCGCCACGTTTCCCGCCGCCACGTCCGCGATGGCGCGCTGGGTCGCGAAGGAAAAACGCGGCTTTGCGCAGGGCATCACGCATGCGGCATCGCGTATCGGCAATGCGGTTGCGCCGGGCCTGATCGTGCTCGTGATGGCGACCTGGGGCTGGCGTGAATCGTTCTATATCTGCGGCATATTCAGCTTGCTGTGGGTTGTCGTGTGGGCGTTCACCTTCACCGAACATCCGAAAGACCATCCGCGTATCACGAGCGAGGAACTCGCGGCGCTGCCCACGCCGAAGCCGAAAGCGGCCGGTGTGCCGTGGGGGAAACTGTTTCGCCGTATGGCGCCGGTCACGATCGTCTACTTCTGCTACGGCTGGACCCTGTGGCTGTTTCTGAGCTGGATTCCGCAGTACTTCTTGCACAGCTATCACCTGGATCTAAAGAAATCGGCGATCTTCGCGTCAGTGGTGTTCCTGGCCGGCGTGATCGGCGATACGCTCGGCGGCATCGTGACCGACTGGATCTTCACGCGCACCGGCAGCCTGAAGCGCGCGCGCAGCTGGATGGTGTCGGTATGCATGCTGTTCTGCCTGCTCTCGCTCATTCCGCTGATGTTCACGCACAGCGTGTATCTGTCGATGGCGTGCCTCGCGTCCGGCTTCTTCTTCGCCGAGATGACGATTGGTCCGATGTGGGCGATTCCGATGGACATCGCGCCGGAATGCTCGGGCACGGCGAGCGGCATGATGAACACCGGCTCGGCATTGGCCGCGATCATCTCGCCTGTGGCCGGCGGTTTTCTGATCGACTACTTCGGCAGCTGGGAATTGCCGTTCGTCGGCAGCATGCTGTTGATGGCGATCGGCGTGGTGCTCGCGTTCCGCATGCAGCCGGAAAGCAAGTTCGAACTCGGCGCGGCAGACGCAACACATGCGACCACGAGCGTGGGCGTGTAAGCGCAATGCGCCGTTCTACTTTCGCATTCAAAGACATGACGACATCACTCAGCCGGCGTCTTGCCGACGCACGCCGCGATCATACGACGCTCGACGCGTTGCCGCCGCAGCAAATACCCGCCGACGCCGACGCGGCGTATGCGATCCAGCACGAGATCCTGAACGTGGCCGGCGCGCATATCGGCGGCTGGAAAATCGGTGCGAAGTCCGACAGCGGCCCGATCCAGGGCGCGCCGTTGCCTCACGTCGATTTGCATGCCAATGGCGCGCGCCTGCCGCGCGAAGCCTTCGCGCCGTTGGGGCTCGAACTGGAGATCGCGTTTTGCTTCGGCCGCCGCTTCGATCCTTCGTCCACGCCTTATAGCGAAGCCGAAGTGCGCGCGGGTATCGGCTCGATGGGCGCGACCATCGAAATCGTCGCGAGCCGCTATGCCGCGTGGCCCGACGTCGACAAGCTGGCGCAACTCGCGGACTTGCAGAATCACGGCGCGCTGATCGTCGGCGAATTCACGCCGTATCGCGAGGATTTTCCGTTCGTGGCGCCGTCGTTGCGTTTCGGTTTCGACGGGCACGACGCGCTCGAAATGGCGCCCGCCAATCCGGCCGGCGATCCGCGGCGCTTGCTGACATGGCTCGTCAATCACGCGACGTCGCGCGGCATCGCGGTGACGCCGGAGATGATCGTCACTACCGGTTCGTACACCGGCATGTTTTTTCCGCGCAGCGCGGGCAGGGCGAGCGGCAGCATTGAAGGCCTCGCACCCGTCAGCCTCACGCTGTACTAGCCGGTTTTCGATAGGCCGACGATATGACGAATCCCACTTCCGCTTTGCTCGTCAAGCCGATTCATCTGGTCCCCTCCGCCGCGCGTCTCACGAGTCCGCTCGCGCAACATTTGCGCAAGTCGTTGCGCGGCGACGTGCTGTTCGATGCGGCGAGCCGTGGCCGTTACGCGACCGATGCGTCGATCTATCAGATCACGCCGATCGGCGTGGTCGTGCCGCGTGATCAGGACGATCTGCGCATCGCGCTGGAAATTGCGCGCAGCGAGAAAGTGCCGCTGCTTGCGCGCGGCGCGGGCACGAGCCAATGCGGCCAGACAGTCGGCGAAGCGCTGGTGATCGACACGAGCAAGTGGCTGAACAACATCGTCGCGTTCGATGCCGACGCGCGCACGGTGACGGTCGAACCCGGCGTTGTGCTGGATCATCTGAACGCATGGCTCAAGCCGCACGGACTATGGTTTCCGGTGGACGTATCGACCGCCGCGCAATGCACGATCGGCGGCATGGCCGGCAACAACTCGTGCGGCTCGCGTTCGATCGAATACGGCAACATGGTGCACAACGTCGAAGCGATCGACGCGATTCTCGCCGACGGCAGCGAAGCGCATTTAGCCTCGTTGCGCGAGGCGCCGCAAGGCGCGCGCTTGCAGCAGATACTCGAAGGTGTGACGCAGATCGCACAACGTGAGCGCGACGAAATCGTCGAGCGCGTGCCGAAGGTTTTGCGCCGCGTGGCGGGCTACAACATCGACCTGTTCGATTGCCAGAATCCGCGCGCCTATACCGACGACGGCATCGCGAATCTCGCGCATCTGCTGGTCGGCTCCGAAGGCACGCTCGCGTTCAGCCGGCAATTGACGCTCAAGCTTGCGCCGCTGCCCGCGCATAAAACGCTCGGCGTGGTCAACTTCCCGACCTTCTGGCAGGCGATGGATCTGACGCAACACATCGTCAAGCTGAAACCGGTGGCGGTGGAACTCGTCGATCGCACGATGATCGATCTGGCGATGAGCAATCCGGCGTTTCGTCCGGTGATCGAGAAGGCGCTGGTCGGCCAGCCGCAAGCCATTCTGCTGGTGGAATTCGCGGGCGAGGAGCGCGACGCGCAACTCGCGTCGCTCAAGCAACTCACCGAATTGATGGCCGATCTCGGCTTGCCGGACTCGGTCGTCGCAATGCCGGACGCGAACGAACAGAAAGCGTTGTGGGAAGTCCGCAAGGCCGGGCTGAACATCATGATGAGCATGAAGGGCGACGGCAAGCCGGTCTCCTTCATTGAAGATTGCGCGGTGCCGCTCGAACATCTGGCCGAGTACACGAGCCGTCTGACCGAAGTGTTCCACCGCAACGGCACGGAAGGCACGTGGTATGCCCACGCGAGCGTCGGCACGCTGCACGTGCGGCCGATTCTCGACATGCGGCGCGACGGCGCGGTGAAGATGCGCGCGATCGCCGAGGAAGCGGCGGCCCTGGTGCGCGAATACAAGGGCGCCTATTCGGGCGAACACGGCGACGGCTTGTGCCGCGGCGAATGGGTCGCGTGGCAATACGGGCCGCGTTTGAACCAGGCGTTCAGCGAGATCAAGGCGCTGTTCGATCCGCACAACCGCTTCAATCCCGACAAGATGGTGCGCCCGCCGAAAATGGACGACGCGCGTAATTTTCGTTTTGCGCCGGGCTACAAAGCGCAGAAGATCGACACGGCGCTCGACTGGTCCGCATGGAACGTCGACCGCGATCCGCTGACAGGACAGGAGACGTTGCCGGGCAGCGGCAACGATCTGTCCGGCGGACTCGCGAAGGCCGTGGAGATGTGCAACAACAACGGCCATTGCCGCAAATTCGACGCGGGCACGATGTGCCCAAGTTATCGCGTGACGAAGGACGAGCAGCACGTCACGCGCGGCCGCGCGAACACATTGCGCCTTGCGATCTCGGGTCAACTCGGCGAAGCCGGACTCGCGAGCGACGACGTCAAGGACACGCTCGATCTATGCGTGTCGTGCAAGGGCTGCAAGCGCGATTGCCCGACGGGCGTCGACATGGCGAAGTTCAAGATCGAGGCGCGGGCGGCGCGCGTGAAGCGGCATGGTCTGCGTCTGCGTGACAAGCTGGTCGCCTTCATGCCGCGCTATGCGGCAACGGCGAGCCGCATGCCGGGCTTGATGGCGTTGGCGGATAACGTGCCGGTGTTGTCGGCGTGGTTCAAGCGATCCGTGGGCTTCGCGCCCGAGCGGAGCTTGCCGCGTTTCAGGAAGTCGTTTTTGTCTGGCGTTACAGCAGCGGCTGCGAAGCCCGCTAAAAACGGCGCGCTGAAAGAAGTGCTGTTATTCGTCGATACGTTCAACAACAACATGGAGCCGGAGAACGCGCGTGCCGCGCAGCAGGTGCTGGAGGCCGCCGGTTACACGGTGCGTTTCAACACGCGCCACGGCGAGCGGCCGGTGTGTTGCGGCCGCACGTTCCTCGCGGCAGGTTTGGTCGATGAAGCGAAGCAGGAAGCGCGGCGCATGCTCGATCTGTTCAGGCCGTTTGTGGAGCGGGGTGTGCCGATCGTCGGGTTGGAGCCTTCGTGTTTGCTGTCGTTGCGTGATGAGTTTCTGCACTACGGCTTCGGCGATGAAGCGCAGCGGCTTTCGAAGCAGGCGTTCCTGTTCGAAGAGTTTCTGGTGCGCGAGGAAAAAGCCGGACGTTTGCAGCTTGCGCTAAAGCCGTTGGCCAAACAGCAGGCGCTGGTGCATGGCCATTGTCATCAAAAGGCCTTCGACGCGTTCACGCCCGTGCAAACCGTGCTGAAGTGGATTCCTGAGTTGAAGGTGTCGACGGTCGAATCGTCGTGCTGCGGCATGGCCGGCAGTTTCGGCTACGAGGCGGAGCATTACGCGACGTCGCAAGCGATGGCGGAATTGTCGCTGCTGCCGGCGGTGCGCAAGATCGACGGCAACACGGTAATGGTGGCCGACGGCACGAGCTGCCGGCATCAGATTCACGATGGCGCGGGCGTCGAGGCGATCCACGTGGCGCGCGTGCTGGCGATGGCGTTGCCGTGAAGCAGAGCGCGTCGGCCCGCGATTAGACGCCGACCGCCTGCCGATACGCAGTTGGCGCCACGCCGACGCTTTCGCGAAAACGGTGGCTGAAATGGCTGGCGTTCGCATAGCCGCATTGTTCCGCGACTTGTGCGAGCGGCAGCGTCGTGGTGCGCAACAGCGTGCGGGCGCGTTCGAGCCGCTGCTGCGCGATCCACGCAGCAGGCGGCAGTCCGAACGATGTACGGAACATGCGCGCGAGATGAAACTCCGACAACGCCGCGACGCCGGCGAGCTCGCCGAGCGTGAGCGTTTGCGCGAGATGGCTCTCGATATAGTCGCGCAAGCGCCGCCGGGTCGCGGCCGACAAGCCGCCCTTGAGCGCCGCATCGGTGCGGCGCACGCCTTGTGCACGCAACAGCAGACTCAGCACCTGATGCGCGGTCTGATTCGTGCGCAGCAGGCCGTCCGGGTCTTGCCAGTTCTCATTGGCGAGCGATTGACAGAGGCTCGCGATACGGGCGTCTTCGAAATAGGTGCGATCGGCGAGCGTCAGTTCGCGCGGCTCGCGGTCGAGCTCCTGAACGGCGCGCTGCGTGAAGTGTTCGGGCAGGAAATACAGATGCATGAAGTGCATATGCCCGCGCACCCACCAGCGCGATTCGTGATCGCCGGGCAGCGCGCACAGCCGGGACGGTGCGCCGTAGCGGCCCGGCATTTTCTGACGCTCCGTGCGATAGCCGCCGTCCAGATAGCACGACAGCGTGTGATGGCCTGGCCGCTCATAGACGGTTTCGGCTTCTTCCGTGTCGCGGGTCCAGACGGCAATGGCGAGCCGGTCGCCGAGCCAAGCGAAGCGGTCGAGATTCGCGTTGGCGCTGCTCAGCGTGTGACATACCGACTGAAGGCCGAACGGCGTTTCAGTGGAGTTCATCACGAGGGCGGGCGGTGCGGGGTTCACGGAACGAGCGGATATTTTCGATGACTGAATAAGCGCCAGTATACGGTGAGCCATTCGCGGCGGCTTGCCGCTGCGAAAAAGTGCGCAATCCTGGACAAGTGCGGCGGTCCGGGTTCCGGCATAGTCGAGTTCCCGTATTTGCTGCCGCGCGCTTGCCATGAACCTTTCGCTCTATGCCGTCACCGTCCTCATCTGGGGCACCACCTGGATCGCGATCAAGT
>DASPZL010000110.1:0-3045 GCA_035636295.1 Paraburkholderia sp.
CAGGCCGTGCCGCAAGCCGGCGTGGTGGGCCGCGTGTGGGATTCGCTGATGCTGATGTTCAACAAGAAAAAGTAAGCGCCTGATTGCGATGACTGTTCTTTCCGATGTTTCGCCCGACCCGATCGTTTATCTGAACGGCGAGTTCGTGCCGTTGTCCGAAGCGCGCGTGCCGGTTCTCGACCGCGGCTTTATTTTCGGCGACGGCATTTACGAAGTCGCGCCGCTGTATGCGCATGCCGGCGGTCGCACGGCGTTTCGTTTCAGGCAGCATCTGGCGCGCCTCGCGCGTTCCGTCGACAAGATCGGCATCGTCAATCCGTTTAGCGATGCCGGCTGGCGCGAACTGATCGAGCGCGTGGTCGCGGCCAACGAAGCGGACGCCGGCCTCAGTGCCGATCAGGACGCGATCGCCTACATTCAGGTGACGCGCGGTGTCGCGAAGCGCGGTCACGCGTTCCCGGCCGGCATCCAGCCGACCGTGTTCGTGATGGTCACGCCACTCAGCCTGCCGGGCGCCGCGCAGCGCGCGCAAGGCGTGCGCTGCGTGACTGCCGAAGACCGTCGCTGGCTCAATTGCGACATCAAATCGGTGTCGCTGCTCGGCAATGTGCTGATGGCGCAATACGCGGCTGAGAACGACGCGTTCGAGACGATCCAGTTTCGTGACGGCATGCTGACCGAGGGTTCGTCGTCGAATGTGTGGATGGTGAAGAGCGGCGTGTTGTCCGCGCCGCCGCGCAGCCACAAGATTCTCGAAGGAATCCGCTACCGGTTGATCGAAGAGCTGGCGAGCGAATGCGGCATCCGCTTCGAGGCGCGCGAGATCGCCGAAGCGGAACTGCGTGCAGCCGATGAGATTATCGTCAGCTCGGCCACGAAGGAAGTGCTGCCGGTCGCGCAACTAGACGGTCAGCCGGTTGGCGACGGTAAGCCGGGCGCGGTCTTTGCGGCGCTGTACGAGGCGTACCAGCGGGCCAAGGCAAAGGAAGCGCGAGAGGCGCAGCAAGGAGTAGAAAATGGGTTCCCCGAACGAATCACTGCTTGAGTTTCCGTGCGATTTCCCGATCAAGATCATGGGCAAGTCGCACCCCGAATTCACCGGGACGATCGTCACGGTGGTTCGGCAGTTCGATAGCGAAGTCGACGCCGCAAACGTCGAGACGCGGCCGTCCAGCGGCGGCAATTACACCGGTTTGACGGTGACGGTGCGCGCCACGAGCCGCGAGCAGCTCGACAATATCTATCGCGCGCTCACCGGCCACCCGATGGTGAAGGTGGTGCTTTAAAGCCTGGCGTCATGCCTCGCTTATGCTTTTGGCGTTAAGGCTGCGACGCGCAACGCGTCCGCAGCCAGATCGGCTCTTGGGCCGGCGGGCCGCGCCTCGCAAGCCCGGTCGAAAAGCTGTTTGAACCGTCCCACCTCGTCGAATACCCAGTCGCGGAATGCCTTGACCCGCGCGGTTTCGAGCATCTGCGGCGGGCAGATGAAGTAGTACTGCCACGGGCTCGGCCCATCCACGTCGAATAGCCGCACGAGGCGCCCCGCAGCGATCTCGTGCATCGCCAGCGAACGGCGCGTGAGCGCTACCCCCTGGCCGTCGATGGCCGCCTGCAGCAGATTCGACGAATCCTGATACAGCACGCCGCGCTTCGGCTCGGGCCAGTCGGTGAGGCCGGCGGCGTCGAACCACGGACGCCACAATTCATCGTCGGAACGCAGCAGCGGGACCTTGGCCAGATCGGCCGGCGTTTGCGGCAGCTTGCCGCCGTTGAAGTTCGGCGCGCAGGCCGGAAAGAAAATTTCCTCCAGCAGAAGCTCCGAATGCAGCCCCGAATATTTGCCGAAGCCAAAACGGATCGCCACGTCGACGTCGTCGCGCGCGAAATCGGTTAGCGCGTTGGTGGAGAGCAGTTCGAGGTCCCACTGCGGATGCGCCTCGATAAAGCTGCCGATGCGCGGCGTCACCCAGCGCGCCGCGAACGACGTCAGCATCGACACGACCAGACGCCGCTCGCGGTCGCCTGCGCGGATTTCGCGGGTGGCGTCGGCGAGCGCCATGAGCGCCGCGCGCACTTGCGCGGCGTAGCGCCGGCCGGTTTCGGTGAGCCGCACGCGTTTGCCGTCGCGGGCGAACAGGGAGACGCCCAGTTCGGCCTCGAGCGCGCGAATCTGGTGGCTGACGGCGCCGTGGGTGACGAACAGTTCGTCGGCGGCGCGCGAGAAGCTCTCGTGGCGGGCGGCGGCCTCGAATGCCTTGATTGCGTTCAGCGCGGGTAATTGCCTGAGGTCCATCGCAATATTTCTCACATAGAGGTGAAAATAGATCGTTTTGCGTAAACCCTTGCTACGCATAGGATTGTAGTCATGAAACGATTTTTGGCGAGGGCATCATGCGAGAAATTTCCTCTAGTATTGCGTTTGAAATCCGCCGTGGCGAAACGGTTCCCATGAAGGTGGCGCGCAGCACCAGGCTGGTCGTGCAAGGCGGCGCCGTCTGGGTGACGCGCAGCGACGACACGGAAGACTATTGGCTGCAACCCGGTCACACGCTGCGGTTGCGGCGCGGTGAACGGCTGTGGCTGAGCGCTGAGGGCAGCGCGCAGGCGAAGGTCATGTTTTCTGTACCGACGCGCTGCGACGAACGCGCGCTCAACTGGTTCGCGCGTGTTGGCGAACGGCTGGCGGCGCGTATGCGCGGCGGGTGGCGGACGGTTTGAGCGGGGTTTGCTGGGCCTGGATGCCGATTCTTGCCGTTCGGTTGGCGTCGAATTGGCCGTCGGGTTGCCGTTTTGGTTGCGGTTGATCGCGATGTTGTCGTATTTCAAGTCCGCCTAGCGTGCGTTGCCTGCGGAATCGCTCGCTGTGGGACTGCGGCGCCGCGCCCGGCGGGAATCGCCGGATTTCGGTAAACTAGCGCCACCATGTGCGCCACCCCGGTTTCCCTGTCTCCCTTGCCCGCCACCGCGCCGCTTACGCTGCGCTGGCGTGGCGGCGAACCCTACGAAGCCAGTTTCGAAGCCATGCGCGCGTTCACCGACGAGCGC
>DASPZL010000111.1:0-5642 GCA_035636295.1 Paraburkholderia sp.
CATCAACGTCTGCAAGATGGATGCGTCGACCGGTTGGTGCGAAGGGTGTCTGCGCACCATCGACGAGATTGCGGGCTGGTCCTCGTTCGACGACGACGCAAAACGCGCGGTGTGGGATGCGATCGAGGCACGCCACGCGCAGTTCATGGCGAAGCAAACAAAGGTGCGGCGATGAACGCCGCGCCGCGCATCGTTACGATCGGCGAGACGTTCAGCTCGACGCTCGCGCTATCGGCGGAGTCGGTGAAATCGTTCGCCACGCTCGCCAACGACTTCAACCCGCTGCATCACGACGACGCATATGCCACGCAAAGCCGCTTCGGCGGCCTGATCGCGTCCGGCACACAGCCGACCGCGTATTTCATGGCGCTGCTGGCGACGCATTTCTCGACCTACGCGCAGCCGCTCGGCCTCGAGTTCGATATCAAGCTGAAGAAAGCCGTCCACGCGAACGACACGCTCACGATCACCTGGCGCGTGCGCGACGCTTACTGGAAGCCGAGCCTGAACGGCGACCTCACGCATCTCGAGGGAGCGGTGGTGAACCAGCGCGGCGACACCGTGTTGATCGGCACTTCGACCATTCTGGTGATGCCGAAGCCTGAAGCACCCACGAACGCATCATGATTACGCTGCCGCAATCCATGAGGGTGTTCGAACGCGGCTGGCTCTCATCGAACAACGTGCTGCTCGCCGACGATGCATGCGCCACGCTCGTCGATACCGGCTATGCAACGCACGCGCCGCAGACGCTCGCCCTGGTGCAGCAAACGCTCGGCGCGCGGCCGCTCGATCTGATCGTCAACACGCATCTGCATTCGGATCATTGCGGCGGCAACGCACTCTTGCAGGCGACGTGGCCGTGCCGGACCGCGATTCCCGTCTCCGAAGCCGACGCCGTGCGCGCCTGGGACGAAACGCGTCTGACGTTTCGCGCGACGGGGCAGACTTGCGAGCGCTTCACCTTCACCGAGACGATCGCGCCCGGCGTGCGGTTGCGGCTCGGCGCGCTCGATTGGCTGGTGCTCGGCGCGCCCGGCCACGATCCGCACTCGCTGATGCTGTATTGCGCGGACGAGTGCATCCTGATCAGCGCGGACGCGCTGTGGGAAAACGGCTTCGGCGTCATCTTTCCCGAGTTGGAAGGTGAAAGCGGTTTCGCCGAAGAACAGGCGGTGCTCGAAGCCATTGCAAAACTGGAGGTGCGCCTCGTGATTCCCGGCCATGGCTCGCCTTTCACGAATGTGGAGCAGGCGCTCGAACGGGCGTTTTCACGCGTTGCGTGGCTGCGTGCCGATCCGGCGCGCAATGCCAGGAATGCGTTGAAGGTGCTGATCGTGTTCAAGCTGCTCGACGTCCGCGAGATGGGCTTCGACACCTTGCTGCGGATGCTCGACGAGGCCGCCGCGATGCGCGCCGCCGCGTCGATGCTCAAGCCGCGCGGCGAATGGCCAGCGCTGATGCAAGGGATCGTTGAGGAACTGACGGCGAGGAAAGGGCCGCTGGAAGTGAATGGCACGCGCATCCTGGCCCGTCAGGCCTGACGCACTGGTGCTGGCGCCGGTAGGTGGCCCAGGAACTGCGTGCAGGGGAGACACCAAAACCGTTGCCACAAAAAGAAAGCCGCTCGACCATCAAGGCGAGCGGCGGAAATTCTGTCGGACGTGATCAGCGTCGTTATGAATGATACGCGCGCCAGATTTTTGACCGCATCAGTGATTTCCCTACAAAAGCTTGACGCCGCGTTTTAAACCGGCATACAGGGTGCCGCGCGAAACTCCGTAGCGGCTCGCGTCGCGGGCGATCAGTTCACGCATTGGTCCGCCCATATGAACAATGCGCTTGTCCTCGTTGCTCCGGAATCCGTAGCATTCCCACCGAAGGCATCCACGCGAAGGCCCATCACGTCGACGACAAGCGCTTTTGCGGCACGATCCGCCAGCCAAGGTTGACACCAGCCGCCGCGAGCAGAATCAGCACCGCGCCGAGCACCTGAATCCATGCGAGCGTCTGCCCGAACGCAACCCGGTCGACGATGATCGCCACCACCGGATAGATGAACGACAGTGCGCCGGTCATCGAAGTCGGCAGCTTCTGGATCGCGCCGTAAAGCAGCACGTACATGAGGCCGGTATTGACGACGCCGAGCACGATCAATTCGAGCCACTGCACGCCGTTAGTCGGCAGCGCATCGAAACGCACGAACGGTGCGAGCATCACCACGCCGAGCGACACCTGAATCAGCGCGATCAGATGCGGCGGCGTGCCCTTGAGCCGCTTCGTGATGATCGACGACACCGCATACATCGCCGCCGCGCCCACTGCATAGGCGACGCCCACCAGATACTGCCCCGGCACCGCCAACACCGCCGGTTCGACCTTCACGACGAACACGAGGCCGATGAACGCGATCACCAGCCACGCCACCGTCGACGCGCTAATGCGCTCGCGAAAGATCAGCGCGCCGAGCGCGACCAGCATGAAAGGCTGCGTGTTGTAGACGGCTGTCGCCATCGAGATCGACGCGCGCGAATACGCCGCGAACAGCAACACCCAGTTCAGCACGATCGCCGCGCCGCCGAACAATGCGAGGCCGAGCACCTTCCACGAAAACAGCTTGCGCCTGAAGAGGCCCAGCACGGCGCACACGAGCGCCAAAGTCGCGCCGCCGAAAATGCAGCGAAAGAACACCACATTGAACGGGCTCTGCTGCGACGACACCACCAGCCAGCCGATGGTGCCGGACATCAGCATGGCCATGGTCATCTCCGCGGCCCCGCGGCGAATTTCATTTGAAGCCATGATTCGATCCTCGAATTGAATACTGCATGACAAGCAGTGTAATTAATCCGACGACGCGAATACATGGCTAAACTTAAGCCTTCCCGCGATGAAACCTAAGAATCAAAGGTCATCATGATTAAACGCCTTGCACCTTCAGCGTCGGCCCCGCTCGACGAAACCGACCGGGCGCTGCTCGCCGCGCTGGCCGAAGACGCCCGTCAGCCGGTCAGCGAACTGGCGCGTGTGGTTGGCCTGTCGGCCCCGAGTACGGCGGAGCGCATCCGAAGGCTCGAAGCGCAAGGCGTGATCGAGCGTTTCACGGTGCAGATCGATCCGCGCGCGCTCGGCTTCACGTTGCAGGCCATCGTGCGCGTGAAGCCCTTGCCCGGTCAGTTGCATCTGGTGGAGGAAGTGATCCGGCGCATTCCGGAGTTCGTCGAATGCGACAAGGTGACGGGCGACGATTGCTTCATCTGCCGCTTGTATCTGCAATCGATCGAACAGCTCGATGAGATTCTGTCGAAAGTCACCGAACGCGCGGAGACCAGCACCGCGATCGTCAAGTCGACGCCGGTCGCGCGCCGCTTGCCGCCGCTCGGTTGAGCGAGATACGCGGAGAGCCCGCAGCCGGGCTGTCACGCACGAACGAACGAACGAACGAACGAACGAAGCAGCTTACTGTTCGACGGCTTCAAAGAAAGACAGCATTTCGGCGACCAGTTCACCCGGCGCCTCTTCGGGGATGTAATGCCCGCAAGGCAGCGAACGGCCGCTCACGTCGCGCGCCACGTGACGCCATTCCGCGAGCGCGTCGAAGCACTTTTCGATCACGCCTTTGTCGCCCCACAGCACGCGCAGCGGACAGCCGATCTTGTGGCCCCGCTCGATGTCCGCGCGATCGTGTTCGAGATCGATGCTCGCCGACGCGCGGTAGTCCTCGCACATCGCGTGCACGGCGCCGGGTTGCGCGAGCGCCGAACGATAGGCGTCGAGCGCGTCGGGTTCGAACGCGGCCAGCCCCGCGTGACGGCCGCCCATCACCGAATCGACATACGCGGCCGGGTTTGCGCCGATCAGCGTCTCGGGCAGCGGCTCGGGTTGAATCAGGAAGAACCAGTGGAAGTAATGCGTCGCGAACGTGCGGTCGGTGGCTTCGTACATCGCGAGCGTCGGCGCAATGTCGAGCAGCATCAGACGCTCGACGGCGTCGGCATGATCGAGCGCCATCCGGTGCGCGACGCGCGCGCCGCGATCGTGCGCGCACAGGAGAAAACGCTCGAAGCCGAAGTGGCGCATCACGGCGACCTGGTCGGCCGCCATCGCGCGTTTGGAGTACGGCGTGTGTTTGGCATCGCTCGACGGTTTGCCCGACGCGCCGTAGCCACGTAAATCGGTGGCGATGACGGTGAAGTGTTCGGCCAGTTGCGCGGCGCAGCGCTGCCAGATCAGATGCGATTGTGGATGACCGTGCAGCAACAGGAGCGGCGGCCCGGCTCCGCCCTTCACCCCGAAAATGTCGACATCGCCCGTGGCGACGCGAAAGGGCGTGAAATTCTCGAAGGCCATAACGGGTCTCTTGTCGTTTGGGAGTCAGTGCATTGTAGGAGCGCAATGTGTCCGCGCCGAGTGGGATAGCCCACGCAAGCATAGAACCTGAACACTCCTTCCAACCGTTCTAAACGAACATGCCGGACGCGAGCGATGCGCTTCGCCTATAATCGAACGACCGTTCTTTAATATCGAGCGGGACGTGGCGCAGACGCGCGCGCTTCGAAGCGCCGCCAGCCATGTGCCGCTAAACTCATCAATCGCCGGGCGCTGCACGCTGCACCGGTCGCTCAAATCAGGAGACTCGCACCATGGCATTGCCCGCCGCCCTGCAAAAACTTGCGCTGCCCGTCGTCGCCTCGCCCATGTTCATTGTCAGCTATCCCGAACTGGTGCTGGCTCAATGCAAAGCCGGCATTGTGGGTTCGTTTCCCGCGCTGAATGCGCGCCCCGCTGAACTGCTCGACGAATGGCTCACGCAGATTCAGACACAGCTCGCCGAGCACAAGGCGGCCAATCCCGATGCGATCATTGGGCCGATCGCCGTCAACCAGATCGTTCATCAGTCGAATACGCGGCTCGAGCACGACGTGCGCGTGTGCGTCGAACACAAGGTGCCGATCTTCATCACAAGCCTGCGTGCACCGGCGCGTGAAATCGTCGACGCGGTGCATAGCTACGGCGGCATCGTGCTGCACGACGTGATCAATCTGCGCCATGCGCAGAAGGCGCTGGAAGCGGGCGTCGACGGGCTGATCCTGGTGGCGTCCGGCGCCGGCGGCCATGCGGGCACGACCTCGCCGTTCGCGCTGGTGGGCGAAGTGCGGCGCATCTTCGACGGCCCGATCGTGCTGTCCGGCTCAATCGCGAACGGCGGCTCGATTCTCGCCGCGCAGGCGATGGGCGCCGACCTCGCGTACATGGGCACGCGCTTTATCGCGACGAAGGAAGCGCATGCCGTCGAAGGCTACAAGCAGGCGATCATCAATGCGAATGCCGCCGACATCGTCTACACGAACCTCTTCACGGGGGTGCACGGCAACTACATCCGCGAGAGCATCCAGAGCGCGGGACTCGATCCCGATGCGCTGCCTGAGTCGGACAAGACCGCGATGAACTTCGGCGGCGACAAGGCGAAAGCGTGGAAAGACATCTGGGGCGCAGGCCAAGGCGTGGGTTTGATGCACGATGTGCCGAGCGTCGGTGAGCTTGTTGCGCGTCTGAAGGACGAGTATCAGGCGGCGAAAACGCGGCTCGGGATTGGTCGCTGAATCGTTGGCATTGAAGACATGAAAAGGCCGCAGACGCGG
>DASPZL010000112.1:0-4099 GCA_035636295.1 Paraburkholderia sp.
CGAATTGCGCGGAGAACATGTCGAGGCGCGACGGTCTGCCGCTGATCGCTTGCTGGCGACCGTGGGGCTTCTTGAGTGGGGCGATCACTATCCATCGGAGTTGTCGGGCGGGATGCAGCAGCGGGTGGGATTCGCCCGTGCGCTCGCGAACGATCCCGACATTCTGTTGATGGATGAACCATTCAGCGCGCTCGATCCAACTATTCGCCGGGATCTGCAAGCGAGCTTCTTGCGCATCGCGCGCGAGCGGGGCATTACGACGCTGCTTGTCACGCATGATCCCGGCGAAGCGTTGCGCCTCGCTGACCGTATCGCGGTGCTGCGCGACGGACGTCTGATCCAGGTCGGCACGCCGGAAGAACTGCTCGCTCATCCCGCCGACGCCGGTGTCGCCGATTTTTTCATCGAGCATGTGGGTGCGGGTTCAGCCCCGATCGCGATTCCGATTGAGGCCCCAAACGAGGCTCCGATTCAAGACGACGCACTCATTGCGCCGGTCCACCCGCGAAGCGTCGGGCTGTCCGCCATCACCTCGGCTTTGCTGGGGCCCGCTGCGCTTGCCGTGCAAGGTTATGCGGGCGCCTTTTGGACCAGCATGATCGTCGAAGTGTTTTCTGCAGGATGGCTGGGCGTCGAGTGGCGTGAAGGCGCATTCCCGTTCGCGTTCGTTGCTGCGTTGCTGTGGGCGGCAAACCGGACGGTGGCCGCGCGGCATGCGATGCGCGCCGGCCCCGCGCAAGAACGCAGCGCGTGGCCGCCGCTGCTAGTGCTGCTGATCACGGAAGCACTCGTCGTCGCTCACGCGCTCGGTGCGAATCTTGGCGTTCTCGCCAACTTTCCGTCGAGTGTCGCGCTTGCGACGGCCGTATCGGATGCGATCGAACAGGCGATCGCATGGGCCCAGGTGTCGTTCGAAGCGATCTTCGCCTGCATCGTCGTGCTGGTGCGCACCGTGGTCGACGGCATTCAGTTTGCGCTCGGCTGGCTGCCGTGGATCGTTCCCGCAACGCTGGTGGTGTTCGCCGCATGGCGCGCGGCAGGCGTGGCGCTGGCGCTCACCAGCGCTGCGGCGCTCGCTTATCTCGGCCTCTTCGGCTTCTGGGCTCGCACGATTGCAACGGTCTCGCTGGTGGGCTCCTCGGTGTTCGTCACGCTGATGATTGGCGTACCGGCGGGCATCGTGCTCGCGAAGCATCCGAAGTTGCGAAGAGTCGTGGCGCCGCTGCTCGACGTGATGCAGACGCTTCCGTCGTTCGTCTATCTGATTCCCGCCGTCGCATTCTTCTCGGTCGGCAAAACGCCCGCTGTCATCGCAACCGTTGTCTTCGCGCTCGCGCCGGTGATCCGGCTGACCGTGCTCGGCATTCATGAGGTGCCGAAAGCGGCCGTGGAAGCCGCCGAAGCGCATGGCGCGACGTGGTGGCAAACGCTCACCAAAGTCGAGCTTCCCCTGGCGCGCGAGTCGCTGCTACTGGGCATCAATCAGACCATCGTCATGAGCCTGTCGATGGTGGTGGTCGCTGCGTTGATCGGCGCAGATGGCCTCGGCTATGACGTGATGACGGCACTGCGCAATGTGCGAAGCGGTGACGGCGTGCTCGCCGGCATCGCCATCGTACTGTGTGCCGTCATTCCCGATCGCATCCTCCAGTCGGCGCTCAAGCGCCGGCATCGATCCACTTCCATCAGATAGAAAGCATGTTGAAGAAACGTACAGCCCGGTTTGCGGGCATCGCGGTAGCGCTGGGTCTTCTTTTTCCCGCTCTGTCGGCAACGGCCAAGGACAAGGTCGTCATCGGCGAACTCAACTGGCCAGGGGCGGTCGCGATCGAGCATGTTCTCGGCGAAGTCATCTCCACGCGCCTTGGCGGCGACGTGTCTTACCTGGCAGGCGATCTACCCGTGCTGCTTGCCGCCGCCGCGAAGAACGACGGAGCGGTCGACGTCGTGCCGGACGTCTGGCTGCCGAACGAGTCGGCTCCGTGGGCGAAGTATGTATCGGGCGGTACGCGCTCGCTCGTGCCGAATGTGCATCCGTACGTCGGCGTGCAGGGCTTCTATATTCCGGGCTACATTCAGGACAAGTACGGCGTGAAGTCGGTCTACGACCTGCGCAAGCCGGAGATTGCGAAGCTCTTCGTTCCCGTTGGCGGCGGCAAGGCGCAGTTGCTGGTCGGACCGGCCGGCTGGGGCTCGACCTATATCGGCGAGGTCAAGGCGAAGGACTACGGCTTCGCGAACAGCTTCGACTCCGTCTCGACTGAAGCGGCCGCGACCTACGCGCGGCTCGAAGCCGCGTACCGGCAGAATCGCGGTATCGTTTTCTATGCGTACACACCGGACTGGATCTTCTCCGCATTCGATCTGCGCCGCCTCGACGAACCAGCATTCGACGGTTACGCGCAGGAAGACAAGAAGGGCGACCCGCAATACAAGGCAGACGGCTGCTGGAAGTTCATCAATCCGACGACGGACTCGGACTGGCTGAACAAGAGTCACATCACGTGTGCCTATCCGGATGCGAAAGTCTATGTGCTGGCTGCGCGTTCGTTGCAGACGCGCTCGCCGAAGATCGCTGCGTTTCTTTCGAATGTCTCGTTCGATCCTGTGGCGCTCAATGAGCTGATTCTGAAGATCCAGAAGAACCATGAACCGGCCGATGCGGCCGCCAAAGCGTGGGTCGCGGCGCATCGTTCGACAGTCGATGCGTGGCTCGCGGGCGACGCAAAACCTAGCAACGCGAAATAAAGGAGTGTGTAGATGAGTGATCAAAATCAGGTGACGCTTGGCGCGGGATGTTTCTGGGGTGCCGAAGCGGGCTTTCGGGCGTTGCCCGGTGTAGTCGATACCCGCGTAGGTTTCGCAACAGGTACGCAGCCGGACGCTCCGAAAGTGGAAGTCGTGCAAGTCGATTTCGATCCGTCGATCGTCGCGTTGTCGGAAGTGATCGAGCAGTTCTGGGACTTGCATGATCCGACTTCCGTCGATCGTCAAGGGCCGCATAGCGGCGCGAAATATCGCTCGGTGATTTTCGTGAACTCGGACGAGCAGGCGGAAGAAGCGAATGCCGCAAAGCGCGCGCTCAATGAATCGGCACGCTTCGCCGCACCCGTGGTGACCGAGATCGTCACGTTGCAGCACTTCGAACTGGCGTCGGAAGAAGATCAACGCTATGTCGAAAAGCATGGCGCGGGGGCTTGCAGCCTGTAACCGTAAGCCGCACGCACTCGTGTGCGGTGCAATTGTCGTTTTCCATTTGACGGCGCCGCGAAGATGGGCAAGCGTGACCCATTCTTCGCCGCGCCCCTCCCAAAAGCACATCTCCTCATAAGCAATTCCAGATTCGATAGTAGGCCTGGCTCGCCGGTACTGATCCAATATGCGATTACCCTGGCGATGCGCCCTACGTGACCGACGCGGGCCGTCTCTGCCTGCATCGCACGGGGTGTGACCATACGCACGATCTAGCGGTTACGCGTGCCTGCCGAAGGAGCATTCATGAGTCTGGACATCTTCTGGTTTCTGCCGACCTCGGGCGATACCCGTTATCTCGGCAAATCCGATTTCGGCCGGCCGCCGACCAACGAATACATGCGCCAGATTGCCGTCACGGCGGAAGATCTGGGCTATGACGGCCTGTTGATTCCCACGGGTAGCAGTTGCCAGGACCCGTGGGTCACGGCCGCCAGCCTGATTCCTGTCACGCAGCGCATCAAGCTGCTGGTCGCGCTGCGTACGTCGATCAGCGGCCCGACGGCGGCCGCACGCCAGGCGGCGACGCTCGACCAGGCCTTGCACGGGCGTCTGCTGCTCAACGTCGTGCCGGGCGGCGACGCAACCGAACTCGCGGCCGATGGCGTGTTCTACACCCACGACGAACGCTACGCCGCCGCCGACGAGTTTCTCGGCGTCTGGCGCGATCTGCTTGCCGGCGACACGGTGGACTTCAAGGGCAAGTACGTGCACGTCGAGGGGGCGCGGAATTTTCATCCGCCTGTGCAGCAGCCGCATCCGCCGCTGTATTTCGGCGGTTCGTCGCCGGCCGCGCACGAACTCGCGGCAAAACACGTCGACGCGTATCTGACCTGGGGCGAGCCGC
>DASPZL010000113.1:0-23650 GCA_035636295.1 Paraburkholderia sp.
GATGCCGACCGACGCCAGCAAACTGATGTCACACGATCATTTTTCAGCCGCTAACTGAGTAAAATTCATCCCCCAATGACACGCCCGTTACCTTTGACTGCCCTCAAAACGTTTGAAGTCGCCGCGAGACTGCTTAGCTTCAAGAGGGCTGCACAAGAACTGAACGTGACTCCCACAGCCGTGAGTCATCAGATCCAGAACCTCGAAGAGACGCTCGGTACCAAGCTCTTTCGCCGGCTACCAGGCGGGCTGGAATTGACCAGTGCCGCAGAAGTAGCACTTCCCTGCCTCCAGGAGGGTTTTGGCAAGCTGAAAGAGGCGATTGAGCTAATCGACAATGCCAGTGGCGGGGATGTTTTGACGGTCCTGGCTCCGCCTTCTTTCGCGATGCGCTAGTTGATGCCGCGCCTGCATCGTTTCGCCATACAGCAGCCGGAAATCGACATCCGCGTTTCGACCCGCACGCGAGAGTTCTCATACCGTTCGCTCGGCGGCATGCGGCATCTGCAGACCGACTCGCTACAGGCATGGTGCGATGAACTGGATGTTGTCGTCGCGTTCGGCTCGGGCAACTACCCGGGGTTCGCGGTGACGCCGCTGTTTCCGCTCACCATTACAGCACTGTGCTCGCCCCAGTTCCTGGAAAAGACATTGCCCCTTGAACTGGCGACACTTGGCGGCCCACAGATGCTGCATGACGACCGCGGGCTTATGTATGACCAGCAGTCGTACTGGGACGCATGGCTGCAGGCACAGGCTGTGAACGGCGTCGACACGCAGTCCGGTCAGCACTTTTCCCATTCCATACTGGCGCTCGAAGCGGCTGTCGATGGACTGGGCATCACGGTCAGCACGCCGGCGCTTGCACGCAATGAGTTGAGGAACGGCAAGCTCGTCAAACCGTTTCCGTTCGAGATGCCGCTCAGTTCGAGCTACTATCTGCTGTCGAACGAGAACGTGGCGCGGCGCGAAGCGGTTGCGGCGTTTCGCGAGTGGGCTTTCGTCGAAGCGCAAAACGAGCGGGATGAGCATGCGCGTACGCTCAACCTTGACTAGCAGACATCGCGAGGCCGCATCGGAGGGCCGCGCCTAGCCGTCGAAATGCCAGGATCGCAGCGGACGATCCGGTTCAGCGCAATGACCCTTATGTCCCGCTTCGCGAGCAAGACTGCAATCCCTTCCTTTCCCTCGTCGGAGCAGTGAGAGAAAACGAAACCTCGGCCATTACAACGATCGGTACAACTCACGCGTTGTGTCTCGCCGGCTCTCGCAATCAATTGCGTGTACTGCCCACACACCTCAGTCGTTCGACGACAACGAGCAACGTCGTCGAAAACAGCACGAGAATGGTGACCAGCGCGACGATCGTTGGAGTAATGCTGTCGCGGATGCCGCTAAACATCTGACGCGGTAACCTCTTCGTTGTTTCGATGGCGAAGAGAACATGGCTAAACCGATACTCGATGACGAATTGTGGACACTGATCCAGCCGTTACTGCCACCGCCCAAACCCCGGCGGCTCGCGCATGAACTGCTGGCGCCGGTTGCGCGACTGGCAGGAGGTCGGAATCTGGGACCGGTTGCACGAAGAGCTGCTGGCCAGACTGCGCTCGGCCGATCGCATCGACCGGTTACGCGTCATCGTCGATTCCTTCTCCATACGGCCCCGCGAAACGCGCGACGCACCGAGCGCCGAAGCGGTCGACTGCGAGTCCCGTCAACGGCCCACACAGCGCCAGCAGAATCTGGCCGTACAACACAGCGGAATTGATGCTCGTACGCGACCAGCCCGTTTCGGCGATGATCGGCTTGACGAACACGCCGAAGCTGAACAGCAGCACGGGCCCCGTATTGACCAGCATATTCAGGCCGGCGCCGGCGACCACTGCGCCAGCACGCACCGAAACAGCGGAGCGCGCGTTGCGACGCCAACCGGAAAGCGAACTCATCGGTCTGTTTCCCAAGGCACTTCGCCGTCGTGCTCGCCTAGCGCAGGCGCGGGAAAGCGGGCAGTGAGCAGGTTGCCGTCGAACACACCGGGATAGCGCACCGAGCGCACCGGCCCGAACGCCGTATCGAGCGTCGAATAAAGCTGGTTATGCAGCACCTGCGGATCGTTCAGATGCTCGTTCGGGTCATTGACCGGGCCGCACGGCACTTCGAGCTCGCGAAACTTCGCGAGCCATTCGCGGCTGGTACGCTCCTTGAGCGGCGCTGCAATGCGCTGAAAGAATGTGTCCGTCATTTCGGCCTTGTCGGCAATGCCGCGTAGCTCGTCTTTCCATTCCGGGTGGCCGATCGCCTCGAGCGTCTTCGCCAGTTGTTTTCCCGACACCGGCGACAACACGATGTAGCCATCCTGCGTCGCGACGACAGGTTGCGGCGGCGCCCGCCATGACGAATCGTCATTCAGATACGTGCGATGCTGGAACATATCCGGGAAATTGAAGTACGAGACCATGTCGAGCATCGACGTCTGGATGTGCACGCCTTTGCCACTACGATTGCGCGCCAGCAGCCCCGCCAGCGCCAACTGACAGACGAAGCTCGCGGAGAGCTTGTCGACCATGAAACTATTGGTTGCCTTCGGCACGCCGCCAGCGGCCTCATACGCAATCAGACCGGTTCTTCCTTGCACCAACGCGTCGAAAACCGGCTCTCGCGCGGCATCGCCGTCAGGCCCATAGCCCGTGATGGAGAGACGAATCAGCGACGCATTGAGCGCCTCGACGGTTTCCTTGCCGATACCAAGTCTTTCGGCGATATGCGGGCGCAGATTGTCGATGCAAATATCCGCACCGCGCAGCAACTGCTTGAATGAATCGAGACCCTGCGGCGTCTTCAGGTCGAGCGCGATCCCCTGCTTGCCGCGGTTCGCATTTCCCCACACGACGCCCACGCCGTGACGGCTCAACCCAAAGTTGCGATAGGGATCGCCGCCGGGCGGTTCGACCTTGATCACGTCGGCGCCCAGATCCGAGAGCATCTGCGCGGCGAACGGTCCGGCCAGATAGCTGGCCGCTTCGACGATCTTGATGCCGGCCAGTGGACGAATGAAGGCATCGCTGGCCGGCGCGGACGTTTCTGGCGTGGTGTGCGTGGACATACTTTGAACTCTCAGGAATGCAGTTGCGTGGAACGACTCGCACTGCGGGCTCGCAGTTGCGCGAGGGCGAGAACCGTGTCGATGGTGGGTGTGGGCGTGGCGGCAAACGCACGCAGTGCGTCGATGGAGCGCGTCAGCACGTCGAGTTCGAGCGGACGGCCGTGTTCAAGATCCTGCAGCATCGACATCTTGTGTGCGCTAGCGCCGAGCGTGATGGCAATGCGTTTGTCCGGCGCCTGCGGAATGTCGACGCCGAGTTGCCGGCCAATTACATCGGCCTCTTCCATCATGGCATGGACGACAGGCAACACGCCTGCCGCCTCTGCCATTTCGCCGAGGCGCGCGAGCGTGAGCACGGCTACCGGATTCCAGCACAGGCTGTTGACGAACTTAACCCAGATATCGCCGCGGATATTCTCGCGCACCGGCGCGTAAATACCGGCCTCGCTCAGCAGTTCGCTCAGGCGCACTACGCGCTCGCTTCTGGAACCGTCGATTTCGCCGACCGGACAGGCAGCCCGTTCTCCGTCCTGCACGACGCAACCCGGTTCGGGCGAGTGCGCACCGATCCAGTAAGCGATACCCAGTGCCTGTGCCGGGGGCATGGCCCGCCAATGCCGATCATCCGGATCGAGGAGCGTCAGCCGGCTATCGGCAACCGCACCTTTCTGACCGTAGAAGAAGTAGTACGGAATGCCGGTGGTCGGCGGGAGCACAGTCGTTCTCGTGCCAATCAACGGCGCGATCGTGTCGAGCACGCTATCGACCTGATGGGCCTTCAGCGTAAGAAAGACATAGTCTTGCGGGCCAAGCGCGCGCGGGTCGTCAACTGCATTGACCGCCACGGAGAACGTCTCGTGCGGCGTGGTGACATGCAGGCCGGTCGCGTGCAGCGCGGCAAGCGTACGCCCGCGTGCCACGACACTCACCTCGGCGCGCGCCGCTCGCGCCAGATGCCCCGCGATATACCCTCCTATCGCGCCGGCGCCAACCACGGCAATCCTGATCTTTTGCGCCATGGCTGCGATTAGTAAAGGCCACCATTCACGTCGACGATCGCGCCGTACATGTAGCTGGCCGCGTCGCTCGCCAGAAAGCCCACCACGTTCGCGATTTCTTCAGGCTCCGCGGCACGCTGCGGCGCGGTGCCAGCGATGAATTTGTCGCGCGCGGCTTTCGGCACGGCTGCCCCCATCGCGGTATTGACCGTGCCGGGGGAGACCGCGTTGACACGGATGCCGTGTGCGCCCAACGGTTTCGCAAGGCCACGCGTAATTGCCATTACCGCGGCCTTCGATCCGCCGTAATCCGTCACCGCGCTGCCGGTATGCCCCACGATAGATGCCAGATTCACGATCGCCCCGCCGCCGCCCACCTCGACCAGACGCCGCGCCACCGCTTGCGAGGCAAAGAACATGCCGCGCACGTTGACGTCGAAGGTGAAGGCGTAGTCAGCAGGCGTGATGTCGAAAAACGTCTTGCCGTGCCAGACACCCGCATTGTTGACCAACGCCCGCACGGTGCCGTACTGGCTATCGATCGCGGCAAACGCTTCGCCGATTGCATCGAGGTCGGTCAGATCGCACTGGCGATATGCGCCACCCCGTGCACTTTTTTCGGCAATATCGAGACCTACTGCGGTGTATCCCTGTTTCTCCAGCACGGTGCAGATGGCCTGCCCAATCAGGCCATCCGCACCGGTAACGACGGCGATTTTTTCTGGCATGTCCTCTACTCCATGTGAACTCGTTGATAGCGGAAAGTCGTCTCATTCAGCACGTTACTCAGCGCGCTTCCCAGGCAGCCGACGGATTGGCGAGCACGCTGTCGGTGTGTTCGCCGAGTCGCGGCGGTGGACGCCGAATCTCGCTGGGTGTCGCGGAAAATTGCAGCGGATTTTTGAGGACCGCTAGCGGACCCGCAGCCGGATGTTCTATCGTGTGGACGAGATCGCCGGCGACGCGCGGATCGTTGAAGACCTCGTCCCACGTGCGCACCGCGCCGTAAATCGCGCCTGCTTCACGCAGCACCGTTTCCCATTCGGCCAGCGTGCGCTCACGAAATGCCGCAGCGACCCGTTCATCGAGCAACTGGCGGTTCGTCAGGCGTGCAGATTTCGTCGCGAACAATGGGTCGGTCGCCATCTCTCCAAGCCCCAAGGCGCGCGCGAGGATGGCCCAGAATTTGTCGTTGATCGAGATCACCATGACCTCGCGGCCATCGCGTGTCGCATAGGTGTTGTTGGGCACGATGTCCCAGTGCTCATTGCCGGTCCGAGGCGGAGTCTTGCCAGTCGCCGCGTAATAGACGTCGCGCGGCGCGATACTGAAGATCGACGCATCGAGCATCGACAGATCGACCCGCTGGCCGACACCGGTTTCGTAGCGCGCGATAACCGCGTTGAGGATGCCGGTCGTGGCGAGTAGCGCGGTCACGAGATCGGAGAAAGGAAAGCCCGTCTTGAGCGGACCGCTCTGCGCCGTCCCCGTTATCTGCATGAGTCCGGATTCGGCTTGCACGACCTGGTCGAGCGCCGGACGATCGCGGTCCGGCCCTTCGCGGCCGAAGCCCGTAATCGAGCAGTAGATGAGACGCGGGTTGAGCGCCCGCAACACGCCGCAGCCCAACCCCAGCTTCTCGGCAAGTCCCGGGCGAAAATTCTCGACGAGCACGTCGGCCTCCGCGGCCAGGTCCTTGACTGTCTCGCGTCCCCGCGCGGTTTTCAGGTCGAGCACGACACCGCGCTTGTTGCGGTTCATGCTGAGAAAGAACACCCCGTCTCCACCAAGCGTCACTTCACCCGACGCGCGAAACGGATCCCCTTCCGGCGCTTCGACCTTGATCACGTCGGCGCCGAAATCGCCGAGCATCATCGTGGCCATCGGGCCGGTCATCATCTGCGTGAAATCGAGCACACGCAATTTGTGTAAAGCACCCAACGTCGCCTCCTTTCCATGAAACCTGCGTACATAACAAAGCGTTCCGACGCGCTTACGATGACGTGTCCACGCCGTCCGACGACTTGTAGAATGCTTCCCGGCCGTGGCTCGATGCCCGCACGCCGGACTCACGCTTCGCCCTCATGAAATTGAATTCGTCTTTTTCGTAGCGCACGTTAGTGGCCAGTGCATGCATCACGTAGCCGTACGAGAACTGACTGGTGAGCCGCAGCGAGTCATAAGCCAGATGGGCAGCTGCCTTGCCGATCGCCAGGCCGTCGCGCGGCAAGCGGACGATACGTTCGACCCATGCTTCGCCGGCCTCGGTGAGTTCCGCTTGCGGCACGACCTTGTTCACGAGCCCGGCGGTAAGCGCCTCCTGTGCGGTCCACAGTTCGGCAAGCAACAGGAGCTCGCGTGCCTTGCGCGGCCCCATCGCCATGATTTCCCACGCACCGAAGTACGACGCACCTGACAGGCCGAGCTTCTGCTCCGGATGGCCGATCTTTGCGTTGTCCGACGCGATCGACAGGTCGCAACCTTCGGCGATGTACAAGCCCGCGCCGATGCAATAGCCGCTGATCAACGCAAGCGTCGGCTTGGGCGACAGAAAAATGCGCTGAAAACGGGCGATGTAGTGCCTGTCGTGATGCAGGCGTGCCCGCTGACTCGGACGGCACGGCTTGCCCTTCGCATCGAGTTGCGGTTCGCCGTATTCGTGGCCGACTTCGGCGAGATCGTGCCCGGTGCAGAAGTCTCCGCCCGCCCCGCGAAAGACGATTACGCGTACATCGTCATCGGCCTCAGCGCGATCGAGGTGATCCATCAGCGTGTCCAGCATCTGCCCGGTCAGCGCGTTCTTCTTCTCAGGTCGGTTGAACGTGATGTACGCGCGGCCGTCTCGCGCTTCGTATGTCACCAGTTGATTTGGGATTTCATTCACTTCAATAACCTCATTGGTTGAACCAATAAAACAAAGTCTAGGTAGCGGCCGGGTGACTGTCAAGCGCCACACGCCGGTTCTATTCCAGTGGATCAATCCAGATTGATGGTGACGCTTTTCACGTCCGTGTAAAGCTCGAGCGCCTCGCGACCTCGTTCACGGCCCCAGCCCGATTGCTTGAAACCGCCAAACGGCAATGCCGGATCAGGCACGGAATGCGCGTTCACGCCGACCGAGCCGGCCTTGATGCGCCGCGCGAGTTTGTGCGCGACGCCGAGGTCGCGGGTCCAGATGCTGGCCGCAAGCCCGTAGCTCGTATCGTTCGCGACCGCTGCGAGCTGCTCGATTTCGTTGTCGCGAAAACTCATCGCGCACAGCACGGGACCGAAGATTTCTTCGCGCACCACGGACATCGTCGGCCGGGTATTCTTGAGGACGGCCGGTGTAACGAAATAACCTTGCTTAGCCTTGCAGGGCGCGCCGCCCAAAACCGTCGCTCCGTCATTGCGCGCGGCCTCGAGATAACCGGTGACACGGGCGTGCTGCCGGGCTGAAATCAGCGGCCCCATCTTCGTGTCCGCGTCGAGCCCGTAACCGATTTGCCAACCGGACACCTCGGCGTACACCTGGTCGACCAGCTCGTCGTAGATGTGCTCGTGCACATAGAGCCGCGTCCCCGCGGAGCACACCTGGCCGGTATTGAAGAAAGCCGCGCGCGCCAGCGCCGGCGCTGCTTTCTGGATATCGGCATCGGGAAAGACAATGACGGGCGATTTGCCACCCAGTTCGAGCGACACGCGCTTCATGTTGCCGAGCGCCGCCTTGACGACGAGCTTGCCGACTTCCGTCGACCCGGTGAAGGCGATCTTATCCACCTGGGGATGCGCCGCCAGCGCGGCCCCGGCGGTTTCACCGTAACCCGTGACGACATTCACGACGCCTGGCGGGAAGCCGGCTTCGAGAATCAGCTCGCCAAGACGCAGTGCGGTCAACGGCGTTTGCTCCGCTGGCTTGAGAACGATCGTGCAGCCTACCGCGAGCGCCGGCGCGATTTTCCATATCGCCATGCCGAGCGGGTAGTTCCACGGCACGATCTGTCCCACCACGCCGATCGGGTCGCGCGTCGAATAGGCATGCCATTCGCCGGGCACGGAGACATCGATCGTTTCGCCGCCGAACTTCGTCGCCCAACCGGCGTAGTAGCGAACCATCTCGATGGAGCTGAGGACGTCGACCGCCCGCGCGAACACCACCGGTTTGCCGTTGTCGAGCGATTCGAGTTGGGCCAGTTCGTCAGCGTGATCGTTCATCAGATCGGCGAGCTTCCACAGCAGCTTGCTGCGCGCCGCGGGCGAGACGCGGCGGCGCCATGGGCCGGTGTCGAACGCCACGCGGGCGGCATGCACGGCGCGGTCCACGTCGGCCGCTTCACCGGCGGCGACGCGCGTCAGCAATTCGCCCGTGCCGGGATCTTCGACATCGAGAGTCTTGCCGGACAGAGCCTCGCTCCACTTGCCGTCGATCAGCAACATATGCTGTCGCTGGACGAACTGGCGGATGGCATGACTGAGTGACGGATGAGCTAGTCCACGTTGCATCGATCGTCTCCAGATGAATAGCTACCGCGCGAAGAGTCGGCAACCGTTAGGTGTCAATGTTTTTATAGATTAAATGGTTCAACCTTTCAAGTAAACCATTTCGAGCAGAGAGGTGCGCCGACGCATCACTGATAAAAAAGACACGTTCGTATGTACACCAATGCATCGTCCGCGGAGTACCATCGGCTCTAAAGCGAACCTGGTCTCGACTCATGGACACTGCACAGCGAACGAAGCAACCGGAGGCAACGGTCTCTCATGACACCCCTGATGCGCCAATCTCATCCGTGTCGCCCACACCCGTTCAGGCTCGCCGCGCATTCGAGGAAGTAGCGCTTCAGATCCGCGCGCAACTCAGCAGCGGTGAATTACGTCCGGGCGACCGGCTTCCTGCGGAGCGCGATCTGGCTGAGCAATTCGGTCTGAGCCGCAACACCGTGCGCGAAGCACTGAGAACATTGGAGATCTCCGGCGTTCTAGAATTCCGCAAAGGGACCACCGGCGGCGCTTTCGTGCGCGAAGGCCAAGGCGACGGCGTGGTCACCGGCATCGCCGACCTGTTTCGCCTCGGCACCCTCGGCCATGAACATCTGACCGAGGCGCGCATGGTGGTTGCGCTGGCAACCACACGCGCCACCTGCGAACGCGGGTCCGAAGCGGATCTGGATGCGCTGGTCAACAACGTGCGTGCCGCCGAAACAGCGGTGAAGGCCGGCAATATCAGCGAACGTGTATCGATCAATCTCGAGTTCTTCCGCATCCTCGCGAATGCATCGCGCAACCCGCTACTCATCATCCTCACCGACGCGCTGATCGAGATCCAGGTCTTGCTGCTCGAGGTCCTCACGCCTGCGCCGAGCAGCACGGTGATGGCGTCGCGTCGCCGGTTGTTGAAGCACCTGCTCGCAAGGGACACCGAGGGCGCGGCCGGCGAAATGGAAGTTCACCTGAAAGCGCTCGAACGCCACTACCTCCCACAGCGTGGGGACGCGGTGGCAAGCTCACCAAAATCCGGAGCGTGGCAGAAGATCAAGCGGCGGACCTGACGCATAGCCCGCCGCCTTTATCCGACTCTCAGGGTTTCGGCCGAAATGCGTCGAGGTTCGCGGCCACGAAGCGGGTGCCGTTCCCCGCCACCTCGATGAACGTGAACCAGTGCTCGTCGGGCGGCCCCTGGTGCTGTGTCGCGCTGAACTGATAGTGTGTGCCCGCCGCTCCCTCGATACCGTCGAACGAACCGATCTTTTCGACGGCGTCACGCAATGCCACTCGCGCCTGTTCCACATTGCCGCTGTCGACCGCTTTGAGGACATCGGGTTGGGCCAACGCGCGGAACGCGGCCTGGGCCGCGTCGTAGGCCACCGCCGGATACAGGTTCGGCAGATGCGGACCGAAGCGTGTATTGAACGCGGCGAAGAACGCTTTTACGTCGGCACGATTCGGGTCGACCGTATTCGGCACAAGCACGCCGTCGGCACTCGAACCCGCCAACTTAAGCAAGGTCTGCTGCAAGGCGCTGCGCACCACGATCATGGGCAGCTTCAGATTCAATTGCTGCACCGTTCTCAGAACGCGCGCACCGTCCGCGGGATAGGGGAAGATCACCATCGCGTCCGGTTTCGCGTCGCGAATACTCAGCAGTTGCGGCGTCAGGTCGGCCACGCCGGTATCGTAGGTTTGCTGCACAACCACGGAAATGTGGCGAGCCGCCAACGCGGCAAGCATCGCGCGCTGGCCATCAATACCGAACGGCGCCGAGCAGTTGATGATCGCTATGCGCCGAAAGCCCTGCTTCGCGAGCAGGTCGGCCACGGCCCCGGCATCCTGCCGGTTCGCCGGGCCGAAGCGAAACAGATAGGGCGCGGGCGGGTCGGTGAGTTTGTCGACGGTTGCGCCCATCACGAAAAACGGAATCTTGTCCTCGTTAGCAGCGGCGGCAATACCAGTCGCCACCGCGGCCGGATTCGCGCCGATGATCAGTAGCGCATGATCGTCCTCTGCGCAACGTGCCGCAAACGAAGCCGATAGTTGCGGATCGGTCTTACCGTCATAGCCGATCAGCTCCACCTGATGGCCGGCCACGCCACCAGCGGCGTTGATCTGATCGACCGCAAGACGAACTGCCTGATATCCCTGCGTGCCGGTATCGGCGGCCGCGCCACTGCGATCGTCGATATGACAGATTTTCAGCACAGGCGCTGCGGCCAATGCGGTATGCGCCCACGCACCCGCCAGTAACGCGAGCACCATGGCCTGCAACGGCCAGCGCCCTCGCCGTACAGCGTTGAGCAAACCAGAGATCCAACCGGAAGGTCGCCGCATGATGTCTCCTGATCGATGAATTTATTTTCAAATCATTGAATGGCCCAACCATTTGAAAATATGTCATCGAACGTGACGATGTCAAGGAGACGGATACCAGGGGAAACGACGTAAGTGTCAGGACTCGGCAGCCACGTGTTTGCGCACGAAGCACAGCAGAATCACGCTCAGCAACGGGCCGATCGCAATCACACCTAGCGTGTTATTCAGCGAGCGGCCGTGCTGGAACACGTAGCCAGCGAGAATCGGCGAAATAAAACTGCCAACCGACCAGACCGTGTTCACGAAGCCCGCCGCGGCGCCCGCCAGTTGCGGTCCCGATGCCTGCGTGTACAAGCCGATCAGGAGCGGCGTATAGCCGTAGGCGGCCGCGCCGAGAAACGGCGCGATCGCGTAATACGCGGAGATCGACGAACAATTGCCGAACACGGTCAGCAGCACGATAAAGATCACGAGATCGATAATCGCGACTACCTTTGCATAATTGACCAGCCGGTCGTACAGCCAGCCGAACAGCGGCTTCGACACGAACGCACCGACGCCGAACCACACCAGCACTGAGCCCGCCACCACCGGCGATATACCGTGCGCAACGCTCATCAGCGCGTTCGCCCACGCGACGAAACCGAGCGTGCCGTACAGCGCTCCGGCGCCGCCGAGCGCAAGCAGCAGCAGGTTGCGATTCTTCAGCAACGAAGCGATCTGCACGGCCGTGATACGCGGCACCGATTGTCCGTCAGGCGTGTTGCGAATCACGCAGAAGCAGATAAGCGAAAAGACCAATGTCGCGATGCCGAGGATCTGATACGCCACCTGCCAGCCGTAAGCCGCGGCGATGCGCGGCACGGTTGCGTTCGCCACCACGACCGAGATCGACGTGCCGGTCGCCCAGATACCGAACGCGCGGCCCTTGTCCTTGCCGAACCACACCGTCAGGATCTTGATGGTCGCGCCATATTCGGCACCTGCGGCGAAACCCATCAACAGATGTAGCGCGACTGCCATCCAGAACGTCTGCACGAAACCGAAGCAGAACGTCAGCACGCCAAGCGGAAACATCGAGATCGCCAATGTTGCTCGGCTGCCAAACTTGTCGGCGAGAATCCCGCCGACCGGGCATGACACCGTATAGCCGACATAAAACGCGGTGGTCAGCGAACCGAGCAGTGCGAGCTTGAACCCGAGTGCGTGCCCCACCGGCGCGGCGATGCTGGCCCACGCAAAGCGGTCCACGCAGCTCACCATGAACGCGGCCCAGATCACGAGCAGGATCACCCATCGAAAGCTTCCGGTAGTGGCTTTGCGCGGCGTCGCCGCCGATACGTCGCCCACCACCAGTTGCGTGCGAGATTTCATCACGTCGTCTCCCAGATTCTTTCACTGACAGGCATCGCAGCCGCAGCTGCCGTACCACACAAATCATAATGGTTCATCCATTGTGCAAGCGAAGCGATTGCCGTATACCCTAATGCCGGAAATGTGATGCCGTGCGTCGGGATCTTGATGAACCGGCGTTGACAGCCACGTCGGTCGAGTCATATATTAATGGTTCATCCAATGACATAACAGCGATTTTTACGAGCTGTGCACTTCCATGCAAAGCCAGGACGGCTTGACGGCAGCGGGACAGAACATGCTGGATATCGCGATCGTCGGCGGCGGGCTGGCTGGCTTGTCGTGCGCGGTTCGTGCGATGGAGCTCGGCGCGCAGGTTTGCGTGTTCGAGCAGGGCGATAGCGAACGCTATCCGTGCAACTCGCGGTATTCGGGCGGCATGTTCCATCTCGACTACCTCGATATCGGTTTGCCGGAAGCATTGCTGGCGAGCACGCTGCTCGAACGTTGTCCCGCGGACGTCGACCGCGAACTCGTGGAGCTGATCGCCCGCCATGCGCGGCGCGCAGTTGGCTGGCTGCAGAAAGCCGGAGGCGCCCGCTTCATTCGCGTGGGCCCGCAATCCTACGAAAAATGGGTGCTTGCGCCGCCGCGACCGCCCAAACCTGGACTGGTCCATCCGGGACGCGGCCCCGATGTCGTACTCAACACGCTGGCCGCCCGCCTACGCAACGCGGGCCAGACGATTCAGCGCGGCATCACGGTCGTCGATGTAGCCACCGCACCGGATGGCTATTCCGTTTCAGTGCTGCACCGGGGCTCGATTGCTCGTGTAAGGGCCCGCGCCGTGGTTTTCGCGGACGGCGGTTTCCAGGGGAACCAGGCCATGGTGAGCCGCCACATCGCGCCGTTTGCTTCGCGGGTCTTACAACGCAATGCCGGGACCGCGCAGGGCTCGGGCGTATCGATCGCCTCTGCGCTCGGCGCGCGCCTTTCGCCGCTCGGCAGCTTCTACGGTCATCTGGTCGCGCAAAAGGCACTGCACGATGAGGGTCTCTGGCCGTATCCGATGATCGACGGACTGGCCAAAGCCGGCGTGCTGATCGGGCCGGACGGACGGCGCTTTACCGACGAAGGCCGAACCGGCGTTTATCTCGCCAACGCGGTGGCAAAACGTGCCGATCCGGCAAGCGCAATCGTCGTGTTCGACGATCGCACCTGGTGGTCGACCGGCCGCAGCACGCGCGTGCCGCCGAATCCGGTGTTGACCCATCGCGGCGGCTGTTTGTGGTCGGCGAGCTCTATCGACGAACTCGCCACGCGTGCCGGCGTCGACCACACCACACTGAACGCGACGATTGCGGCGCATAACGGCTTCATCCAGTCACATGGCTCGGAGCCGATGGAGCCGCCGCGCAGCTGGCGCATAGGCAGCGCTCATCCTGTCGCCACGCCGCCGTTCCATGCGATTCCCGTGTGCGCCGGCATCACGTACACGATGGGCGGCATCGCCATTACGACGCGTGGCGAAGTGCGTTCGAACGGCGGCGCTCCGCTGCCCGGCTTGTACGCGGCGGGGGCGACGGTCGGCGGCATCGAAGGCGGCGAGTTCAGCTTCTATATGGGCGGCTTGTGCAAGGCGCTCGTCCTCGGCCTCGTGAGCGCCGAAAACGCGATCGTGTATCTGCGTAACGCCCATCCCGGCAGCGATCATCGACACAAGGAACACACATGACAGTCGAAGCTCAAGCGCAACTTCCGCAATACCCCGTACTCACGTTCGCCATCCGGCATCGCGCGAGCTTGCCTCTCGTCGTCGCGGTGCTGGCACTCGCCGTCGGCATATGGGCGGACCTCAGGCTGCACGCGAGCGACTTCATCATGATCGGCGTGCTTGCGGCCGTGATTCTTTATGTCGTCACAAAGGGCGTGCTGGAGCTTCTCGAACTGGTGGTCGAACTTCTCGTACCTCGCTAGTGGTCTGCACGCCTCGCCCGTACATCCAGTCCTAACGACTGCTCCTGCCACCCTCTTCGAGCCGCGCCACCATGAACACCTCCTTTGCTTCCGCAAAAACCCTTGTGCGCGCGCCGTCGCTGTTCATCCTTGTTTGCATCACATTGTCCGGTACGTTTCCGCTGCATGTGTTCGTGCCCGCGCTGCCGTCGGCGGCCCGCGATCTGCACGCATCGACGACGGGAATCGGTTTGACGATTACGCTATACATCATCGGACTGTCGATCGGCCAGCTCATCTACGGACCGCTATCGGATCGCTATGGGCGGCGCCCGGTGCTATTGGCGGGATTGGCGTTGTTTGCGATAGCCAGTGTCGCGGCCGCTTGCGCGCCGTCGTTGAAGTGGCTTGAACTCGCCCGCGTCACGCAGGCGTTGGGCGGCTGCGCGGGGCTCGTACTCGGCCGCGCGATTGCCAGAGACAGCTCCGGCTCGACGACGCTGATCCGCCGCCTCGCAACCCTCAGCATTGCGATGGCGGTTGCAACAGCCGTCGCGCCCGTGATCGGCGCGCAGTTCGTCGCCCATCTCGGCTGGCGCTGGATCTTCATCACGATGAGCGCGACGAATGTGCTCGTGCTGGTCTCCGTGTGGCTCGTAGTGCCGGAAACTCACATCCCGTCGCGCGATTTCCGGATCGGCCGCTATCTGATCAGTTATACCCACCTGTTGCGCTCGCCATCGTTTCTCGCGTATAGCATCGGCGGCGCCAGTGCGACCACCGGCATCTACGCATTTCTGTCCGCGTCGCCGTTCATTCTTGAGTCGCGCCTCGGACTGTCGCCGCAAGCGTTCAGTTTCGCGTACTTCTCGCTAGTGGTCGGACTAGCAAGCGGCCAGAGCGCGGCCAAACGCATGGCCGGAAGTTTTCCCGCGCGCTCGGCGCTGCTGATGGCGGCGGCCATCATGGCGGTCGCGTCGCTGAGTCTCATGGTGTCGTATGTCGCCAATTCGATCACGCTCGTCTCGGTGATGGCACCGATGATCGTGATGTTCTTTGCAACCGGACTGTCGAGCCCATATGCGATCAGCAGCGCGCTCGATGTCGATTCATCCGTGGTCGGCGCAGCGGCCGGGCTCTATGGTTGCCTGCAGATGGCGTATGGATCACTCTGCACCGCCACGATCGGCCTCGCGCCAAACGATCCGACCATTTCGATGATCGTCGCGCTGATCGTCTCGAGCGCAATCGCATGGTTCGCGTTCAAGGCTGCGCCGCGACCGGTCGCGCTAGTCGATGCCGAAGAAACCGCGGATCAAAGTTCGATCGCTTGACCGTTTCCTGGAATACAACCAGCGAATACCCGACGAACGCGTGCGCTCGACAGACGTGTTCGCACTGCACGGCGGTCCGCATTAGGGTTTGCTCGGTTTGACAGTAAAATTGAATACCTTATATTTGCAATCAATGGTTCATCCAATAACATGACCCAGAAAACACTTAATAAAACCCGGTTCGTGATGCGCCGATCCGGTGCAATAAGAAATCCAGGAGACAATGTTGAAGCTCGCAAAAACCTTGATAGGTGCGCTAGCGCTCGCAGCATGGGCGCCCGTTTTCGCACAGAGCACCGTCACGCTATACGGTCTGTTGGACGAAGGTATCAACTACGTCAACAACGCACAGACCGCACAGGCTGGCGCACCGCACGGTAGAACTGGCGGCAGCGTCGTCTCCATGACAACGGGCCTGGTGCAAGCCTCGCGTTGGGGCCTCAAAGGTGCCGAAGATCTGGGCGGCGGCTACAAGGCGGTCTTCACACTCGAAGACGGCTTCGACGTCGGCACCGGTAGATTCCAGCAGGGCGGCACCTTTTTCGGCCGCCAGGCGTTCGTCGGAATTACGGCGCCGTGGGGCGCACTGACCGCCGGCCGGCAATACGACTCGATCGTCGACGTGATCAACGTGATGCAGGCGGGCACGTATGCCGGTGGCGCGTTCGCCGATCATCCGGGCGATATCGACAACGTGGCGGATTCGCAGCGTATCAACAACTCGATCAAGTACACGAGTCCGACCTATCACGGTTTGCTCGTAACTGGACTGTATAGCTTCGGGGGCGCAGCGGGAGAATTCGGCAAAAACAGTATCTGGTCGGTCGGCGCGCGTTACGCGGTCGGTCCGATCATCGCCGCCGCTGGCTACATGCATATCGACAATCCGAACCAGTCCTTCTATGGCAACGGTTCGACGGGTTCAACCACGGCCAACAATCTCGGCTCCGTCACCGGCGTTCAGGTCAACCCGATCTACGGCGGCTTCGCCTCGGCGGGTAAGCTGCAAATCTTCGCGTCGGCGCTTCAGTACACGGCCGGCGCCTTGACGATCGGCGGCGGCTATTCAAATATCCGTTTCCAGAATCTGAATAGTCCGAACTCGGGCACGCTGAGCCTGACCAATCCGTTCGGTTACACCGGCAACGCGGCGTTCAACAACTACTCGATCTTCACGGGCTATTACGTGACACCGACACTCGAAATCGGCGCCGCGTACAACTATCTCACCGGTGGCGCCATCGACGGTAAAAAACCTGCCAAGTACCAGACTGTCAACGCGATCGCCGATTACTTCCTGTCGAAACGAACCGACGTGTATCTGACTGGTGCTTATATGAAGGCCTCTGGCGTTGACTCAACCAATCAGGCGGCCGTGCCCTATCTGGTCACGCTCACGCCGAGCAATACCTCGAGCCAGGTGGTGGTGCGACTCGGCATCCGGCACAAGTTTTAAGGCGGAATTGCGTACGGCGATTCGACCGCCGACGCCGTTGCTCACCATCGCGAGACCTCGCAGCATTCATCGGCCACGTATTGCCCCGAATATCGGGCAATACGTGGCCGCTTCGTTTTGCGTACACCGTTTCGTCCGTCTGTCTCACTCCTTGCCGGCCTCTCCCGGCGCAGCCCATGGCGTAGCACTGCGCGCCCGCGTGCCCCCGGCATCACTACCGCTTGACATCACTCGAGCGATCCATCATCATAATTTCAAAGGTTGATCCAATGAATTATAGCGACAATGCGACGTGCGGGATATTCACGCAGAAGCAAAACCAGCCAGAGAGATACCAGATGTCAGATCCAAACACCCCCGACCACGTCACCTCCTCCGCTCAAGGTACAGTGCCGAAGCGGCCACTCGACGGTATCGTCGTCGTGGAAACCTCGAGTTTTCTCACGGGACCGTTTGCCTCGATGATGCTCGCCGATCTCGGCGCCGACGTCATCAAGGTGGAGCCGCCTGGTGGCGACGGATTCCGCAAGTTCGGCCACAACCGTGACGGCTACGGCGCTTCGTGGACCAATGCGAATCGCGGCAAACGCAGCGTCGTGATCGATCTGAAAACGGCGGAAGGCACGCGCCGCCTGCGTAACCTGCTTGAACGCGCGGACATCCTCATCGAGAACTGGCGGCCCCGCGTCGCCGCCTCGCTCGGGCTCGGCCGCGATGTACTGGAAACGCGCTATCCACGTTTGATCCGGCTGTCCATCAATGGCTTCGGCGACACTGGCGCGCTCGCCAATGCGCCGGCTTTCGACTCGCTGATCCAGGGCCGCACCGGCATCGTCGCGTCGGAGGGCCGCAACGGCAAGCCTGCGGTGACGCCGTTCAATATGGTCGACAAGGTCACCGGCGCGTTCGGCGCGCAAGCCGTGCTGGCCGCGCTGTATGAACGCGAAAAAACCGGCAAAGGCGGCTACGTGCAGTTGCCGATGCTCGACGTGATGGGCTACTTCAACTTCCCGGACATGTTCCAGCACCGCACTTTCGAAGGCGACACGTCGGCGTGGAAACCGCCCGCGTCGCAGGTGCTGGAGACAGCCGATGGCTTCGTCGTGATCTCGCCGGCTAACGGCGCGCAGATGTCGAAGACGCTCAACGCGATCGAGCGCCCAGAATGGAAAGACGAGTTCAAGCGGATGCGCGACCCGGTCGCAATGGCCGAAGAGTTTTTCCGACGCGTCGGCGCGGTCGTCAAGGAGAACAACACGACGTTCTGGCTGCAGCGCTTCAGCGAGATGGACGTGCCTGCCGCGCCGGTGTTCTCACTCGACGAGTTCCTGCACGACCCGCAGGTGGAAAACAATCAGGTGTACAGCTTCGTGGATTCGCCGGTCGGCCCGATTCGCGCGGCGCGTTATCCGGCCAGTTTCGACGACCGCAAGCTGACCGCCCGTTCGGGCCCGCCCGCTATCGGCGAACACGATGAGGCGATAGGCGGGCACTGAGTCGGCGCACGCAATAGTCGGAAACATAGAACAACTCAACCAGGAAATTGACATGAAACTCGCAAGTTTCGATGGAGGACGTATCGGCGTCGTGGTCGGTGACGATATCGTCGACGTATCCGATCTCGTGAACGCCACGCCGAACGCATGGCCGCCGGTCGGCATGCTGCACCTGATCGACCGCTTTGCCGCGGTGCGCGGCAAACTCGAAGACCGCGCGCAAAGCGGCAAACGCGTACCGCTTTCGACCGTGAAGCTGGAAACGCCGATCGCGTGGCCGAACAAGGTGATCGCGTTTCCGGCGAACTACCACGCGCACGTGGAAGAGATGAAGCGCGGCACCGGGCTCATTTCGCCGTTCAAAGCGGACGGCCAGGGCTTTTTCCTGAAGGCGAACTCGAGCTTGAGCGGGCCGTCCGAGCCGATCGTGCTGCCCGCGATTCCGAATCGTCAGATTCATCACGAATGCGAGCTCGCGATCATTCTGGGCAAAGGCGGCCGTGAAATCAGCCGCGCCGATGCGCTCGAGCACGTGTTCGGCTACGCCTGTCTGATCGACGTGGTGGTGCGCGGCAAGGAAGAGCGCGTGATGCGCAAATCCTATGACACGTTCTGCCCCGTCGGCCCCTACCTCGTCACCGCCGACGAAGTGCCCGACTACGACGCGATCGATCTGCAACTCTCGGTGAACGGCGACATCAGGCAGAAAGCCAGCACGCGGGATCTGATCGTCGATATTCCGGAGATGATTCGCATGGCCTCCGCGGTCATGACGCTCTACCCCGGCGACATCATCGCCACCGGTACGCCTGCCGGCGTCGGTCCGCTTCAGGGCGGCGACAAGGTCACGATCGACATCGCCGGAGTCGGCTCGATGGCGCTCGACGTCGTGCAGAGCAAGGGCGGCAACCACCCCGTGTGGGACAAGCCGGTCAACTGAACGGAAGCGGACGAACGCATGGATACTGCTCAAACGAAAATGCCCGTGCGCCAGGGTCTGCATACGCGCCGTATGAAGATGGAAGACGGCGTCACCTTGACTGCGACGGAAAGCGGCGAGCCCGGCCGGCCCGCCGTGATTCTGCTGCACGGCGGCGGCCAGACGCGTCATTCCTGGCGCGGCACGGTCAAAACGCTGGGGGAGCTCGGCTACCATGCGCTCGCATTCGACGCACGCGGTCACGGCGAAAGCGACTGGTCGGCGGAATTGAACTATTCCCATAACCGGCTTGCCGACGACCTCGAGGCCGTGATCGGCACCGTGGCCGCCGAACCGGTGGTCATCGGCGCGTCGATGGGCGGAATAACCGCGATGCATGCCATCGGCCGCAGCAACGGCATGCTCGCGCGTGCGCTGGTGCTGGTCGATATCGCGCCGCGCGTCGATCCAAAAGGTCTACGCCGTGTTCACGACTTCCTGAACGGCTATCCGGACGGTTTCGCCAATATCGAGGAGGCGTCCGATGCGGTCGCCTCCTACAATCCGCATCGTCCGCGCCCGCGCGATCCGCGCGGGTTGATGAAGAATCTTCGTTTGCGCGAAGACGGCCGTCTCTATTGGCATTGGGATCCGCGTTTTTTCGCCAGCCGCAACGACGAGCAGCGCGAGAAAAGCACCAACCATCTGCTCGATATGTGCCCCAATATCAAGATCCCGACTTTGCTCGTGCATGGCGCACAGAGCGATGTCGTCTCGAGCAGCGGGATCGACGAGTTGCGCGCACGCTTGCCGCAACTGGAAACGGCGTTGATGCCGGGTGCCGGGCACATGATCGCGGGCGATCGCAACGACGCATTCAACTCGGCCATCATGGTGTTTCTGGAACGTCTTGCGCCGGCGGGCCTGGTCAACCCACACGACTGAGCAGCGCAAAAAACAGGCAGCTTGTCCTCTCCAGGAATTGGACATCGTTCTTCCGCGGTAAGGGAAGAACGATTTTTTATTCCACAGCCGGCACACTGCCCATATAAGCCAGCGCGCATAGCATCATCGCGCACACCAGTTGGCCTTTCGTCGTGGCCGCACGGTTTTGCAGATCGAGCCACCACGCTTTGCTGTACGTTTTCATGATCCGTTCCTCTGTTGCGTCAGTGCTGCATGCGTTGTTGTGCCGGCCGAGATGCGGGAGCGATAAACGGCAGGCGTGCGCGGTTTTTTCAGCCGCGCACGCCTCTCCTTAGATCGCGCTCTGCTGCGCCAGCGGCATCGTGTCCATCTTCGTATTGGCTGAACCGCGCACCGTATCGATCAGCGTGAGCGGATCGTCCGGCAGTTCGTCGCCGCGCCACGCCACCTGTCCGTCCGGACGCACGAGCACGAGGCGCCGTTCATACAGGCGACGCGCTTCTTCGTTATCGATATCGACCGACTTGAACGGCACATGACGCCGGGTCGCAGCGTCGCGCAATGCCTCACTCTCCGCGACCGCCGGCGAGAAGCACATCAGCACGAACTCCTTGCCGAACAGGTCGAGCGTCGACTCGCCTGCCGTGAGCCACACGTGCGGCGCACGCGAACCTGGACGGGCCGTCTGCACGTAAGACGACACTTCATCGGGCGGTTGCGGCGTGCCGTCGGGAACGATGATCGGCGAACCTTCGTACATATACCCAAGGTGAATGCCGATCGAGAACCACTCGCGCTTCATCAGCTCGGTGTATTGATTGCCGAACTCGATACGCGCCGCGTCGGAGCCGGGGCCATCCTCGAAGATTTCCTTCGACGGCGACAGCACACGCGGCGACAACATCCGTTTGAGATTGCCGGTCGCCTCCGCGACATTGCGAATCGCCACCGGGCGCTGTTCCGTTTCATACGTCGCGAGCAGATGCTCGCCGCCCCAACCCTGCAACGTGGCGGCGAGCTTCCACGACAGATTGACCGCGTCCTGAATACCGGTATTCATGCCGAAACCGCCGGTAGGCGATGTCAGATGCGCGGCATCGCCGGCGACGAACACCCGCTTCGTGCCATAGCTGTCCGCCACCAGCTGGCGGCGCACCCACGGCAGCATCGACAGGATCTCGAAGTCGAACTCGCGGCCCACCGCGCGAACGATCGCGGCACGCATCTGCTCTTCGGTGAGCGTGAGCCGCGTCTCGTCGCCGACGAGCGAGAAGCGCCACTGATCCCGTCCGTCGATGGCGACAAGCGTGGCCCACGTTCCTTCAGGGCCGATGAAGATATAGCGGTACGCGGGCTTCTTGTCGTGCAACGCTTCAAGATTGTCGCTACGGAACACCACATTGGTGGTGTACGTCAGCGTCGGCTCGCCGGTCATGCCAATACCAAGGGCCTGGCGCACGACGCTGGCGCCGCCGTCCGAGCCGACCAGATAGCTCGCTTCGATCACCGACTCTTCGCCGGTGTTCACGTCGCGCACCTTTGCGGCCACGCCGTCAGCAGTCTCGCTGAATTCGACCAGTTCCGTGTTGTATCGAATCTCGACGCCTTTCTGCTGTTGCGCGAAGCGACGCAGCACCGGATCGAAGAAATTCTGCGGGCAGCGTTCGCGCTTTTGCGGACTCTGCGGCGGGCACTTTTCGTCCTGTGGGCTGGGGAACACTTCCCGACCGAATTCGTAGCCGTTCAGTCCTGTCACCCAGGCGCAGTCCTGCGGATACGCACGGTTATAACCGGCACCGTGCACCCACGGCACGATGCCCCAGCGGCGGCAATATTCCATGGTGCGTACGCCGACCATGTCCATCTTCGGCTGAATCACCCGACCATCGCTTCGTTCGATCAGCGTACACGGCACGCCGCGAAAACCGAGGTCGCCGGCGAGTGCCAGTCCGATCGGGCCGGCGCCCACAATCAATACAGGTGTTTGCATCTACAGTCTCCCAGTGTTTATCGACTTTCCCAGTTCCGTCATGCCGGTGCGACGTCGACGGCCTCTTCGCGATACAGGCCGAGTTTGCGCAGTGCCGGAATGTCGTTGACCTGAAACAGCATCGCGGACGTCTCGTGGGAACGGTTGATATGCTCATGCACGGCCCACGGCGGAATCGCCATGAAGTCGCCCGCACCCCACTCGAACGTCGTGCCGTTGACGATCGTCGCGCCTTCCCCGCGCATCACGTAATAGACGACGCTGCCGGTGTGGCGATGCGCTTTCGTATGCATGCCCGGTCGCAACGATTGCAGCACCGTGCCGATGGTCGGCAGCGCCGGGCCACCCGTGATCGGATTCACGTATTCGAGCGCGGTGTCGTCGAATGGATCGGGCGGCAACTCCGCGGCAAGACGCAGCGTTTCCCGCGCGCGTTCGGCCGAGTAGACCAGCAGCGGATTGAGTGCGGGTGCAGCCGTATCGTTGAGCGGTCGCATGAGGCCACTTCCGTAGCGGCGATACGAATGGTCCGGAATCGCCAGCACCGGCTGGCGTCGTGCAGCGGAGCCCTCGAAGAAGGTCGCGTGCATTGAGCGCACCAACGAAATGTCGAGCACGTCCAGCCAGATCATCGGCTCGTCGCCTTTGTGCTCGTGATCGTGCCAGGCCCAGGCCGGCGTGAGCACGAGGTCGCCCTCATTCATCTCATAGCGCTCGCCGTCGACGATCGTGTCAGCCCCGCGACCCTGCATGATGAAACGCAGCGCGCTGGCCGTATGGCGATGGGCGGTGGCGATCTCACCGGGCAGGATGTACTGGATCGAGGCCCAGATCGTCGGCGTGGTGCCGAACGGCAGGCCGCGGTTAGCGAGGCGCAAGGTCCTGCGTTGACCGCCGGCTTCGAGCTTGATATTCGCGCCGATTTTCTCGAGCAGACGCGCGAGGTCGGCGGCTTTCCAGTGTGCCGCCTGCATCGTCGATTGCGGCTCGCGCGTGAAAAGCGGGCCATCGGTGAGCTGGGCGATACGGCAGTTATAGCTGTCCAGCTCGTCGGCCAGTGCCTGGCGTTGCGCGGTGTCCGACATGACTGTTTCGCTCATGGCAACTCCGGTTGGTTTTGTCCGTTGGAATGTGGCGGTTGTTGCTTGTCGTTATTGAAGCGTTTCGATCAGCTCAGGTACGGCGGTAAACAGATCGCCCACCAGGCCGTAATCGGCGACGCTGAAGATCGGCGCCTCCGGGTCCTTGTTGATCGCCACGATCACCTTCGAGTCCTTCATGCCGGCCAGGTGCTGGATCGCGCCCGAAATGCCGACCGCGATGTACAGT